>NZ_CP024201.1:2873863-3193181 GCF_002749615.1 Caulobacter mirabilis
GCGACAGCTGGGCGGCCGAGGTGCCGAACAACACCCGCGACAGCACCTCGTCCTGCGGCAGGACCGGCGTCGAGGTCAGCACGATCTCGGGCTTGGCCGCCGTGCCGGTGACGCGGATCACCGCCGTCAGAGTCGGGTCCTCGCGCCGCGCCGTCAGGTCGAGACGGATGCGCTCGGCCTGGGCGGCCAAATAGACAGCGCTGCGCTCGTCGAACTCGAACCGCTTGCCGGCGAAGTCGTACTCGCCCTTCACCATCCGCGCCGTGCCGTCGAGGATCGGCTTCTGCGTCGTGCCGGTCACCCGCGCGTCGAGCGACATCTCCGCATCCAGGCCGCGCCCTTCGATGAAGATCCGCCGATCGGCCTTCAGAGTGACGTCCATGGTGACGACCAGGCCTCGCGAAGGTTCCGGCAGGACGTCCCCTTCGGTCGCCCCCGGCTTGTTGCGCTCGATGACGTCCATCGGCACCACGCCGGAGGGCGTGGGCGGGTCGGCGGCGATGCTCGCCCGGTCGACGACGAGGGCCCCGGTCAGCAGCATCTTGCCCTGGGCGTCGCGGCTGAGGGTCGCCTCCCCGCTGGCGGTCGCGTCGACCAGGTCGTTCTTGATCAGCTGGAAACTGGTCAGCCCCATCCGGAAGCTGCTGGCGCCGTTGCGCAGCAGGCTGATCCGTCCGGAGCCCGACAGCTTGCCGCTCTTGCCGTCGGTCGCCGTCGCCTGGGTCACCTCGATGGCGTTGTCTTCCAGGTCGGCGCTGAGGTTCACGTCGCGGAGCCTCACGCCCACGGTGGCGTCATCGAAGGTCCCGCCCTTCAGATCGGCGTGACCAGCCAGGCGCGGGTCGGCCAGGGTGCCGGCGATCGTGCCTTCCATGTCGACGATCCCGCCCAGGGTTCGGTCGCCGCCGACCAGCAGGTCCCACAGCGGCTTCACCTCGCCGTTGGCCGTGAACCGGCCGCGCATGGGCTCGCGCGTGGCGACGGCGAGACGCAGCGGGGCCGCGGACGATCGCACCGGCAAGGTCGCCACGGCCTGGGCCTTCAGCCCGCCGACATTGGTCGCGGTGGCCTCCAGCTGGAGCAACTCGTCCTCGAGCACGCCCTTGATCTGGGCGTCGACCGACAGGCTGCGCCCCGAGCCGCGCGCCCGCGCGCCCTTGAGCGTGGCGTCCATCGTGCCGTTCAGGCGTTCGCCGCGGCCCTGGAGGACCACCTTGCCGTCGATGACGCCGGCCATGTCCTCGTTGACCGCCCCCAGGTCGACCTGCGTCAGGTCGGCGCGGATGTCGGCCTGCTCCGCGTCGGAGCGCGCCTTGATCACCGCCCGGCCGCCCTCGATCTCCAGGTTCAGGTCGGCGAACCGCTCATGACCGGCGAAACCGATGCGGGCCGTCTCCAACGTCTTGAAGTCGGCGCTGCCGAAGCGACCCTCGCCGTCGAGGGCCAGGCCGGTCGAGCCGTCGTTCTGCGCGTAGACGCCGGTGCCGATGAAGCGCCAGCGGTTGGCGTTGTAGGCGCCGCGCAGGTCCAGCTTCAGCGGCAGGCGCGACAGCGGACCGTCGGCGGTGATCGACCCGCGCCAGAAGCGCAGGCCCGGCACGGCGCGCAGGGTCGCGTTCTGGGCGGTCAGGTTCAGGGTGGCGCGGGCGCCGCCGGCCGCGTCGGTGATCGCCGCGGTGCCGTTGATCTGCCCGCCGGACAGCACGGCGCCAGGACCGACCGCGAGGATCAGGTTGGCCGTCGACGGCACGCCCTTGCGCAGGGCCACGCCGCCGCTCGCCTTGACCCCGCCGGCGTCGGCGTCGAGGCCGGACAGGTCGACCCCACCGTCGGCGAAGCGGAAGTCCGTGCGAGCCTTGGCCGGGCCGTACTCGCTGTCGGCGGTGATCGCCACCGCCCCGTCCATACCGGCCGTTCCCTGCACGAAGCTCAACACGATATGCGCGTTGGTCAGCGGCAGTTGCGGCAAGTCGACCTTCTGGATGTCGGCGATCAGGTCCGCGCGCGGCGCCGAGATCGAGCCGGTGATGGCCCCCGAGCCCTTTGCGTCGCCGGCGATCTCCACCGGGCCGATCCCGAACGGCCCCTTGGCGTTCCAGTCCAGCTTCAAGCGCAGGGCGCCCTTGGGGCCGATCAGGCCGGCCGTGCTGGCCGAGCCCATCAGGCCGTCCAGCCGCGCGTCGGCGATCGACACGACCCCCGCCCGGACCTCGGCCTTGCCGCGCAGCCGAGGCTTGGGCCCCAGCAGCCGGTCCAGCTCGCCGAAGCCGCTGGCGAAGTTCGAGCCGACGGCGTCGACGGTGAACGCCCAGGGCTTGCCCGCCCCGCCCTGAGAGGCGGACCAGGCGCCGCTGATCGCGCCCTGCGAACCGACCTTGGCGACCTTGAGATTGGTCAGGTCGGCCTTGCCCTTGAACGACAGTCCGCCCAGCAGGGTGCGCTCGCCCGAAGCGTCCAGTTTCAGGCCCGCGCCGTCGGCCTTCACCCGGCGTAGCAGCAGCCGGCCGTCCTTCAGGCGGGCGGCGACGATGTCGGCCCTCGGCCGCGCGCCGAGCAGCGCCCCGAGGTAGCCGGCGCCGCGGCCGCCGTCCCCGGCCAGGGTGGTCTCGAGCGTGAACTCGCCGTCCTTGCGGCCCAGCTTGATCGGCCCCTGGGCCTTGGCCAACGTGTAGTCTGCGGCGCTGAAGTCGAAAGCGGCGATCGAGCCGGCGTAGGCGAACAGGTCCTGGTTTCCGGTCAGCACGCCCTGGGTCTGGGCCCGCCCCTTCACGGCGTCGCCGGTCAGGCGCTGCAGGGCGTTCGTGGTGGCGGTCAGGGCGACGCCGTCCTTGCCGGTCATCCGCTTGCCGATGTCAGCTTCGCCCTTGGCGGTCAGCGACAGCGTTTCGGCGTCGACACGGGCGTCGATGGCGTAGAGGCCGCTCTTGGCCTGGGCGCCGGTTCCGGCGAAGCGGATCTCCGGCCCGAGCATCTTGGCGTAGGCGGCCGTCAGGCTGGAGGCCGTCAGCTGCAGGCGGCCGGAGGCCTGCCCGCCGTCCTTGTTCCAGACGCCGGACGCCTGGGCCGGCGTGGCGGCGCCGACGGTGGTCACGAACTCGAACCGGCCTTCCTTGCCGTCGCCGTTGGCCCGCGCCTTGAGCAGGAAGGGTTGGTCAGCCGCCAGGCCCAGCGCCCCGGCCAGGGCCCCGCCCTGGGCTTCGTTGGCGTCGACCACGACCAGCAGCGGCCTCCCCTTGCCGGCCTGGATCGCCGCCGACAGCTTGTCGCCCAGGTGCAACTGGCTGGCCGCCCCCAGATGCACGGTCATCGGCCCGTCGCGCTGGATGTCCAGGCCTCCGGCGATGTTGAACAGGCCGCGCCGATAGCTGAACTCGGGCAGGGTCTCGATCTGGCCGCGCATGTCCTTGATGATCACCGAGACCGGCATGCCCTTGGACACCGTCTGAGGCGTGAGGGTCGGGCGGCGCAGCACCTTGATCCTGGAGGCGTGGATGGCGTCGGCGTGGAACCGGCGCACGAACAGCTCATGGTAACGCCACTTGACCGCCAGGTTGTCGGCCTCGAGCCAGACCCCCTTCTCATCGGTGATGGTCAGACGGCGGACGGTGAAATTGCGCCACAGATCGCCACGCAGCCCCTCGATCCTGAGCTTGCCGAACCGGCCGACCTTCAGGCCGCTGGCGCGCGCCTCCACGAACAGCAAGCCGGGCGCGGTGTTGACGCCGTAGCGGGCGACCACCGAGACGGCGCCGACAAGCACGACGACCAGCACCGAGATCAGCATGACCCAGCCCGCGCCGGTCGCGGGCCGGTACCGGCGGCGAGGCTTCTGCGGCGAAGGGGTGTCGGCCGGCTCGGTCAAAAGCTCTGCCCGATGCTGATGTAGAGTTGGAAGTCGGCGTCGCCTTCGCGCTTGTTCAGCGGGAAGGCGATGTCGGCGCGGATCGGTCCGAAGCCCAGGTCGTAGCGCACCCCGAAGCCGGCTCCGACGCTGAAGTCGTCGCCGCTCGGAAAGGTCTGATCGCCGATGCCGCCAACGTCGACGAAGGCGACGCCGCCCCAACGCTCGGTGATCTTGCGGCGGACTTCGAAACTGCCCTCCAGCACCGACATGCCGCCTTGTGGCGTATTGTCGAACAGGCGAGGCCCGACCGCCTGCCAGGCATAGCCGCGCACCGATCCTCCGCCGCCCGAGTAGAAGCGCCGCGGCGCCGCCACCTGATCGAGCGTCGCCCCCAGGATGGCGCCGGCCTTCAGACGCCCGGCCAGGACAGTCTTCGCCTCTTCGTCCAGAGACAGATAGATCGACCCCTGCGTCTGAAACCGCAGATAGGCTGCCTCGGAGTCGCCCAGGGTGCCGGTCGGCTCGGCGCGCGCTTCGACCCGCCAGCCCTTGGTCGGGTTCAGCGGATCATCGGAACGGTCCAGGGCGAACGCGCCGAGCACCGCGGCGGTCAGAATGTTGCTCCGCTCGCCGCGGATCGTTTCGTTGTCGATCTTCTGCTTCTGGGCGCTGCTGCTGGCGTCCAGCGACACGCCCAGCGTCACGTACGAGGTCTTGCGCCACCGCCGGGTGATGTCGGCGTTGGCCTGGACCCCCGTCGCGTCATAGGCGTCGGTCCGCTCGTTGTAGACGCCGGCCCCCATGGTCAAGGTCTGTTGCGGCCGCCGCCAATGCGGCAAGGCGACCTTGCCCTCCAACCGCTGCTCCAGCTCGGCCAGGCGAAGCGCATAGGTCTGGGTGTCGGCGCGGCCGAACCGGTTGTAGCGGGTGCGGCGCAGGTCGAGGCCCGCGCCTTCGCTGGTCGAATAGCCGGCGCTCGCCTCGAGCGTCCGTCGCGGACGATCGACGACGCTGACCAGCACCGGCCGGCGTCCCTGCGCATCCACCTTGTCCTTGGGTTCCAGCGAAACCGAGACTGAGTCGTAGACGCCGGTGTCGAGCAGCCGCCGCTCGAGCTCGGCCATGTCCTCGGGATCGTAGACCTCGCCTTCCTTCCAGGGCGCCAGCCGGCGCAGCCAAGCCTGGTCGGTGCGGCCGGTCTCGCCGAAGATCAGGCCGTCCATATGGATCAGGTCGCCGGCCGCCATGCGAAAGGTCGGCCGGACCGTGTTGTCGGCATGGTCGATGATGACCTCGCGCGGCGCCGGCGCGGCGTCGGCGTAGCCGCGCTTCTGAAGCGCGGCCAGGATCCGCCCCTCGGCCGACAGGACGTCCGCCGCTCGCCCCGGCGCGCCGCGGCGCAGCGCCATGGCCTGTTCCGCGGCGATGGCCACCTCCGGCGTCGGCTCGTCGCCGACCCAGGCGACTCCGGCGCCGGCGAAACGGAAACGTGGCCCCGGCGTGACCTTGACCACGGCGCTGGGCGGCTGGCCGCCGTCGTCCTCGTCGGGATCGACCACGTCGGGCTCGACCTGGTAGCCGTAGTAGCCCTGGGTGCGCAGAGCGGCGATGGCGTCGTCGGCCGCGGAACGCGCCCGGCGCCGAGCCTCGAAACGGGTTGTGGCGGGTGACTTCGAGTCGCCGACCGCGCGCTGGATGGCTTCCCGGAGGTCGTCGTCGGCGACGCCCTCGACCTTGGCCTTCGCCTGCTGGGCCGTGGCGGCGCCCGCCCATGCGCAAAGGGCGATCGCGGTCGAAACGACAAGGGCCACGCGCGTAGGCGCCAAACTGCTCATCCTCCAGTGCGCCCCGAATCCCGTGTAGCCAGCGTCGCGCCGCCTGTCACCTCCATCGACGCAGGCGCCGGGCGCCTAAATGTCGGGCAGTCGAGCCCTGCTCCAACGCGAAACCACGAAACCCGATCCGCATTCCTCCGACATGGTTAGGAATGAACCGTGAAAAGGCCGTTTCGGCCGCAGACACGGACAGCCTCGTGACCCCGGCCGTCGCCGCCCCCCTGCCCCCCGCGCGCTCGCCGACCGAAGCCGCCTATCGCCTCGGACCGGCCTTCGACGAAATGCATGACGCGGAGGGCGAGGTTCGCGAACACTACGCCGCCGTCCACAGCCGGCTGACCAGCCTGAGCGCCGAAGCCCTGGCTGAGCGGCAGAAGACGCTGGAAAGGTCGTTCCTCCTGCAGGGCGTCACCTTCACCGTCTACGGCGCGGAAAGCGCCACCGAACGGATCATCCCGACGGATCTGGTTCCCCGGATCATCCCCGCCGCCGAGTGGCGGACGATCGAGGCGGGCCTCACCCAGCGGCTCCAGGCGCTGAACATGTTCCTGGCCGACGTCTACGGCGATCAGCGGATCCTGATGGACGGCGTCGTTCCCCGCGAACTGGTGCTGGGCGCTCCGTCCTACCGCCGCGAGATGCGCCGCCTGTACGTGCCGCATAAGGCCTACGCCAATGTCTGCGGCAGCGACCTGATCCGAGGCCAGGACGGCCGGTTCGCCGTGCTGGAGGACAACTTGCGGGTCCCGTCCGGCGTCTCGTACATGCTGGCCAATCGCGACGCGGCGAAGCGGACATTCCCGGGCGTCTTCCAGTCGTCGAACGTCCGCCCCATCGAACGCTATCCCGACCTGCTGCTGGCCACGCTCAAGAGCATGGCCGCCGATTGGCGGCCCAACCCACAGGTCGTGGTCCTGACGCCCGGCGTCTACAACAGCGCCTACTACGAGCACGCCTATCTCGCCCGGCTCATGGGCGCGCCGCTCGTCGAGGGGCGGGACCTCGTGGCTTACGAGAACATGATCTACATGCGGACCACCACCGGCCTGCGCCGGGTGGACGTGATCTATCGCCGGGTGGACGACGACTTCATCGACCCCCTGGCCTTCCGGCGGGACTCGAACCTCGGCGTCGCCGGGCTGTTCAACGCCTACCGGGCCGGCAACGTGGTGATCTGCAACGCGCCTGGGACCGGTGTGGCCGACGACAAGGCGGTCTACGCCTATGTGCCGGACATCATCCGCTACTACCTGGGCGAGGAGCCCATCCTGCCGAACATCGAGACCTTTCTCTGCCGCGAGCCGGCCCAGTTGAGCCATGTGCTGGCCAACCTGGACACGCTGGTGGTCAAGGCCGTCGGCGCGTCCGGCGGCTACGGGATGCTGGTCGGACCGCACGCGTCGGCCGCCGAGCGCGAGGCCTTCGCCGAGGCGGTCCGCGCCGATCCGGCCAACTACATCGCCCAGCCGACCATCCAGCTGTCGACCGCGCCCTGTCTGATTGACGGTCGGCTGGAGCCGCGCCACGTCGATCTGCGCCCCTTCATCCTTTCCGGCGAGAAGATCGTCGTCACGCCCGGCGCCCTGACACGGGTGGCGCTGCGGCGCGGCTCCCTGGTGGTCAACTCCAGCCAGGGCGGCGGCTCCAAGGACACCTGGGTGCTGGCCGACGGGGACGCGCCGGAGGTCCGGCCATGATGCTCGCCCGCGTGGCCGACAGTCTCTACTGGATGGGGCGCTACATCGAGCGGGCCGAGCATGTCGCGCGGCTGGCCGACATCATGCTGACCGCGACGCTCGACCGCGCCGTCGACGCCGGCCGAACCCAGGAGATCGCCGTGGCGGCGGCGGGGGAGACCCCGCCCGCGCCCGGCGCCCTTCCGATGCAGGCGGCCCGACGCCTGGTGTTCGACCGTTCCAGCGCCGGCGGCGTGCTGTCCTCGCTGGCTCGGGCGCGGGAAAATGCACGACAGGTCCGCGACCAGATCACCACCGAGACCTGGGAGCGCCTCAACCTGCTCTACCTCAAGGTCACCGGCGAGACGGCGGTCGATCTCTTCGACATGGGCGCGTCGGCCTTCCTGCACGACGTCATCGCCGACCTGCACCTGTTCAGGGGCGCCGCCGACGCGACCATGAGCCATGGCGAAGGCTTCCGCTTCCTGATGCTGGGGGTCTATCTGGAGCGGGCCAACCTCATCGCCCAGCTGTTGGAAGTCTGCTTCGGCGACGGTCGGGGGGCGCGCAGCAGCGACCACGTCGCCGAGATGAACCTGCTGCGCATGGCCTGCGCGCTGGAACCCTACCTGCGTCGCTACACGGCCGAGATCGAGCCTCGCCTGATCCTGGAGTTCCTGCTGTTCGACGAGGAGTTCCCGCGGTCGATCCGGTTCGCCACCGCCAGGATCGAGGAGAACCTCGGCGGCATATCCCGTCTTGCCCGCGGGGGTGGACTGACGGCGCCGGACCGTCTGGCCGGCCGCCTCAAGGCGCGGCTCGAATTCGCCGACATGGAGGAGCTGCGCGCCATGGACGCCAGCGCTCTGCTGACCGACGTCGTCGCCGACTGCGCCCGCATCCACGACGCCGTCCATGACGCCTACGTCGCCTATTCGCTCGAGACGAGGCTGCCGGCATGACCGGATTGGAGACCGCCTGATGCTGCTCGAAATCCGGCACCTCACCCAGTACCGCTACGAGCAGCTGGTCCGGGAAAGCCTGATGGAGCTGCGGATGCAGCCCCGTAAGAGCGCCGGCCAGCGACTGATCAGCTTCGATCTGGCCGTAGATCCCCGCGCGCCGCTGTTCTCCTACGTCGACGACTTCGGCAACGCCGTCCACCATTTCGACGTCCCCCAGCCGCACGACACCCTGACGATCGAGACGCGGGCGGCCGTGGAGACGCAACCGGCTCAACCCCTGCCCGAAACGCTGGATATGGGGGAGTGGGACCGACTGCGCGGCGACTTCGTGCGGGGCGAGTGCTTCGACTTCCTGCGTCCCCATGGCTTTGTTCAGGTCACCGAGGCGCTCACGCGGTTCATGGCCGAACGCGACCTGGAGGACTTGCGCCGACGCGATCCCCTCACCGCCATCCGGGCGCTGAACACCGCCATCTACCAGGCTTTCGATTACACGCCCGGGATCACGGACGCCGACAGTCCGATCGACCTGGCCCTGACCGAAGGCCGCGGCGTCTGCCAGGACTTCGCCCATGTCATGCTGGCGGTCTGTCGCGCCTGGGGCGTGCCGGCGCGGTACGTCTCCGGCTACCTGTTCACCGACCGCCGTCAGGGGGACCGCTCCGATCCGGATGCGACCCATGCTTGGGTGGAGGTGTTCCTCCCGACCCTGCGCTGGATCGGCTTCGACCCCACCAACAATGTCCTGGCGGGCGAGCGCCACGTGGCCGTCGCCGTCGGCCGCGACTACGGAGACGCGCCGCCGACCCGCGGGGTCTATAAGGGCGAGGCGGAAAGTCAGCTGGCGGTGGCGGTCTCCGTGGGGCGGGCGCGAGCGGCCGTCGCCGACCCGGAATTCCTGCGCCTTCCCCGGCCGGTCTTCGCCGGCGGCCGACGCGCGCGCGCCGCGGACGATCGCCGGCGGCAGGAGCAGCAACAGCAGCAGTAGAAGGAAAGCGGGGCGTCGGCGGGCCCACGGGGGAGCAAGGCCGGCCGACGCCCCTTCGGCCCTCCCCGCCAAGAGACGGGCCGTTACCGAGGTCGTCCCATCCGAAGCAGGGAACGACCTGGATCTCACATCGCGTCAGGCCACCAGCGCCGCCTCCTTGCAGCGCAGGCCATTCACGCGGACATCCGCTTCTCCGACTTTCACGCCCAGGATCCCGGTCAGCGTATTGAGCAGTCCGTCCAAGGGCGCGGCGACCGCGGTCAGAAGGTCGCCCACGACCTTGATGACCGCGTTGTTGCCAAGCGAAAGGCTCAGGATCCCGAGGATGTCGATATCCAGGTCGAGATTCCCGATCAGGGTGCCGATCAGCGCCCCGGCGATGTCGTCGGTCTGGACCGACTTCAGCGTCCTGGCCTTGATCTCGTTGTTGTTGAACGAGACGCTCTTCCAGCTGGCGCCGCCGATCGAGGCCTGCGAACTGCCGGTGATGTCGAGCAGCAGGGTGTCGGCGATCGTCGCCGATCCCACGGTCATCGGATGGGTGAAGTCGTTCAGCTTGGTCCGATCGATCTGGCCGATCCACAGCTTGCCGACGCTCGGCTTCACGGCCAGGGTCGCGATGCGGTTGTTGCAGTCGAGGCTTTGCAGCTTGGCCTCCGCCGAGGCGGTCTCGACCAGGATCGGCAGATTGACCTGGGCGATGCCGGCCAGCAGACCGCCGGAGCCGACCTTGGCGTCCAGATAGAGGCGGGTCTGCGCGGTCCTGATCACGACGCTGTCGTCGGAGCTGACGGTCAGCCAGGTCGAGTTGTTCGGCCGCTCGCCGATCGCCAGCCAGGCGTCGACGCTGGCCACGCCGGGAACGTTGGTTCCGATGTCGAGCTTCACCTGCCGCCCTTCCTGGGCGAGCTGGAGCGTAGCGCTGGTCAGGTCCAGGGCGCTGACCGCGATCCCCGCGCCCTGCCCGCCGGACACGCTGCTCTGGGGGCCGTAGGGGCCGACGCTGATCAGCTTGTCGAGTTCGGCCGGCGTAGCCGTGCCCGCCGCCTGGGCGATCTGGCGCACGGCGAGCGCGGCGCTGTCCTTGCCCTCGTCGTCGAGAAGCTTCTCCAGAACCTGCAACGCCTTGCCGGTCGTCACATCCGCCTGCAGCACCTTCTCGTAGGAGAGCCCCCTGAGACCGAGCTCCGTCCGCAGCAGATCCAGGTATTTGAACAGGTCGACGTCGGTGTTGAGGAGCTGGTTGTAGTCCATCACCGACAGGTTGATCGAACTGCCGGTCAGGCCCTTCAGCAGCGAATTGGCCACGCCGCCGTTCAGTGAGGCCAGCCGCGAGCCCAGCTGAAAACTGGCCATCTCGGCGCGGGCGGCCGTCGCCGATCGGCTGATGTCGACGGTGGACCGGCCAAGGAACACCTGGCCGAAGAAGATGTCAGCCTTGCCGGAGAGCTTGACCCGCACCGCGTTGGGCGCGGCCGCGCCGGCGGTGAAGCGGTTGGCCGCGGCGACCGCGGGATTGGGCTTGTACTTGCCGCTGGTCACCTCGACGGTGAGCGGACCCCGCCAGCCGTTGGCGGCCGCGGTCGCCTGGGCCGCTCGCTGGGCGTTCGGCATGTCGCGCGCGGCGGCCAGGGCGGCCAGATCGGCGATGCCCTGCAGCTTGCGGGTCTGGCCGTAGACCGAGCCCATATCGATGGCGAGCGCGCCGAAGCCGATGATCAGGGCCGAGGAGAAGGCCGCGATCAGGGCGATGCCCCCGCGCTCGTCCCTGGCGAACCGACGGAGCCGCATCAGTACCCTCCCAGCCGGACGGTGGCCGAGCGCGAGATCGTGCTCGACGGCATGGGGACGAGCCCCTTCATCGACCAGAAGGGCGTGTCGGCCGCGTTATAGGAGATGGCGACCGTAACCCGGTCGGACGCATTGGTGACGGTCAGGGTGGCCTTGTTCCGCTCCAGCCAGACATAGTCGCCGATCTCGGCGTTCAAGGCGGCTGTGGCCAGGGCCGTGCGTTCGGTGTTGTCCAGACCCGCCATCGCGGCGCGGGCGGCGTCGTTGGTCACCTGCTGAACGGCGTGGGACATCCAGAAGTAGCCGCCGTAGCCGCAGAGGCCCAGCAGCATGACGACGAACATCGGGCCGACGATGGCGAACTCCAGCGCCGCCGCGCCTCGCTGTTCTGCGAGAAAACCCTTCAGGTGCGTTCTAGCCCTCATGCAACCGATAATGGCGCCCTTGGGTAAACCGCATCCTAAGATTGCAGAACGGCGATATCCGCCGTTTTTACTACTTTAAAGTGAGTATATGTGGGCCTGACGCGACTCGGCGTGCAGCGCGGCGCCGGCCGCCAGGGAACGCCCCTGCTCGCGAGAGACCTGAGCTTCCAGTCGTTCACCCTGGGGCGTGACAAGGTCGACGTGGGCCACGGCGCCGTCGATGCCGACCCGCTCCACCCGAACCTCGAAGCCCTTGCCGTCCAGCGCGATGTCGTAGGGACGCACGAAGCCGACCGCGGGGCCGTCCGCCAGACCGGGCGCCGCCAGCGTCACCCCGCCCGAGACGAACCGCCCGTCCCGGACCGCTCCCTCGAACCGGTTGGCCTCGCCGACGAAGCCGCAGACGAACGGGTTGGCCGGATTGTCGTGGACTTCGGAGGGCGTCCCGACCTGCTCGATCTGGCCCTGGTTCAGGATCGCCACCCGGTCGGCCAGCTCCAGGGCCTCCTCCTGGTCGTGGGTCACGAAGATAGTGGTCACGCCGGTGGCGTCGTGGATGCGGCGCAGCTCCTTGCGCAGCGACTTGCGGACGGTCGCGTCCAGGGCCCCGAACGGCTCGTCGAGCAGCAGCACCCGCGGCGACACCGCCAAAGCCCGGGCCAGGGCCACGCGCTGGCGCTGGCCGCCGGACAGCTGCGACGGGAACCGTTTGCCCAGGTCGCCCAGCTCCACCAGCTTGAGCAGCTCGTCGACCCGCGCGGCGATCTCGGTCTTCGACGGCTTGGCGGCGCCCTTGCGGACGTCCAGGCCGAAGGCGACGTTCTTGGCCACGGTCATGTGCTTGAACAGCGCGTACTGCTGGAACACGAACCCGACCCCGCGCCGAGCCGCGCCGGCGTAGGTGACGTCCTCGGTCTCGAACAGGATCTGGCCGCTGTCGGGATACTCCAGGCCGGCGATGGCCCGCAGCAGGGTGGTCTTGCCCGAGCCCGACGGCCCGAGCAACGCCAGCAGCTCGCCGGGCGCGATCTCCAGGCTGACGTCGTTCAGGGCCGGGAAACGGCCGAACGTCTTCTGCACCGATCGGATGGAGATGGTCATGGGACGGCGTGGGCTCCGGTCAGTGTGCGGCCTTGCGGCCGGGCTGGGCGGCCTCGAGCAGGCTCTTCAGCACCAGGGTGACGAGGGCGAGCAGGCAGAGCAACGCCGCCACCGCGAACGCGCCCACGAAGTCGTACTCGTTGTAGAGGATCTCGACATGCAGCGGCATGGTGTTGGTCAGGCCGCGGATATGGCCGCTGACCACCGACACCGCGCCGAACTCGCCCATCGCCCGGGCGTTGCACAGCAGCACGCCGTACAGCAGGCCCCAGCGGACGTTCGGCGCGGTGACGCTCCAGAAGGTGCGCAGACCCGAGGCGCCGAGCGAGACCGAAGCCTCCTCCTCGTCGGTCCCCTGCTCCTGCATCAGCGGGATCAGCTCGCGGGCGACGAAGGGGAAGGTCACGAAGACGGTGGCCAGCACGATGCCGGGCACGGCGAAGATGATCTTGATGTCGTGCTCGATCAGCCAGCCGCCGAACCAGCCCTGGGCCCCGAACACCAGCACATAGATCAGGCCCGCCACCACCGGCGACACCGAGAACGGCAGGTCGATCAGGGTGATCAGGAAGGCCTTGCCCCGGAAGTGATGCTTGGCGATCGCCCAGGAGGCGCAGAGGCCGAAGACGGCGTTGAACGGCACGGCGATCGCGGCGGTCAGCAGGGTCAGCTTGATGGCCGCCAGCGCGTCGGGATTCCGGATCGCCTCCAGCGCCACGGGCAGGCCCTTGCGCAGCGCCTCCACGAACACCGAGGCCAGCGGCAGGATCAGCGCCAGGCCCAGGAAGGCCAGGACCAGGCCCACGACCAGGACCCTGGCCCAGGTCGGATCCTCGGTCGGGCGGCGGGCGGCGACGCGGCTCATGCGTATCTCCTCGCCCAGGCCTGGATGGCGTTGATGACCAGCAGCATCAGGAAGGAGACCGCCAGCATGACCACCGCGATCGAGGCGGCGGCGGCGTACTCGTACTGCTCCAGCTGGATGACGATCAGCAGCGGGGCGATCTCGGATTTGTAGGGCATGTTGCCGGCGATGAAGATCACCGAGCCGTACTCGCCGACCGCCCGGGCGAAGGCCATGGCGAAGCCGGTCAGCCAGGCGGGCGCGAGCGCCGGCAGCACCACCCGCACGATGGTCTGCAGCCGGTTGGCGCCCAGGCTGGCGGCGGCCTCCTCCACGTCGGCGGCCAGGTCGTGCATGACCGGCTCCAGCGTCCGGACCACGAACGGCAGGCCGATGAAGGTCAGGGCGATGACCACGCCCAGCGGGCTGTAGGCGGCCTTGATCCCCAGCGGGGTCAGGAACTGGCCGATCCAGCCCTGCGGCGCGTAGAGCGTGGCGAGCGCGATGCCGGCCACCGCCGTCGGCAGGGCGAACGGCAGGTCGACCAGGGCGTTGATCACGCTCTTGCCGGGAAAGCTGTAGCGGACCAGGGCCCAGGCGGTCAGGACCCCGAACACGCCGTTGACCACGGCCGCCAGGAACGAGGCCCCGAAGGTCAGCTCATAGGCCTTCAGCGCCCGCTCGGAGAAGGCGGCGGCGATGAACTCCGGAAACGACAGTTCGGCCGACTTGATCGCCACCGCGGTCAGCGGGATCAGCACGATCAGCGACAGGATGGTCAGGGTCACGCCCATCGTCAGGCCGAAGCCCGGGATGGCGCTGCGCCGGCGCAGCCACGGCTTGCGGCGCGGCCGGCGTTCGGGCGTCGGGGTCACGGCGTCCAGGGCTGTCATCGTCGCGTCGCGGCTCGGCCTGTTCTAGCGGCCGACATACAAACGCACATCGCCCCGGTTTTGATGCCGGGCGGTTTCCCGCCCCCCGACCGGCGATAAAACCTACCACCTGGGTGGGCAAAAGAGATTTTCTGAGGGGGCGGTTAGCGGGGCCGGACGGCGCGACGCGGAGCCCCTCACGGCCGGGCCTTCGACCTCGCGGCCGTCGCGGCGCGGAAGTCTGCCCGGCGCCCGGGACGCCGGACCGCCGGCGACCGCAGCGGCGGTCGGCGCTTCACGGGAGAGAGGCGGTTGTCGGGACCTCAGGGACCCGATGGGGTCAGGCCCGCCGCGGCGGCGGTCACCCTGGAACTGGTCCTGAACGGCGGCGGCTCGGCCCGCCCGCCCCGCATCGTCCGCGCCGAGGCCGGAACCCCGCCGGAAGCCCAGCTGCTGGCCGAGGCGCGGGCGCTGACCGCGATCCAGACCCGCCCGCTCTACAAGGCCGCCGGCCTGCCGGGACAGGTGCACCGCGTGCGGTTCGAGGCGGTGGCGACAAAGAACCGGCGGGTGAATGCTTCTCTCCACTCTCAGTCGCTGCAGAAGAAGCACAACTAAGAGCTAACACTAAGTCGATCTCGGTTGAGGGGGTGTCAGTCCGTCCCAAGGTTCCGGCGCCAACAAATACTGCAGCGGCCACACATTGTCTCGATCTCGGCCGCAGCGGGGGCAAGCGCGATCATAGCAAACTCGCCGCGTGAAATTCGGCTCTTTGGCCGCCCGTCTCCCGGCCCATTTTGGGTATGCCCGTATGAGCCGTCCCTGTGATGTCCGCTGAGGGCGGAGTTTGGAGGCTGGAATACTTGCGCCGCGAAGCACTGGCCGTCGCGCTGGCGCAAGAACACATATCGGAATCTCGCTCTGCGGGACGCCCATCGGCCGGTCGATAGGGCCGAAATCAGCTCCAGCGACTATTCGATCCAGGCGGTTTGATGCTCAATCCTTGAACCAGTCGAAATACCCCCTCGACTTCATAATTGAATATGCAATGCCCCAAAAGATAAAAAAGCCCGCAAAGAAGGCAAACGGGTGAACAAGTTTGGAGATCGTCCCGCCGAATGCCCTATCCGCGAAGTACGCAAGAAATAGGGTTAGAAATATAGTTACAGATATTTTTCCTATTAGACTCTTTTTCATCTCTTTCTTTCGTCGTCCTTCTTCTTTCCGCCAAAGAAGTCCATAACCTTCTTGATGGTTATGGATCCGCGAGCGTCTAAGGATTGCGAGGCGCCAACACCTACCCTGCCAATCCGAGCATTGATCTTGCTAACGGCGGCAGTCCGCGGGCCGGCTTTGCCGCCGCTGTTTGGAGCCTCCCTTGAACCCTGTGGGCTCGCGCCTTTGCCTGCTCCCGGCCCGGTAAGTGGAGTGGTATAGGAGCCACTGAGCGGTCCCACGGTAACATTGGTGCTCGTTGAAACCCCTTCGTTCTCGGGAATCGTGCCTGGGGCGATTCCAATAGCGAGTCCGGCATCGGCTTTGAGCCCAGCCGCAGCGCCAACAGAAGCGGTTACCCCGAAGTCCCAGTTTTCAGACGTAGCCCAGTTCTCGTTGAGGCCGGGAATCTGAAGCACAAAACCTGCCGATCCTCTCATTCCTACGCCTGGCGTGACCTCGCCCGCTGCCTCAACGCTGATGACCGCTTGCTTCCCATCCGGATCCGCCTTGTTGACCGGATCCCCACCCACGTAGGCATACAGGTTCAGGTCGTCCTTGTAGCCGATCGGGTCGGTCTGCAGGAAACGCCCCGCGATCGGGTCGTAGACCCGGGCCTTGTAGTGATAGAGCTTGGCCTCCGGCAGCATGATCTGGCCGGTGTAGCGGAACCGGCTGCCCGTCCAGTTCCCGCCGCCCGGCTCGCCCCAAGGACCGTAGGTGTAGAGCTCCTCCACGGCGCCGTCGCCGCGCGTCCAACCCACGATCGAGCCCTGCCGGTCCTGGTGCAGCCAGCGCCAGATGTGCGTCGCCCCGCTTTCCACCCAGACCAGCGGCTCATCGGTTTCCGGGCCGTGGATGTAGCGCCGCAGCAGCGCGCCGCTCGGGGCGTATTCGCCGACCAGCCGCGAGCCGTCATACAGGAAGGCTGTCGAGGCTCCCCCCGACGTCGTCGACGCCAACCGCCCCTGCGGGTCGTACGTCAGGGTCAGGCCCGGCCCGCCGCCCGTCACCGACGTCAGCCGGTTCTCCACGTCGTAGGTGAAGGTCCGCGTCCCGTCGTTGGTCAGGTTGCCGCGGGCGTCATAGCCGCCGCCCACCGCCGCGATCGAGGCGTCCCGGTTCAGGCCGTCATAGGTGTTCCCCGTCGTGGCCGGTCCCGGCGGGGCCCAGGTGTAGACGGCGTTGGTCTCGCTGAGCAGCTTCAGCTGACTGGCCGGGTTGTAGGCGAACCCCCAGAGTTGGTCGTGCGCCGTGCCGGCCAGGTTGTACTGCAGGGCGCTCAGACGCCCCGCCGCGTCATAGGCCCGGCCGGTCACCACCCCGCCGCCGCCCGCCAGGCCCACGCGCCGTCCGAGGCTGTCGTAGGCGATCTCGGACAGGATGGTCGAGCCGCTTTCCCGGATCATCGTCATCCGGCTGGCGTTGTCGTAGCTGTAGGTGACGTAGGTCCCGCCATCCGGCCAGGTCACCCGCGTGCGGTTGCCGGCGGCGTCGTACTGATAGGTCATCGCCCGGCCGAACGTCGCCTCCGACGTCATCCGGCCGGCCTTGTCGTATTGGGCGAAGATGCCGCTGCCGTCAAAGAACTGGGCGGCGCCCACTCGGTCGCGCAGGTCATAGCCGGTGAACACGTCCTCCACCGTCCCGCCGGGGATATCCTTGGCCGTCTCCCGGTTCAGGGCGTCGTAGCCGTAGGCGATCACCTGGCCGTCGCGTTTGCGCACGCTGATGCGGTTGCCGGCCTGGTCGTAGCCGTAGGCCTCGTAGTCGGTGGCGCTCGAGGTGTTCTGCCCCGCCGTCGTCACCGGGAAATACAGCCCCGACAGCCGGTCGAAGCCGTCATAGGTCATCGTCGAGCGGTTGCTCCGCGCGTCGGTCACCGTCGCCTGCAGGCCGTTGGCCGTATAGGTGTAGGTCGCGTAGGCCTGAGGCGTCGCCGTGCCGAACGCCCGGACCGTCGAGGTCTTCTGCCCGGCCAGGTCGTAGCTGTCCTTGGTGATCCGGTCGTTCCCGTCCGATCCCGCCGGCCCCAGCGTGCAGGCGTCCGCCGGCAGGCTGGCGTAGGCCGCCGGGTTCATCCGCACCGCCGTGCAGGTTAGCCGGTCCAGGCCGTCGTAGGCGAACTGCGTCACCCCCGCCGGGCTGGTCGTCTTCAGCTTCTGGCCGGTGGCGCTGTAGGCCGCCTCCACCACCTCCAGGGCCACGAAGTCGGACCCCGTCGCCGTGGTCGTGGTTCCCTTCTCCGTCCGGATCTCCCGGCCGTCGGCGTCGTAGACGTGCCGGGTCGCCGTCCGCGGCAGCGGTCCGGCCCCGTCCGGGTCCGGCGCGATCTCGAACACCAGCCGCCGGTCGGCGTCCCAGACATAGTTCGAGGTGTACTGCGCCAAGGCCGGCCCGGCCCCCAGCAGCGCCGCCCCGGCGATCGTCGTCGCCAGGATCGTCTTGCGTCCGGTCATCACACTCATGCCCCCCGGCCCCTTCACTGGATCGTCGCCGGGCAGGTCGCCGTGCGCGGGTCGCTCACGCCGGTGATGTTGCCGACCGCGTCGTACTGGTAGCAGGCCCTAAGGTTCAGCCCGCCGCTGTCCACCGTGCTCGCCTTCAGCCGGTACTGCGCCCCGGCGTCATACTCGTAGGTCGTCGTCGTGCTGCTCGAAGAGTCGATCTTCTCGGTCATCGAGGTCATCAGCGACACCCCGCCCAGCACCGTGTAGCCGTAGTCGGTCTGCGGCCGCGTCCCGCCGCTGTCGGCCGGCTTGAGAATCTGCGTCAGGTTCCCGTTCGAGCCGTTCCAGCTGTAGCTGGTCACGTCGACGACATCCGTCCGCGGCCCGTCCGACGCTGTCGGCCGGTTGCAGATCTTCGGATTGACGCAGGTCCAGATCAGCGGCCCCTCGCCGTAGCTCACCGTGCTGGTCAGGTCCGCCAGGCCCGAACCCGGCTTGGCCTTCTTGACCAGGCTGACCATGTTGTCGCGCACGTCGTAGCCGAACAGGTCCTGGTCGCCTTCCGGATAGGTCCGCGACACCACCCGCTTGCGCCCGTCCAGCCCGCTGGTCGTCACCCGGCCCAGCTCGTCGATCGTCCGCGTCAGCCGGCCCCCTTCCAGCGTCTCCACCGCATAGCGGCCGCCTTCCGGGTCCTGGCGCTCGCCGCGATAGCCCTCGGCGATGAAGAACTGGTGGGCGCCCCGCACCCCAGGCTGTCGGATCGACACCCCGTCCCGCGCCTCCTTCACCCGGCCCACGCTGTCGTAGGCGTACGACAGCGACGGCGTCGCCGTGTCCGCGGGGGTGTAGACCTCCGCCAGGGTGCAGAAGCGATAGGGACGCTGGCTGACCGACCGCGCCATGATCGCGTTGAACGTGACCTTGTTCTCACCGCCTCCGGCCTGAAGCGCCGACAGGACGGCGGTACAGTAGGGCGTCTCGGCGACCGTCGGCAGGTTCAGGACCGGTCCCAGGTTCGAACTCACCGCGTTCGGGATCTCGTAGACGGGCGCGGGAACCCCGACCGTGGCCGGATAGCTCAGCGTCAGCACGACGCCCTGAGGGAAGGTCCAGGTCTTCAGGCGGTGGCCCTGGCGGGAGTCCGTAGCGCTGCCGATCTTCCAGAACTCGTAGCTTCTTTGATCGCCGTGGGCGCCGATGGCGGTGACGGCCAGGTCGTCCTGCGCCCAGTACCGGCTGGTCGACAGCACGTAGTCGCAGCCGGGGCGATTGCAGATGCCCGCCTGCACCTTCCGCAGCGCCTGTCGGGTTCCGGTCACCGACACTCTCGCGGCGCCGCCGGCGGTCGGGGCGTAGGTTCCGTCCGCCAGGCGCACATATTGTTCCGTCGCTCCGCCCTGGTTGATCGTGACGGTGTTTCCGGCGATCTCGCGCCCCAGCCAGTCGGCGATCAGGACGCCGCGCACTTCTCTCGTAGGCGAAGCGGCTTGCCGCCAGCTGTCCTGCATCGCGGTGAAGGCCACGATCGCCTGGACCCCGGCCGCAGGCAGGCTCTCCCCCAAGGCTTCGGCGCCGGAGCCTCCGATCACCGCGGCGCTTTCCCAGTTGGACACCACGCCGTCGACGTCCCCGGTCGGCGACAACTGATAGCCCAGCTCGTCATAGCCGAGCGGGCTGGGCTGCCGCAGCCCGCCGCCGCGCACGGCGATCCTGTGGTCCAGACGGAAGGGCATTTCACCCGCGCCGACCGAGGCGAGAACCGGACTTTCGTACCCGGCCGAGCCGGTCTGCAGGTTCACGCCCAGCGCGCTGGAGCGATCGACGAAGCGATCCTTGAGAGTTTGCGCCGCCTTGTTGGGGTCGTAGGTAACGCCTTCCTTGATGATGTTCGCGCCGCCGCCCTTGTAGGCCGCACCGGCCGTGAGGACCACGTGAGCGATGTCCACGGGATCGCCTGCGCCGTCGTAGCGATTGGCGATGAGTGCGCCGCCCACCTGGCTCGATGGGTTCCGCATATAGACCGGATGTGTCCCTCCCGAAGTGCCGACATATCCCGAAACAAAGACCGAACCGTGCCGGAAGCCCGGGCCCAAGGAGGTCTCGGACGAAGCGGTCACATCGAAACCCGCGCCCGTATAATTGACGATTGTCGCGGCGCCTCCGATCTTGCCGCCATCCACGTTGACCCACGCTTCCTGGCCCGCGAACTTGCCGTGGGCGCCGCTGGCGAGGTTCTCGGTCACCATCAGGCTCCGGGCCGAGGACGCGTTCGCCGCGGTGAAGCCGTAGGAGAGCCGGCTCGACGCGTTCGGGGTTTCACTCGCCTCTGGCTCATTGCCCCAGGAGAAGCGACGGGCGGTCGAAACCGAGTCCGGAGAATCCGACAGCTGCTCGGCCACGCTGCCTTCGAGCATTGCGCCCGTCGCCGCAATCGCGTGCACCGCCGCCCGTCGCGCCGCCGCGTCGTCGGTCTTCGACACCACGCCGAACGCGGTCTCCAGGTCGACGACCGTCACCTCATCGAAGAACTGGGAATTGAGCGGCTGTGGCGGCTCTCCCGACTGCACGATCGGTATCGCCGACACGACCCGCAGGTTCGGCGTGATCACGCCCAGGCTGTGATGGTGCGTGAATCGTCCGCCGGCCAGCTCGGCGTGAAGCGCGCCGGACGCCGAGAATTGCGCCAGCCAAGTGGCCTGGATCCGCATCCGCATCAGCTTGCCCGAGGTGGTGGTCGTCGGCGTCGAATCTTTCGAGCGGCTTCCCAGGCGAACGGGCAGCAGGGTCAGGCCCTCGACACCTTCTTCCCGATCCCATCGGGCGGCCAGAGCAGTGGAGGTCGCCCCCCAGCCATGGGCGATCAGCGACGGCAGATTGTAGTTGATCGTCTTCTGGACGCTCGCATCGGCGTAGGTTCCGCCGGCCGCCGCGTAGGGGTGGTTGGCTGTCAGCGTGAGCGGCAGATCGAGGCCGATCGGCGAGATGAACGTCGGTCCAGTCGCCACCACGACGTTGTCGAGGAACACTTCCGCCGACCATTTGTACGGATCGTAGACCGAGCCCGGCGGCCGCGGCAGGTTCAGTGCGCGCTTGGGTTGGACGCCGAGGTTGCGGCCGTAGATCTCATCGACGAACAGGGTCTTGTCGATAACCGTCTGGGTCTGGCCGGGGTTGACCTCGACCGCGGACGCGACCCGCAGCGTCGTCCGATACTGGTCGGGGACGCCGCCGCTCCAGGTCGCGTAGGCTGAGGCGGTATAGGGCAGCGCCCCTTGCCGCCATCCTCCGGCCGGACGCGTCGCCGCCTGAATCTCCCGACCGCCGACGACGTCGGCTAGGTCCGCGCCCTGCAGGTCCGCCAGCCTCAGCCGCGCCAATAGGGCTGAGGACCAGGTTTGAAGCTTGCCGTTGAGGGCGGTCTGATTGAAGGCGGTCACATAGGACGCGCTGCCGCTGGACCCGGTCGTCCCTCCAGCGGCTGACGCGATCTCGCCAGCCGTGAACCCCATGCCGGCCTTCACGTCGATGCCGGCCTTGTGGGTGTAGGGCTTGTAGGCGGGGTCGAACTGGTAGGTCCCGCCGCCGATCGTCGCCTCGACCCAGGCATGGCCCAGGGTCACGCTGCTGACCGAGCCGGAGAGCGCGCAGTTGGCCGGACTGGAGCCGTTGATGATCGCCGGAATGCCGCCGAGGGCTAGGAACTGGCAGGCCGCCTTGGCCTGGTCCAGACCGGTCCAGGCCTGGAACTGGGGCCCGGTCAGGGTGATCGTCCCGACCTTGTAGCTCGCCGTGATCCCCGACTCGCGCAGCAGCTCCACCATCAGGCTGGCCTGGTCGAAGGCCGTGCCCGACTTGTCGATGATCACGCCCAGCGCGCCCTTCTGCAGGCCGTACTGGAACTCGGTGTCGATCCCGTTGCGGACGTACTCGTAGATCAGGTCCGGATCGCCGCGCAGCGCCCGCGCCAGCTCCTTCACCTCGGGCGGCCGCAGCGTGGTGCAGACCTGCGCATTCGACGGGAACTGGGCGCAGAGCCCGTTCGTCGAGGTCGTTCCGCCGCCATAGTAGGCCGAGGCGGCCGCGGGCGAGACCAGCTCGCCCTTCAGCACCTGCACCGACGGCACGGCCGAAAGCCCCTGCGCCATCGCCGGCTGGGCGACCAGAGCTATAAGCGACACGCCGCCGAACAGGCCGCCGGCCGCGACTCCACGCCAATCTCTACGGTACAAGACACGCCCCCGCGTTCGTCATCCCGCCCGCCGCAACGGGCGCTTCCAGCTGTTTCGAAGTCTGGCCGTCAGGCCGCGACCGCCGCCTAGGTGGTGGTCACCGTGGCGGTGCGGTTTCCGTTGTCGTCGTAGCTGTAGGTGATGGTGACGCCGGTCGAATAGGTCACGGTCTTCAGCCGCCCCAGGTCGTCATAGGTATAGGTGACCGTCGCCGCGGACGCGGCTCCCCCGGCGACGCTCAGCATCACCGCCGTCGCCGCCATCAAGCCCCGAAACATCGCCCCACTCCCACTGACCTGGAGGCCAGCCTATTCGCCCAGGGCGCGAAGGCAAGGGGGTTTCAGCCCTTGGCTATGGTTGGCCCGTAGCATGCGCGGCGAAGCGTGGCCCTAGATCGCGATCTCGTCGGAAAAACTCTGCGCGCAGCGCGATGAATAAGATTAGCAAGAGCTTTTGAAAAGATTTCGAGATGATGAAACATCTCTTTTTCCAACATCGGACCAAATCACAGATGGAAGGAGTCCGTAGTTTAGAACAATTGGACTGTCTCCAGATTTTGAGAAAATATCTCTCCCCTTCATACCGACGTACGGGCCATCACCCAGAGATTTCAACAACGCTTCCTTGCTGGAATATATCGCAATAGAATGCCCATAGTCACGCATGTTCACTGTATAATATTCCATAGGCATTCCCTTTGGCAAGGAGGAAGGGGGAGTTCGGACTCTCGAAAACACTTCACTATTCGCCACAACAACGTCAAGATCACCCCTAAGAGAACTATTTTTCGCCGAATTAACCAGGCATCTTTCAAGATCATTGATCGGAAGAATGAACTGATCAGAATCTCTACGGTCAACTCGATCGCCGTTGCACGATACCGTCGCCAGCATTGCGGCAAGAGCCACCGCGCGCATGCCCCTCATCGCTCCTCCCACTCGAAAACCTAGTAACGTCCTTCTTGGGGTTTCAAATAGTTTGACGGCTTCATGATCTGGTTCAGCCCATCAACCGCAGATTTCACCGCATCGCCGGTGGGTGTTTGAGCCCCCTGCACATGAAATGGAATGTACACTGAAATCTCCATGCCCGCGGTAGCGCTCGCCGGCATGGGGACCATATTGGCCTCCCCCGAAACAGCGATTGAGCCAGGCTGCGCCGTTACACCCACAGGCCCAGCCGACCCGGCAAGAGTAGGGCTTATTCCACTCTTGGGCTCGCTGGTTGACAGTTGCGCTTCCACCGACCCGCCAGCAGCGAGATCCGCCCCCGCCAAGAAGGACCCGGTGATCTTTGCGCCGCCCTGTGTGACTTTGCCGGTGCTCATATCCGTTGTGGTGTATCCGCCGACGCTCGCGGCGGCCCCTGCCCCCGGCACCGCAGCAACACGCGCCTGGGCGCTCGTCGTCAGGTATGTTTTCGCGGGTGGCGATGGCTTCGATGGAAGGCCGTTCGCCTCCTTGCCATCCGTCAATTCACGCTTGATGCGAGCATTGAACGCCGCATCCGCCATAGCGCCCTGCCGCCCGGAAGGATCGTTCTTGTTCATCGGATCCCCGCCGACGTAGGCGTAGAGGTTCAGGTCGTCCTTGTAGCCGATCGGGTCGGTCTGCAGGAAGCGGCCGGCGATCGGGTCGTAGACCCGGGCCTTGTAGTGATAGAGCTTGGCCTCCGGCAGCATGATCTGGCCGGTGTAGCGGAACCGACTTCCGCTCCAGTTGTCGCCGCCCGGCTCGCCCCAGGGGCCGTAGGTGTAGACCTCCTCCACTGCTCCGTCGCCGCGCGTCCAGCCCATGATCGAGCCCTGCCGGTCCTGGTGCAGCCAGCGCCAGATATGGGTCGCCCCGCTCTCCGCCCAGACCAGCGGCTCATCCGTACCCGGGCCGTGGATGTAGCGCCGCAGCGGCGTCATGCTGCCGGCCGGATACTCCGCCACCAGCCTAGGTCCGTCGTACAGATAGACCATCCAGGCTCCGCCCGAGCCGGTGGACGACAGCCGTCCCTGCGGGTCGTAGCCCAGGCTCAGGCCCGGCCCGCCGCCGATCACAGAGGTCAGCCGGTTCTCCACGTCGTAGGTGAAGGTCCGCGTCCCGTCGTTGGTCAGGTTGCCTCGAGCGTCATAGCCGCCGCCCACCGCCGCGATCGAGGCGTCCCGGTTCAGGCCGTCGTAGACGCTGTTCGTCGTCCCCGCGCTCGACGCCGCCCACCTGTAGGCGGCGTTGGTCTCGCTGCGCAACGTGAGCTGGCTGGCCGGATTGTAGGCGAACCCCCACAGCTGGTCGTGCGCCGTTCCGGCCAGATTGAACTGCAGGGCGCTCATCCGCCCCGCCCCGTCGTAGGCCCAGCCCTTCGTCGCTCCGCCACCCGCCAGACCAGCCCGACGGCCCAGGGCGTCATAGGCCAGCTCGATCACCGTCGAGGCGCCGTTCTGTCCTATCGCGCGCGTCCGGTTGGCGTTGTCGTAGTCGTACGTGGCGTAGAAACCATCCGGCCAGGTCACGCGGGTGCGGTTGCCAGCCTTGTCGTACTGGTAGGTCATCGCCCGGCCGAACGTCGCTTCCGACGTCATCCGGCCAACCTTGTCGTACTCGGCCAAGATCCCCTGCCCGGCCCAGCCGCCAAACACCGCGCTCAGAATCTGGCCGCGCCGGTCATAGGTCGTGTAAACGTCGTTGTCCGTTCCGGGCGGAACATCCTTCAGTATCTCCCGGTTCAGCGCGTCGTAAGCGTAGGCGAGAATCTGACCGTCGCGCTTGCGCATGCTGATACGGTTGCCCGACGCGTCGTAGCCGTAGGCCTCGTGGTCAGTCGCGCTGGAAGCACTCTGCCCAGCGGCCGTCACCGGGAAGTACAGCGCGGACAGCCGGTCGAAGCCGTCATAGGTCATCGTCGAGCGGTTGCTCCGCGCGTCGGTCACCGTCGCCTGCTTCCCGTTCGGCGTGTAGGTGTAGGTCGCGTAGGCCTGAGGGGTCGGCGTACCGAAGGCCCGGATCGTGGAGAGCTTCTGCCCGGCGTGGTCAAACTCTTCCTTGACGATCCGGTCATTGCCGTCGGCCCCCACCGGTCCCAGCACACAGGCGTCCGCAGGCAGGCTCGCATAGGCCGCGGGATTCATCCGCACCGCCGTGCAGATCAGCTGCCCGGCGCCGTCGTAGCGCATCTGGGTGACCCCGGCGGGCGTGACCACCTTCACCTTCCGGCCGACCGCATCGTTGGTGATGCTCACGGTCTGCAGCGGGGTGAAGTCCGCCCCGTTGGTCGCGGTCGTCGTTCCCGTCTCGACCCGGATGACCCGTCCTTCGGCGTCATAGGTCGTGCGTTCCGCCGTCCGCGGCAGCGGTCCGGCGCCATCCGGATCCGGTCCGATCTTCAGGACCGGGCGACGCATCGCGTCCCACTGGGTGTAGCTGGTGAAATCGGACGGGGACTGGGCCTGCGCCGGCGTGAAGACGCCGCCCGCCAGGGCGCCGCAGAAGAGAATCGCTATGTTTCGCATGATGCTCACCCCGCCTACGGACACGACGCCGCGCGCGGATCGGTTTGGCTGACCACATTGCCCAGGGCGTCGTAGGCCATGCAGGTGCGGATGCTCAGACCGGCCGGATCGGCCACCGACTGCAGCAGGTTGCCGCGCGCGTCATAGCTGAAGGTGGTTTCGAGCCCGAGAGGATCGATCGTCCGCGAAAGCAGGCCGTACACGCTGTACTCGAACGTCCAGGACGGCCGCCCCCCGACCACTTCGGGTTGCAGCACCTGCTGGACTTCGCCCGCGCCAAGACCGGAAGGCACATAGGACAGATCGGTCTGGTATCCCCGCGCGTCCTTGATCCAGGCCAGCTTGTTCCAGGTCGTCTCCCACCCCGCCGTCACGACGATGTCGGCCGCCGGTTGGGTCGGCTTGGCGATCTTGCGCAGCTCTATGACGTTGTCGCGCAGATCGTACTTGAACTGATCCCGATCGCCTTCCGGATAGGTGCGCTGCAGGACACGCGAACGGGCGTCGAGCAAGCTGGTCGTCACCCGGCCGAGTCCGTCGATGTGGCGGCTCTGGGCAGCCACTGTCGCACCCGCGATGGAGACCCCGCCGACCGGCGGAGTCTCCACCGCGTAGGTCGCGCCGGTAGGGTCCATGCGCTCGCCGCGATACCCCCCGGCGATGAAGAAGCGGTGCGGGCCGTACTGCGGCGCAGCCTCCAGCGCGTTGCCGTCTCGCGCTTCGCTCACGCTCCAGGTTTCATCATAGGCGTACTCGAGGCTCGGCCGCGTGGCGCTGTTCGGCGAGAACACCTTCCACAAAGGCCAGGAGCCGAACGGCCGGAAGGCGGCGGGGCTATCGATCGGCCGCAGGAATTCCAGGCGGGTGTTCCCGCCGGCGGCGTCGGGCAGGTTCAATACGCCGGCGCCGTTGGCGCCGCCGAGTTCAATCTGGAGCGCGGGGATCGCCAGCTCAAGTCCCAGACTGTTGCGGACCTTGGTGGGAGCCAGGGAATCATGAAGTTGAGGCGTGCGGTAATCGAGCGTCACTGTCACGCCGCGAGGATAGCGCCATTCCTTCAGCCTGAACCCCGTCGCGGCCCAGCTCTCCGGCGTCTGCTGCGGCTCCATGGGAACTTTCCACAGCTCGAACTGCCGCTCGTCGCCGGCGGCCCCTTTCAGCGTGAAGGACAGGCCGTCGAGGTTCCAGCTGCGGGTGGTCAGCTCCTTCTGGTTCATCCCGCCGAGGATGTAGGCCGGGTAGTACTGTCCGCGCACCGGCCTGCGCTGCCCGGTCACGATCAGCCGGTCGGCGCCGCCTGCCGAGGGCACGAACTCGCCGTCCGCCAGCTTCACGAACTGCTTTGACGCGTTTCCCTGGGCGACCGTCGCGACGTTGGCGAGAAACTGGCGGGTCCACCAGTCGCTCACCAGGGCGCCGATCACTTCGCGATCGACGCTCGGCGCGGCGCGGTAGACGTCCTGCATGGCCAGGAAGGCGGCGATCGTCGGGCTCGCCGCCTCGATCCGGCTGGCGCCCATCGTCTCATTCCCGGAGTTGGAGAACTGGAGCGCCCCGTTCCAGTTGCTGACGAAGCCAATGCCGCCGGTGATGGCCGGAACAGAGCTCGAGGCCGACCCGCGGCCGTCGCCCACCATCTCGACGCGGCGCTCGAGCTTGTAGGGCGCCTCGCCGGAACCGACCGAGGCCAGCACCGGGCTGGTATAGCCGACGCTCCCGTTCGACAGATTGACGCCGAGCGCGCCCGACCGATCGACGAAGCGGTCCTTGAGCAGGTCGCCGGCCTTCGAGGGGTCCAGGGTGTTCAGGGTCGAACCGCCGCCGCCCTTCGACGAGCCGCTGTAGCGCGTGAGGATGTTGGCGATCTCGATCGGGTCGTCGACTGAGGCGCCGTACTTGTTGGCCACGAAGGCGCCGCCGATCTGCAGGCTGGGCATGCGCCGGTAGACCGTGATCATCCCGCCGCCGACCACGCCGTCGACGACCTCGGTCCCGTGGCGATAGCCCGGTCCGAGGCCGGCCTCGGCCGAGGCGGTCACGTCGAAGCCCAGCGTCGTGTACTCCGCGATCTTCCGCGCCAGCGGTTGCTTGAAGTAGCCGATCCAGCCCCCATTGATCGGCTCCTGTCCCTGGAAGGATCCGTGAACGCCGGAGGCGAGGTTCTCGAACACCAGCTTGCCTTCGATGGCGGCCGCGTCGGTGGTCGTGAAGCCGTAGACCCGGCGCGACGTCAGATCAGGACTTTCGCAGCGCCCCGGCGCCGGGCACTCGGGCGCGTTGCCCCAGGCCAACCGCCGCGCCGTCGACGGCGCGTCCGGCGTATCGGTAAGCTGCTCCACGACACTGCCTTCGAGGGCGGCGGCCGTGCTCGCGACGGCGTGAATGACGGCCCGGCGCGTCACCGCGTCGGAGGCGTTGTGGGTCAGCGCGAAGGCGGTCTCGACGTCAACGATGGAGACCTCATCGACCAGCGAGAAACCGAAGTCGCCGTACCCCTCGCTATCCATCACCGTGAAACCGGTTTTGGTCGCATCGACGCTGATCACCCCCAGCGAATGGTAGTGGGTGAACTGGCTGTTCGAGAGCCTCGCTTGGATGTCGGCCGCCTTCGAGAACTGCGCCAGCCAGGTGGCGCCGACCCGCGCGCGCAGCATGTCGCCCGACGGCGACGGCGCCGGCGCCGTGGACGTGTCCGCCGTTGGGGCGATCGTCGACTTGGTCGCGACCGAGAGCTCGTCATAGCCCTTCTCGCGGTCCCATTTTCCGGTCAGGTTCGGGGAGGTCTGCCCCCAGCCATGGACGATGGAGAACGGCTGGATGAAGTCGGCGTTCTTCAGAACCGTGGCGTCGGCGAAGGTTCCCCCTGCGCCGGCGAACGGATGGTCGGCGGTCAGTCGCACCTTCATCCAGAGGTTCCCCGGATCCCGATGCGCCGGACCGCTGGCCAGGACGTAGTCGTCCAGCTTCAGCTCCGGATAGTAGAAGTAGGGGTCGTAGGGCTGCCCGGCCGGCGGCCGCTGCTGCCACTCGGCGCGGGCGTAGACCTGCAGCTTGCGGCCATAGATTTCGTCCGCGAAGAAACGTGTGTTGAAAAGCGTCTGCCGGGGGCCGTTGAGCAAGGGCAGATTGTCGGCGAACACGTCCAGCCTGGTCCGGAACTGGTCGGGCACCTCGTTCCAGGTCGCCGTGAGGGCGTAGTGGCCAGGCGTCGCCTGCCGCCATCCGCCGGCGGGACGCGCCGCCGCGACCATGACCTGGCCGCCGATGATGTCGTCCAGCCCCTTGCCCTGCATCGCCGGAGCCTTGAGTTGGGTCAGCAGGTTGGCGGCGTACTGGTTCAGCAGCCCGTTCACGCCCTGCCCGTTGAACTGACGGCCGTAGGGAACGCCGCCGTCGACGCCCTGGTCGGCGCCGCTCCGGGCCGTCGTGGCCGTCGCGCCCGCCGTGACGCCCGTCAACGCCCGGACGTCGACTCCCGGCCGCGCCTCGTACTGCTTGAGCGCCGGATCGAAGAAGTAATTGGCGCCGTCGACCGTGACCTCCACCCAGACGTGGTTGAAGGAGATCTGGAAGGTTTCGGTGTCGGCGCAGGTCGAGACGTCCGCCGGGAAACCGCCCGCGGCCATGAAGTCGCAGGCCGCGCGCGCCTTGGAGACGCCGGTGAGGTTGGCGAACTGCGCGCCGGTCAGCGTCACGACGCCGTACTTGTATCGCGCCGCATAGCCTGCCTCGCGGGCCAGCTTGACCATCAGCTGGGCTTGGTCGAAGGCGGTGCCGGTCTTGTCGATGATCGCCCCGACCGCGCCCTTCTGCAGGCCGAACTGGAACTCGGTGTCGACGGCGTTGCGGACGTATTCGTAGATGAGGTCGATGTCGGCGACCCGGCCGTTCGGCGCGTTGAGGTCGGCCCGGGTGAGCGCGCGCGCCAGCGCCTTGATCTCCGCAGGCGGAGCGGCGCCCGTGCAGGCTTTCGCGTTCGTCGGGAAGTCGCGGCACAACCCGTTGGTCGCGGTCGTCGCCGAGCCGTAATAGCCGGCGGCCTGAGCCAGGGACACCTGCGAGCCCTTCAGGATCTTGACCGATGCGACCGGCGGCAGCGCCTCCTGGGCCGCGGCGGCGCCGGGAATCAGCGTCGCCAGGAACGTCGCCGCGACGGCGCCGAACGCCTGGGCGAAGGCGCTGTCCGAAACCGGCGGCCTGTGATGCGAAGGGGCGAGCGGGAGAGCCATGTGAGCTTTCTCGGGTCGAATTGGATGAATGAAGGAGCGAGCCGACGTGCGGCGGATAGCGAGTGCTGGCGCTCGCTATCCGCCGGTTTCCGGACAATCCGGGCACGGATACCCGGGCGACTCGCTGTTCGTGCCGTAGACCCAGAAGGTGTCGATCAAGGTCTGGGTCGTCCGGTTGTAGATCAGCTGACGGGCGCTCCGTTCCGAGGTCCCGTTCGTCAGCGTCGTGTCGAAGACGATCGCCTTGAACTTCAGCGTGTCGCCGTTGCTCACGGACACGACGCCGACGGCGTGGCCGCCGGACTGAGCGGCGTCGGGGATGCTCAGGCTGTTGGTGACCAGAGAGCCGTTCTTGTAGACTTGAACGTTCAGGCCGGAGTTTCCGGCGCTGATGCTGTCCTGGGCGAACCCGATCGTGATGGAGACGCCCGGCGACAGGCCGGAGATGGTCAGGGTCTGACTGTCGACCCAGTTGGGCGTGCTCGACGTCCCGCCATGTCCGTTCCAGGCCGGCCACAGGTCCGACCAGTCCAGCGCGTCGGGCGTCTCGTCCAGGCTGTTCACGGTCACGAAGACCGTCGCCGTCGCGGTGAGCGCTCCGTCGCTGACGGTGTAGGTGAAGCTGTCGGCCCCGCCGAAGCCGGCGTTCGGCGTGTAGGTCAGCCCGGTCCCGCCGCCGGTGATCACGACGGCTCCGTTGGCGCCGTTGGTCGTCGCGATGATGGTCAGGGTCGAGCCGTCCGGATCGCTGTCGTTGCCGCGCGGGTCGAACGACACCGGAGTGTTCTTGTTGGTGCTGACGCTGTCGGCCGCCGCCGTCGGCGGGCGATTCCCGAGCACCGTCACCTGCTGGGTGCGGTTGCCGTTGTCGTCGTAGCTGTAGGCGACGCTTTGGCCGTTCGCGTAGGTGACGCTGATCAGTCGCCCCAGATCGTCGTACCGGTAGGTCTCGGTATCGAATCGGGCTTGGGCCGAAGACACCGCAAAACAGCACAACGCAGCGGCCACGGCCGCCTTCCGCCAAACTCGCACAACGCCCCCATCGGGCCAACCACTCCGGCCCGCTCACTCCCCGATGGCGGGACGCTAGCGGATCGCGGCCAACTTGCAAGGCTCGATCAACAACGGGCACGTTGTGGCGGCGCGGTCTCCACCCAAGCGCCATTCGAGCTCGGAAGAAGCGTTCGCTCGCGTCCGCGCGGGCCTAGTTCAACGCCGCGTCGCCCAGGCCGCTGACACCGGTCAGCAGCGCCGCCATCATCAGTCCGATCAGCCCGCCGAGCACCACGATCAGCAACGGTCCCAGCATGCGGCCGGCGGCCTCGATTCGCTTCATCGCCGCCTCCTCCTCCAGCCGTCCGGCCCGTGCGAGCATCGGGCCCAGGGCGCCGGTCTCCTCGCCGATGAAGGCCAGTCCGGCGATCGGCTGAGGAAAGCCCTGGGTGCGGCCCAGGGCGTTCGACAGGGTCTCGCCCTGCCGAACGGCCTTGGAGATCGGTTCCAGCCGCCGCCGCGCGACGTCCGACCGCACGGCCCGCAGCGAGAGCCGCAAGGCCTCCCCCATCGGCGCGCCCGCCGAAAGAATGCCGCCGAGCGCGATGGCGAACCCGCCGTAGACCAACGCCCGGCTCGTACGACGCCAGGGGCCGTCGATGAAGGCGCGATCGAGGAGGCGCGAAAGCAGGCCGGTCCACCCCGCGAAGGCCGCAGCGGCGGCTCCGCCCCCGGCGATCAACAGCAGCCAAAGTCCGTTGCCGCGAAGGAAGGCGCTGGCGCCGAGCAGCGAACGCATCGCGAAAGAGGGCTCGGCCCCGGGAGCCTCGGCCAGCGGCGCAACAGAGGGCACCACCATCGTCAGGATCACCACGAAAGCGACGACCGCGGTGACCGCCACGAAGGTAGGATAGCTCAGGGTCGACACCAGCTGATCGCGCAACGCGATACGCGCCTGGAGCATCTCGGCGCCCCGTTCGAGGCCGCCGGCGAGATCGCCGGACGCCTCGCCGGCGGCGGCGAGGGCGGCGACGAAAGCGTAGGACGGGCCAAGTCGGCGCTCGAGCACCCGGTCCATCGCCTCGCCTCCGCTGACGTCGCGGCTGACGCTCTTGACGATCTCCTGCAACGCCCGGCTCGGGTTTCGCGTGGCGACGATGGTCAAGGCCGACCGGATATCCGCTCCGGCCCGCAGCAGCGCCGCCAGGTCGGAAATCAACCTGGCGACGTCGCGGGGATTGAGCGCGCCGCCGCCGCGACCTCTGCTTTCCGGGCTGTTCGCGCGGGTCGGCCGCACGGACACCGGCATGAGCCCTTGGCCCTTCAGCGCCGCAAAGGCTCCGGCCTCGTCCCGGGCGACGACAACGCCGCGGCGACGGCGCCCGCCCTCGTCGAGCGCGACATAGCCAAAGCTAGCTCCCGCCTCAGACATTGACCGCCGCCAGGACTTCCTCGAGCGTCGTCTCGCCCAGCTCGGCCTTGGCCCGACCATCGTCCATCATGGACATGAAACCGGCCTCGCGGACGTGGGCGGCCAGCACCGCCGGCGGCTGCCGATCGGCGATCGATCGCAGCATGGTCTCATCGGTAAGGAAGGCCTCGGCGATCGCCGTGCGCCCCTTGAAACCCGAACCAGAACATCGCGGGCAGCCCTGGGGGACGAAGATACGCGAGGGAACCGCCAGGCCCATCGACTGGGCCAGCAGCCGGTGCTCCTCGTCCGGCGCCCGCGCCGAGGCGCAGGCCTCGCAAAGACGGCGAACGAGACGCTGGGCGGCGGCGCCGCGCAGGCCCGCGGCCAGCTGATAGGGCTCGATGCCCATATCCAGCAGGCGCGGCACCACCGCAAAAGCGTCGTTGGCATGCACCGAGGCCAGAACGAAGTGGCCGGTCAGTGCAGCCTGGATGGCGACCGCCGCGGTCTCGGGATCGCGGATTTCGCCGACCAGGATGACGTCGGGATCCTGACGAAGGAACGATCGCAAGGCGGCGGCGAAGGTGAGGCCGACCCCCGGAGCGACCTGCGTCTGGGCCACGTGGTCGAAGTGATACTCGACCGGATCCTCGACGCTCAGCACCTTGCGCGTGCCGCCCGCGAAGGTCTGCAGCAGGGCGTAGAGCGTCGTGGTCTTACCGCTGCCGGTGGGACCGGTGACCAGGAACAGACCATGCGGCGACCGCGCGACCTTGCGCAGGGTCCCGACCACGCCGGCGCCGAGGCCCAGGGCGTCCAGATCAAGCTGCACGGCCGCTCGGTCCAGAATCCGCAGCACAGCGGACTCCCCGAAGACCGTCGGCGAGGTGGCGACCCGCACGTCGACCGGTCGCCCTTGAACCACAAAGGTGGTCCGGCCGTCCTGAGGCAGACGCCGTTCGCCGAGATTGAGATTGGCGATGACCTTCACCCGCGAGACCGCCGACGGCGCCAGATCGGCGCTGACCGTCCTGTGCTCCACGAGCTGGCCGTCCACGCGGAGACGGATGCGGAGGTCATGCCGTCGGGGTTCGAAGTGGATATCGGAGGCCCCGGCCTCGATCGCGGCCTCGAACACCGAAGCGACCAAGCGGGCGCCCGCCCCCTCGCCGCCGCTGTCGGCGACCAGATCGATCTCGCGCTCGAGGCGTCGCTCGTCGGTCACCGGCGCGACCGAACCGCCGCCACGCTCGAACACCTCGGCGAAGACACGCCCGAAATCCGCCGGCCTGGCGACGCGCAGACTCACCCGCCCGCCCAGGGCGAAGGTCAGACCGGAGAGCGCTTCCTCGTCCAGCGGGTCACAGACCGCGCAGACCAGGGTCCGCCCCTGCCGGCGCAGCGGCAGGAGCCGCCGCCGCTTGAGAAAGTCCGGAGTGACGCTGAGTTCCTCGGGGGCGATGGTCGCCCGATCGCGGCCCGGGTCCCATACCTCGCACCGCGCCGCCTCGGCATAGGCCGACACCAGGTCGTCGTCGCTCAACGCGCCCAGTTGGTTGAGAACCTGCTCCACGGGCTGGCCGGTGCGCGCGGCCACCACCTCGGCTCGGGCGATCGCCGCTTCGTCGACCAGGCCGCCGGCGCGCAATCCTTCGAGCAGGGCTTCCCGCTTCTGACGCACTAGAGCATCCATCCAACGCCCTCCATGCTCCGGAGGGGGCTCCACCCCATTTCGCCCGCTACGCCCAGTCCCAGGGCCGCCACGGCGATCGCCGGCCCGAAGGGGATGCGACCGTCGGCCGGCCGGACCACCAGGGCGATCGCCAGGCCGAGCGCCGACGCGAGCGCCACGGCCCATGGCGTCGCCAAACCGAGCCACAGCGCCAACGCCGCGAACAGCTTCACGTCACCCTGCCCCAGGCCCGGCCGTCCCCGGTTCGCCATGAAGCCGCGGCGCACGCCCTCCAGGACCAGGAAGGTCACGACACCCGCGGCGAGGCCGGTCGCGAGCCTCGACCAGCCGTCCAAGGCCGCAAGCGCAACAGCAAGAAGCGCGACGGCCAACGTCAACGGATCCGGCAGACGGCGCGAGCGGGCGTCCACGATCGACGAGGCGGTCAAAACACCGGCCAGCAACAGGATCAACGCGACCTTGAGCGCCATGGTCATCCAGCCGGCGCGGAAAGGTCTCGCGCGGCGCCGGAGCCGCCCTTCTTGCCGTCGGATCCGAGCGAGCGGACGGCGAAGCTCAGGCCATCGGCCGTCGGCGCATACTCCAGCGGCCGTCCCCACGGGTCCTTCAGGCTGCGGGCGTCGCGCATGTAGGGGCCCGTCCACCCCTCGGCGTCGGCGGGCTCGGCGACCAACGCCTGCAGCCCCTCCTGCGCGGTGGGGTACCGGCTGGTGTCGCTCCGGAACATCTCGACCTGCGAGGCGATCATCTCGACCTGGAGCTGCGCGGACTTGGCCCGCGCCCGCCCAAGCTGACCGATCAGGGTCGGCGTCAGCACAGCGGCGATCAGGCCGATGATGCCGATCACCACGAGCATCTCGGTCAGGGTGTATCCGTCTTCGCGGTTCACCGTCGGTCTCCGTCCATGAAAAGGTCCGAACATGGCTCTCCCATCCAGCCGCCGCGATACAGGCTCCGCTCGACCACCGCGGCGGGATTCTGCGGGTCGCCCGTGAATCTTACGATGCGTTCCTCCACCCAGCCACGACGCTCCGACGCCCGCAACCGCCATACCTGCGCCGCACGCAGGTCCAGGCGGCCGCCTTCAGGCGCCTGGGCCGCGACCAGGCGCAGCTCCGCGCCGGCTCCGTAGGACGAGATCATCGAAGCGGCGCAGTTCCGCCAGGCCGGCGCGGGATCCAGCCCGCGCAGATCCGCGGCGTCGCCGTGAGCGGCGGCCCAGGCCGCCAGCCGACCGCGCAAGATCTCCGGCTGCGTCGCGCCGAACGCCTCCAGAACGCCGCGTTGGCGCGTGGCTTCGGCGACCGGCAGCTTGGCGGCCTCGGCCTCGGCCAGGACCTCGATCTCTCCCTGAGCCGACGGGACAGTCCAGCGATACCGGTCGCGCGCGACGCTCCGGGTGATGGTCTGAGCGGCGAGGGTCTGGGCGCCGTCGAGCGCGAACTCGGCTCGACTCCGGTCGAAGGCCTGGCGCGAGAAGCGGAGCTCCTGCAACGCCGCGGCCAGCACCGCGACCACGACCAGCGAAAGCGCCAGCGCGATCATCGCCGCCGCGGCCGTGGCGTAGCCGCCCTCCGGGTCATCGTCCGCCGAGCAGGCCACGAACCCCGATCTCGCGCATGTCCGCCTGCAGGTCGTCCATGACCCTCTTGGTCTGATCGCCGCTCCGCATGATCCGGGCGCTGATCAGCACGATCAGTTCCGTGCGACGATGGTCCCGTGTCTGGGACTTGAACAGCGTGCCGACGACGGGGACATCCTTGAGGATCGGCAGGCCGGTGTCCCCGACGCTGCGGTTCGAACTGATGAGGCCGCCGAGAGCGACAACGCCGCCGTCCTTCAACATCAAGGTGCTCTCGAACTTGCGCTGCTGGATCGTGGGCGAGTCGATGCCCGACGTGGTGGTCTTGGCGACCGAGCTCGCTTCCTGGACCACGGTCAACATGACGCTGTCTTCGCCGCTCACCCGCGGCGTCACGTTGAGGATGACGCCCGTGTCGCGGTACTCGACATTCACGACCCGAGGAGCGTCGGGCGTGGTGTTGCTCTGAGCCGTCTGCACGACGATCGGCACCTGATCCCCGATCTGCAGAGAGGCGGTCCGGTTGTTCAGCGCGACGATCTTGGGATTGGAGACCACCTCGACGTCCGTCTTGGACCCGAGGGCGTCGATCGCCGCCTTGATGTCGCTGTCGATGAAGGTCACGGCGAAGCCCGGGAAAGTCGCGCCGACGCCGCCGTCCTTCGCGCTGGACGACGTCACCTTCAGCTTGCCGTCCGCGCCGAGCACCGACCAGTTCACGCCGAGACGGAAGTCGTTGTTGAGCGACACCTCGAGGATCGAGGCTTCGATCAGCACCTGCGGCGGGGGAAGGTCGATCTCCTCCAGGATGCGCTGGATCTGGACACGCTGCGCCGGCGAGGCCGAGATCAGCAGCGTGTTGGATTCCTTGTCGACGCCAAGCCGCACGGCGTCCTCGTCGCCGCCGCCCGTCGTGATGGGGGCCGGCGCCGGAGCCGGGGTCGTCGTTTCGGCGCTGCCGCTCGTCGAGGATGCGGCGACACTCGAGAACGCCGCCCCGCCGGCGCCCGGAAGCGCGCTCGCCAGCGTCCTCCCCAGGGATTCCGCCGACACGTTTCGCGGCCGATAGACCCAAAGCGCGCTGCTCTCGCTGCCGCCCGACCGGTCGAGGCGCTGCACCCAGCCGGCGATGTCGTCCAGCGCAGCCGGCGTGCGGGCGAAGGCGATCAGGCCGTTCAGCCGGCGCAGCGGCACCACGGTCGCCCCGCTGACGCCGGACGCCTGCAGGACCTGGTTCAACTCCCGCGCAATCGCCGGCGCTGAGGCCTGCGACAGCTCGAACCAGCGCATCCGAGCGCCTTCCATGCCGCTCTTGTCGAAGGTCTTGATGGTTTCGAGAGCAGCTTCGATCTCGCGCCGGGTGCCCCCGATGAGCAGCGTGCCGGTCTTGTCGTCGACATGCACGACCACATCCTTGGGCCCGACGGACTCCAGGAGCTTGGCCACTTCCGACGGGATCGCATGCGCCACCGGCGCGGAAACGACCTCGTAGCCGCCGCCGCCGATATCGCCCGCTGAACGGACGCCGCCAGCCCCCTTGGCCGCCGACCGGCTGGTCAGCAGCACGCTTTCGCCCTGGCGGATCAGGACCACGCCGTTGTTGGCCAGCGCCGCCTCGAAGGCTTCGAGCAGCTGCGCCCGGGTCAACCGGCGGTCGATGCGGAAGGACATCTTGCCCGTGACCGACGGGTCGATGGCGTAGCTCACGCCGAGAGCGCCCCCGAGGATCTCCTCGGCGACCAGGGCGATATCCGCATCCCGGAAGGCGAACGTGTAGCTTTCCGCCCGCGCGGCCGGCGCCGCGGCGGCGGCGTATGGCGCGCCGGCGGCCAGGACGGCAAGGACCGCGGCCGCCGTCATGCTCCGGAAGGTTCGCATTACTCTAAGTCGCCCCAACACCTTGCCCCTACCGAATCCCGGGCGCGCTTGCGGGCTCGAGGCCCCGCTGAAGACCCGGCGGCGGCGCCCCCTGGGGCGGCGTCCCGCCGCTCCCCGCCGCGGACGTCCCGCCGAGGCTCTCTCCCAGCGCGATCGTCTGCCGCCCCAGAAGGTTCTCGACGATGACGCCGGTCGCGCTCACGCCGGACAGGGTGAAGCCGCCCAATGTCGTTCCGACCGGAATCCACTGCGCCGGCTCGCCGTTGATCGAGATCAGCGCCGCCGTCCGTCTCGGCGTGCGAGATACGCCTTCGAGCCGCAGGCTGGCCGGCGTCGCGACCACGAAGAGCGGCTTGCCGCCGCTCCCCGAATAGACGGCGGCCTGCGGAAGCGGCCGCTCGACCGGCAGGGCGGCGAGCCTGGCCTCGGCCTCGTCCAGCGGGGCCGCCACGCGGCCCTCCCCGCCGAGGACGAGCCAGCCGAGGCAGGCCAGCAACAGCCCGGCCAGGGGCGCCAGGAAGATCACGGGCGAGCGGAGATCCAGCAAAACGCCCTCCCCTTGATCTTGACCGTGGTCTTGTCGCCGGCCGGTTTGATTTCGAATTGGTCGATGAAGACCTCTGGCCCGCCCGCGCCGAGCGATCCGAGCATCCGTCGCACCCCGTCGTACGGTCCCTCGGCGGCGTAGCTGACGTCAATGGCGGTCAGCCGAGGATAACCGCCGCCGGAGCCCGCCGTCACAGCCAGCTGCCGCGCCGTCAGTCCGGCCGCGGTCGATTGCTGCGCCAGTCTCGCGCGCAAGGCGCCCGCCGCGGCCAATGCGGACGTCCTGCACAGCGTGGTCGCGCCATACGCCGAAGGCTTCTGAGGACCGGCGCGCTCAATCTCGGACAGCGTCCGGTTCACGGCCGCCATTCGCTGCCGGTAGTCCGACGGTCGAGCGGCCGCGCCCAGACCCCAGCTCAACGCCGACACGACCAGGACGGCCAGCAGCACCGCCACGCCCAGGGTCAGGGTCGAGGGCATCTGGAGCCGTTTCACGGCTGGATCTCCGCAGGCGGCGGCGACGCCGTCACGCCCCACAGCCAGACGCCGCGCCGAACCTGGGCGTCGGAGCGCTGGACCGTCCGATCGGCGGCGGCGAAGGGGGTCTGGTCGCCGCGAACCTCGACGGCCAGGAGGGCGCCTTCGCGGTAGACAGCCTCCAGCGAGACCTCCGGGGCCAGCGCGCCGGCGGCCCAATCGAGGTCGGAAAGCACCGCGGAAGCCCGCAGCGGCTCCAGATCAGCGGCCTCAAGCGCCTGGACCTGGGCGGCGAGCGCCTCGCGGCGGCGCACCTCGACCAGGCGGCGCTGTGTCGTCTGCTCGAGCTGCTCGAGCCGCAGCGTCGCCTCGGATCGCGTCGACAGCACAGAGGCGGTGCTGATGACCAGCAGAAAGACGAGAATGGTGGTTCCGCCGGCCACGGCGCCCAGGAGCTTCAGCTGCTCGCGCTGCCTCTCGGCCGAGAGGAACCGGACCGGAATCGGCCGGCCATCGAGGTAGGCGGTGGCCGAAGCCCCGCCCTCGACATCGGCGCGGCGCGCATAGATCGCCGCGTAGCGTCCGGGCGTCCCGGGCCGCCAGGGCTCCAGCCGCTTCAGGAGGAAGGTCATGACGTCGAGCGGCAGCGGCGCGTTCAGTCGCGCCTCCAAGCCGGCCGCCCGCGCCTGATCCCATGGCGCGGCGGGGCGCGTCGTGATCGCTCGGACGAACAGGGACGGACCTTCCTGAACGTCCGCGCCGTCATCCGGGGTGACGCCTATTGCGCCGTCGTCCGGCAGGTCTTCGAAACCATGTCGAACGCGCAGGTTTTCGGATGCTCGATCCAAGAGTGCGCCGCCAGTAATGCTACTTCCCCCTCGGCCGTGGGTGCGACCAAGGCCACGCCGCGCAAGGACACATCCTGCGTCTCAAGCGGCCATCGGTCGTAGCGACCATTGCGCGTGTCGTACAGAAGATTCGCGCCAGGGCCGGCCGGCAACGCGTAGCGGCGGGTCGCTGTCTGGTTGCGGACCAGCAGCGTCGTTCCTCCCGCCTCGTCCCTCACTTCCAGGCTGCAAACCCCGCCGCAGTCGAACGTGAAGCCCTTGGGATCCCCCCGCAACGTCCGGTCGTTCCCGGGGCGCCGGGCCAGCAGGGCCGCCACCGCGGCTTCGGCCTGCCGGAGGTCGCGGGTCTCGCGCACCGCGCCCACGGTCGGCGCCTGCATCCGCCCGATCAGGCGCGCGCCCTCGACGAGCCCGCCGACCGCCAGCCCGATGATCAACAGGGCCGCCAGGGCCTCGGCCAGGGTATAGCCGTCCTCGTTCGATCGGGGCATCAGTTCGCCCCGGTTCGCGGCGGGCAGATCGCCCGGGTCTCGAACACATAGCGGCGGTCGGACGCGAGGCCCCGCGCCTCGGCCCGCCGGCGGCAGACCCGCACGCCCGGGCCCTCATTCTCCTCGGCGACGTCCAGAGTCCAGGCGAACCGCGACGCCCGCCCGCCATAGGCGCCGGGCGGCTGGGCGCCGGCGTTCAACACCCCGGTCAGCAGCGTCCGCGCCCGCGCAGCCTCCAGGCCCGCGTCGCCGAGGCCCCGGGCCGTCGACAGGGCGGCGATGGAAAGCGAGATCGTCACCGCCAGGATTCCTAGCGCGGCCAGGGCGTCGATCGCCGCGAAGCCGCCCTCCGGATCGTCCGGCGTGGTCGTTTTCGATGACGGCCCCGCCCGGCCGGCGATGAACGCGGTGCGCACTCTCGCCCTCCCAAGCAAGTCGGCGTGCAGCATAGGCGGCGGCTCGCGGAACACAACGGCGGGCGCCGATTAGCGGTTGAAACCGGGCGCAGGTCCCCCTTAGGTGCGGGCGTTCGGCGCGGCTCGCACGCGCCCGGGGGTAGCGCAGCGTATGAGACAGGACCGACCGCAGCGGACGCGGAAGGCGCGCGACGTCGGCCTGTTCTGGCTGTCGGTCGCGGGGCATCTGGCCCTGGGCCTGGCGCTGTTCGGCACGCTTTCGGGCGGCGGCGTCCGCGGAGCGCCGGATCCCTTCGGCGAGGGCGAGGCCATGGAGGTCAGCCTGGGCGGAAACGAAGGCGCCGCGGCCGGCCGGGTCTCGGACGCCGTCGACGACGCCAAGGTGGTGGAGATCGAGGCCCTGGCCGCGCGGCTGCGCAACGTCGCGCCGGAGGGCCTGGTGCTCGAACGGTCGGGCGAGCGGCCGCGCAGCAGCCTGAGCGAGCTCTTCAACACGCTCGGCGCCGGATCGGGACAGGGGCGCCGGGGCGAAGGCGAAACCGCCACCGGCCGCAGCGGCGTCGCGGCGGAGGCGGACCGGGCCATGGCCTCGCAGCGCGGGGACGGCGGCTCGGCCTCGTCGGCCGGCGACCTCTGGGGCCAGATCGAGCCCTGCTGGCGGCGGCTCTCGCCGCCCGCGGCGGCGCCGACGGTCACGCTGGAACTGGTCCTGAACGGCGGCGGCGGCCTGGCCCGCCCGCCCCGCATCGTCCGCGCCGAAGCCGGCGCCCCGCCGGAAACCCAGCTGCTGGCCGAGGCCCGGGCCCTCACCGCGATCCAGACCTGCCTGCCCTACAAGGCCGCCGGCCTGCCGGGACAGGTGCACCGCGTGCGGTTCGAGGCGGCGAAGCCGAAGCGGCAGCCAACGGACTCTCCGCGCCGTAGGTGAACGTCCGCGTCCCGTCGTTTGCCAGGGGGCTCCGGAGCGTCATCATCTCCGCCCGCCGCGGGACCGCCAAGCCGTCCAGCGAACCGGAAGACCTGGCGGCGCTCAATGGAGTCGCCCGCGCCCTCGCTCAGGAGACAGGCTGCGCCGCGGCGGCGATGAGCGCGTTGTCGATCTCGTCGGCGCGCCGGGAGGCCGGGCGCTGCAGGTGGCGCTCGGCATAGGTCTCGAACGCCGGGCGCCGTTCGATCGTGCCGAAATTCATCCCCCAGGAGAGGTGGGAAGCAAGATAGAGGTCGGCGGCCGAGAAGCTGTCTCCCACGAGATAGGCGCGGTCCTTGACCGCTCCCTCGACGGCGCCCAGGACATCCTCCATGCAGCCGAAGCCGAACGAGCGGCGCTGCTCCACCGTCGGCTCGAAGCCCACCGCCGTGGTGCTCACGGCCTGTTCGATCGGACCGGCCCCGAAGAACAGCCAGCGATAGTAGGGGCCGCGCAGCGGGCTATGCGGCGGCGGCGCGAGGCCGGCTTCAGGGAAGATGTCGGCGAGGTAGGCGCAGATGGCGGCGACTTCGGTGACGACCAGCCCGTCATGGACGATGGCGGGCACCTTGCCCATCGGATTGACGGCCAGGTAGTCGGCCGTCTTCGTATCTCCGGTCTCCCAGCGCAGGACCCTGGCCTCGTAGGGCCGGCCGACTTCTTCGAGCATCCAGCGGACGATGCGGCCGCGGGACATGGGGTTGGTGTAGAAGACGAGGTCGGACATGGTTGGCTCCCGTTGTTTGGAGCACCCTATCTGGAGCCTGCTGACAGGAGCTGGCAGCAGCGGTCGCAAGCCGCTTCCAACCCAGGCTCGCAGGACCGTGCTCCCGGCCCAGGCCCGGACGAACTCCAGGCGTCGCGAAGATTGTCGGAAGAGAATGGTAGGCCGACTGGGATTCGAACCCAGGACCATTCGATTAAAAGTCGAATGCTCTACCACTGAGCTATCGGCCCGCCCGCGAAGCAGCCCGGGGCCGTTCGAAGCGGCGCGGACCATAGTGGGGGCGCTCGCGAGGGGCAAGCGCCCGCATCGCCTTTCCAGCGCCCAAAATGACAGTTTATGGTCATGGCCATGCGCACGACGCCCATCATCCTCCTGAGCTTGGCCCTCGGCGCCTGTGCGACGACCTCGCCGCCGCCGTCCGGCCGCATACAGACGACCGACGAGGTCAACCGCAGCGGCGTGGTCGGCGCGGCCAGTGCGCCGATGCGCGACCTCAATCTGCTGCGCACCAAGATCCCGACGGTCCTGCTCGATGCGCTGGACGATCCCTACGCCCGCCCCCAGCCCGCGACCTGCCGCGAGTTGATCGCCCTGCTCGAGCCGCTCAACGAGGCGCTGGGGGCCGACATCGACGAGCCGCCCTCGCCGGACGGGCGCGACCTGATCGACAAGGGCCGGGACGTCGCCTCCGACACCGCCTTCGGCATGATGGCCGGCGCGGCCCAGGACCTGATCCCGCTGCGCGGTTGGGTTCGGAAGCTGACCGGGGCCGAGCAGCACGACCGGCTGGTGCGGGCGGCGATCACCGCCGGCGGCATCCGGCGCGGCTACCTCAAGGGACTGGGCGAATCGCGCGGCTGCAATCCGCCGGCGACGCCAAGCCACATCCTGACCGAGATGCCCAAACCGGACCGCCGGACCGGACCGAAGTACCCGGTGAAGTAGCGGCGCCTACTTTCGCTGCCGATCCCGGAAGGCCTTGCGGAAGGCCTCGAACCGCCCCTCGGCGATGGCCGCGCGCATGGCGGCGGTCAGGGCCTGGAAGTGGGCGATGTTGTGCCAGGACAGCAGCACCTGCCCGAGAATTTCGTCCGATCGCACCAGGTGGTGCAGATAGGCCTTGGAATAGTCGCGGCTGGCCGGGCAGTCGCTCGTCTCGTCCAGCGGACTTTCGTCCTCGGCGAAGCGGGCGTTCTTCAGGTTGATCGGCCCGTCCCAGGTCCAGGCCTGCCCGTGCCGCCCTGAACGGGTCGGCAGGACGCAGTCGAACATGTCCACGCCGCGGGCTACGGCCTCGACCAGATCGATCGGCTTGCCGACGCCCATCAGGTAGCGCGGCCGGTCGGCCGGCAGCATCGCCGGCGCATACTCCAGCACCTCGACCATGCCTTCATGCCCCTCGCCTACCGCCAGGCCGCCGATGGCGTAGCCGTCGAAGCCGGTCTCGATCAGCCGTTCGGAGGATTCCCGGCGCAGGGTCTCGAACGTCGACCCCTGCTGGATGCCGAACAGCGCCTGGGTCTCGCGCTCGCCGAACGCCGCCTTCGACCGCGCGCCCCAACGGGCCGACAGCTCCATCCCCTCGCGGGCGCGCTGCTCCTCGGCCGGCCAGGCGACGCATTCGTCCAGCTGCATGACGATGTCGCTGCCCAGCAGGTCGGCCTGAATCTCGATCGAGCGCTCGGGGGTCAGTTTGTGCTTGGAGCCGTCCAGGTGGCTGGCGAAGGTCACCGCCTCCTCGGTCACCTTGCTGATCCCCGACAGGCTCATGACCTGGAAGCCGCCGCTGTCGGTCAGGATCGGCCTGTCCCAGCGCATGAACCTGTGCAGCCCGCCCAGGCGCTTCACCCGCTCTGCCGTCGGCCGAAGCATCAGGTGGTAGGTGTTGCCCAGGATGATGTCGGCGCCGGTCGCTTTCACCTGATCGACGGTCAGGGCCTTCACCGTACCGGCCGTGCCGACGGGCATGAAGGCGGGCGTGCGGATATCGCCGCGCGGGGTCCTCAGGACGCCGGTGCGGGCCGCGCCGTCGGTGGCTTTCAGTTCAAAGGGAAAAGCGGCCAATCTCTCATCCGTCTTCCCGGCGAAGGCCGGGATCCAGGTGAAGCCCGTCGATGCTCAGGATGTATCTGGGTCCCGGCCTTCGCCGGGATGACCGGAATTTGTGGGTCAGGCGCGGAATAGCAGGCTGCTGTCGCCGTAGGAATAGAACCGATACTCCGTGGCGATCGCATGCGCGTAGGCCTCGCGCATCTTCGCCTGACCGGCGAAGGCGCTGACCAGCATGAACAGGGTCGACTTGGGCAGGTGGAAGTTGGTCATCAGTAGGTCGGCTGCGCGGAAGCGGTAGCCCGGCGTGATGAAGATCGCCGTCTCGTCCGCCCAGGCGCGTACGACGCCGTCCTCGCCCGTGGCGCTCTCCAGCAGACGCAACGAGGTGGTGCCGACGCAGACGATGCGGCCGCCGTTCGCCCGCACCCCGTTCAGGGCGTCGGCGACCTCGGCGCTCACCTCGCCATACTCCGGATGCATCCGGTGCTCGGCGACGTCGTCGACCTTGACCGGCAGAAAGGTTCCGGCGCCGACGTGCAGGGTGACGAAATGCTGCGACACGCCCTTGTCGGCCAAGGCCTGCAGCAGTTCCGGCGTGAAGTGTAGCCCCGCCGTCGGGGCGGCGACCGAACCATCCTCACGCGCGTAGACGGTCTGGTAGTCGGTGCGATCCTGCTCGTCCTCGCCCCGCTTGGCGGCGATATAGGGCGGCAGGGGCATGTGGCCGCGGGTGTTGATGGCGATGTCGAGATCCGGCCCCGACAGGTCGAAGGCCAGCACGACCTCGCCGCCCTCTCCCTTCTCGGCCACCGTGGCGTCCAGATGCGTCAGATCGCAGGCCCGGTCCTCGCTGGCGCCGAAGCGGACCCGGTCGCCGACCTTCAGCCGCTTGCCCGGCCGCATGAAGGCGCTCCAGCGGCTCGGCGCCAGGCGCTTGTGCAGCGTCGCCTCCACCGCCACCGGCGAGCCGTCGCCGCCGCCCTCGGAACGCCCCTCGCGCAGACCGTCGAGGCGAGCCGGAATCACCCGCGTGTCGTTGAACACCAGGGCGTCTCCGGCCCGCAGCAGCGACGGCAGGTCGCCGACCGTCAGGTCCTCAAGCGGCGCGCCGGGCCGCACCGCCAACAGCTTCGCCGACTCGCGCGGCGTGGCCGGACGCAGAGCGATGAGGTCCTCGGACAGGTCGAAATCGAAGTCGGAAAGACGCATGGCGGCCGCCAATCGCCACCACAGCGCCGCCACGTCAAGCGCGCGATGGACAACGGCGTTCAGGATGGCGATGTTGCGCCGCCCAACCAAGGAAGCCTTCATGCGTCCCGTCCTCGTCGCGCTGGCCGTCAGCGCGCTGGCTCTGACCGCCGCCTGCAACCGCAAGTCCGAGACAGCGGAAGCGCCTGCGCCCGCCGCCGCGCCACCCCCGGCGCCGGTCGCGCCCGAACCGGCCGTCGAGGCGCCCGGCGGCTTCCAGCATCAGGCGAAGTTCGACGCCTCCGGCTACTACATGGCCGAAAACATCCAGACGGGCGCCTATCGCCTGAACCACATCGCCATCGGCGCGCCGAGCGACTTCAGCCAGTGGGAACAGGGCAAGCGCGCCTCGGTGTTCGGGCCGATCCTGTTCCAGTTCGACGACCTCAACAGCCCGACCGTGACCAATGAGATGGGCGGCGAGGCGCATGCCGTCACCGTCCGCCTGCTGCCGGAGGCCTACAGCGTCGCGCCGGGCAAGATGACCTTCAAGGGCAGCGATCCGAAACTGGGCCAGGTGCTCTTCAGCGGGACCTTCGACGAGGCCGCCTTGGCTCAAGCCAAGGCCGAGGGCGCCAGCACCGGGCCGGTGTTGCGGGGCGTGCTCAAGGTCGGAAACGCGCCGGCCCGTCCGGTCGCGCTCAACTACTTCGTCGGCGAGTGAGCCCGTCCTCGCCCCGCCGGCGGCGATCGGCCGGCCGCCCCGCTCAGAAGCGGGCGCAGCCCGCGCCTGGTCCCCTGGGCGGCCTTCTCGCCATCCTTGCCGAGCTGGTCCGCGCCGGCGCCCTGCTGCTGGCTGCTGCGTGCGCCCTCCTGGCGCTGGCGGCGCAGGGCGGTCGCTTCAGCGACCGGCTGGACGCCATCACGCACGTCACGCCGATCCTGTTGACCGGCGCCGTCCTCGCCGTGGCGGCCTGGCTGGTCGCGGGGCGCCGCGGAGCGGCCACGCCCGTCATGGCGGCCGTCGCCGCCGTCGCCTCGCTGGCCCTGATGGCGCCGGAGCTCCTCACCCGCCAACAACGAACGCTGGCGCCGGCCGTCGAGGGCTCCATCAAGGTCGTCCAGTTCAATGTCTGGGGCCGCAACCGCGACGCCGAGGCCACCGCGCGCTGGCTCTCCGCCCAGAAGGCCGACGTGATCGTGCTGGAAGAAGCCTTCGCCCGCTCCGGCGGCGTCGTCCGCGCCATCCGCGCCGACTATCCCTACGCCTCGACCTGCGACGATCCCTATCCCTGCTCAACCGTGATCCTGTCCAGGCGCCGGCCGATCGCCGAGGGCGGTCTGGAAGGCCCGCACCGCGCCCGTCTGAAGGGGGCCTGGGCTACCTATCGCACGGCCGACGGCCCCTTCACGGTGGTCGGCGTGCACTACACCTGGCCCTGGCCCGCCGGACCACAGCAACAGCAGACCCTGCGCCTGGCCAAGGCGATCGAGCCCTTTCCCAAGGACCGCCTGATCGTCGCCGGCGACTTCAACTCGACGCCCTGGTCCTTTTCCCTGAAGCGGCAGGACGCCCTGTTCGGCCTGGAACGCCGCACCCGGGCGCTGTTCAGCTGGCCGGCGGGAGTCTTCTCGCGTCTCGGACTAGCCCTGCCCTTCCCGGTGCTGCCGATCGACCACATCTATGCCGGACGCGGATGGGCCACCGCAGCGGTGTCGAGGGGCCCGAAGCTCGGATCGGATCACTATCCGGTGGTGGTTGAACTGACGCCGCGCCGCTAGGCGGACAGGCCGGCCAGTTCGCGGTTGATGTTGGCTCTGGCGCGCGCCTCCAGCCGATCGCGGAAGGCCGGATCCGGATAGATCGCCTCGGCGTCCAGGAAATGCCGCATGACCCGGGCGCGGCCGGCGCGGAACAGATCGTCCGGGACGTGCCGATACTCGTGGCGGACGCCCGCCGCATAGGCGTCGTAGGCCTCGGGCTCGCCGCCGAGCACCGCCAGGTCGATCGACACCAGCAGCGCGCCCAGACGATCGCCGGGCGGGACGACATGTCCTTTGGTCAGCAGGATCAGCCGCGCGACCTCGTCCGCCGAAGCGGCGTCCTCGCCCGTGGCCAGGAGGTCCCGCCGCGCCATCTCGGCGCTGGCCTCCTCATTGTCGGAGCGGGTCGGGTCGTACACGGCGTCGTGCCACCAGATGGCGTATTCGAGCAGCCGCCGGTCCCGGTCCGACAGATCGGACTGCCCGGCCAGCAGAGCCAGGCAGTCCTCGATGTGCGACCGCGCGTGATAGCGCCGATGCGGCTGCGCGTAGGCGGCCTCCAGCGCGGGCGTCATGGCTTACGCGTCCGCGGCGACCTTCATCGACACGATCTTGCCGGGCTGGCGCGGCGGCTCGCCCTTGGGCAGCGCATCGATGTGGTCCATGCCGTCGACGACCTCGCCCCAGACGGTGTACTGGCCGTCCAGGAAGGTCGCGTCGTCGAAGCAGATGAAGAACTGGCTGTTGGCCGAGTGCGGATAGCTGGTCCGGGCCATCGAGCAGACGCCGCGCAGGTGCTTGGCGTTGCTGAACTCGGCCTTCAGGTCCGGCTTGTCGGAGCCGCCCGAGCCGGTCCCGGTCGGGTCGCCGCCCTGGGCCATGAAGCCAGGGATGACGCGGTGGAAGACCACGCCGTCGTAGAAGCCCTCGCGGGTCAGTTCCTTGATGCGCTCGACGTGGCCGGGGGCCAGGTCGGGGCGCAGCTTGATCGTGACCGGGCCGGTCTCGGTGGTCAGGATCAGGGTGTTTTCGAGGTCGTCGCTCATGGGGGTTATTTCACTTCCACGGGAATGTTCACGTCGCAGAGCGAGAAGTCCGCGCCCTTCGCCTTGCGGACACGGTCGATCTCGCCCTTGAACCACTGGCCGGCCGGGTCGATGACCCGCACGGTCGGCCGTTCGGAGGCGGGTATATCGGATAGAACGCGCACGCGGTCCATCCGGTCCTGCGGCGCCGGCACGGGTTCGCCGGTCTTGAAGCCCCGCACCACGTCCAGGCCGCTGATCACCCGGCCGAAGGCGGTGTAGCGCTTGTCCAGCGACATGTAGGGCTGGCGCATCAGGAAGAACTGGCTGTTGGCGCTGTCCTGCTCCTCGGCGCGGGCCATGCCGACGACGCCCGGGCAGTAGGTGCCCCAGGCCGCCACCTTCTTGTCGCCGGTGGCGGTGGTCCAGCTGATGTCCTGGCTGATCACCGGCAGGCTCTTGAGGAACCCCTCCTCCGTGCCGGACGGCCCGGCGGCGCGGACGAAGGCGGTCTGGGCGTCGCGGCGGAAGGTGAACTCGGCCTTGAGGTTGGGCAGATCGCTTTCGCCCTCTCCGCTGTCCTTCGGGTCGCCGGTCTGGGCCATGAAGCGGTCGATGACCCGGAAGAAGGTGCGGCCGTCGTAGGTTCCCTTGCGCGCCAGGGTCTTCAGCCGCTCCACGTGGCCGGGGGCGACCTCCGGGACCAGTTCGACGATCACCCGTCCCCTGTTGGTGTCGATCACCAGCACGTCGCCGGGATTGGGCGTCCGCCAATCGGCGGCCTTGGGCGCCGGCGCCGCGGTGGCGTGCGACGCCGCCGCGGCGAAGGTGGCGACGGCGGCGGTCAGGACGGTCCAGCGCATCGGGCCTCGCATGGTCAGCCGATCTTGGCGGGGATTTCGATGGCGCAGGGGTCGACGCGGCCGTCGGCGCCGCGGGCCTTGTCGATCAGCGCCTTGAAGGCCGGGCCGCGGGTGTCCATCACCTGGATCTTCGGGCGCTGGGCGGCCGGGATGTCGGCCAGGACCTTGACCGACTTCATCACGTCGCGCGGCGGCGCGACCGGCTCGCCGGTCTTGATGGCGACCACCACGTCCTGGCCCGAGATCACCCGCCCCCAGGCCGTGTACTGGCCATCGAGCGAAGCGTACGGGCCGCGCATGAAGAAGAACTGGCTGTTGGCCGAGTTGGGGTTGTTCGAGCGGGCGGCGCCCATCACGCCCTGGCAGAACAGGCCCCAGGCCGGCGCCTTGCCGTCGACCGAGATCATCATCTGCATGCTGGGCGCGCTGCGCACCGGCACCACGCCGACGAAGCCGACCTCGGTCGCCTGGGGCACGGCGTTGTCCGCGGGCAGCTTGGCCGCCTCGACGAACGGGACCGAGGCCCCGCGGCGGAACGGGAACTCGGCCTCGAGGTCGGGCAGGTCCGAGCCGCCGGTGCCGTTGTTCTGAGGGTCCCCGGTCTGGTCCATGAACCCTTCGATGACACGGAAGAATTCGAGCCCGTCGTAGAAGCCCTTGCGCGCCAGGGTGCGGTAGCGCTCGACGTGGGCCGGGGCCACGTTCGGCTCCATCTCGACGATGATCCGGCCCTTGTTGGTCTCGACGACCAGGATGTTCTCGGGATCGGGAGTGCGCCAGTCGGACGGCGTCTGAGCGGCCGCGGGCGCGGCGAGCGACAGGAGAACGATCGCGGACAACGCGGACTTCATGGCGAACCTTCTGATGAGACACCCCTGTCGCCTGGGTAGAACGCCGGGCGCGGGTTCACAAGCCTCGGGTGATCAGTCCCGCGCCTCGAACGCGCCGACGGTCCAGCGCGCCAGTCGCCAGCGGCCGTCGGCGGACCGCGTCCAGTCCTGACGAAAGGGCGCGACCTTCATTCCCTTGGTGGTGTCGAGCACGATCTGGCCCGTCGCCCGGGCCTGCACATCCGAACGCGCCTCGACGCCAAGAAGCCCTGCGAAGGCGGTGTTCGGGCGCATCAGCGCGCCGCGCGCCTGGGGATCGCGGTCGGCCGCCGTCATCCAGAACCGATCGACCGCCTCTCGCCCACGCGCCGGCGGCTTGTCCGGCCATTCCAGGACGGCGGTCGCCTCAAGCCAGTCGCCTGGCGGGATTCCCAGCGGAGACCCATCGCGCAACGGCGAACGATTCCAGCTGTTGGCGACGTCGGCGGCTGCCGCCCGACGCGTCTCGCCGAGTCGCAGGCAGGCCCGCAGAATGAAGGCCGGGATGTAGTCGTAGGGCTCCGGCTCCAGGCGTTCGCACCCGGGCAGATTGTTCGCCGCCGCCAGTGACAGCGCCTGCGCGGCGCCCGCCAGGTCGTCCGGCGCGCAGGTGTCGCGGAACCGCTCGGTGACGCCGTTCGGCCCGATCACCTCGATGGCGAAGGTCCAGGTGTGCAGGCAGACGGCCTGCGGGTCATAACCGCCAAACGGCCGAGACGCGACGGCCAGCGCCGTCAGCTTCGCGGCCGCCTCGCGCGCCGCCTCGCCGGCCGGCGTCGGCGGCAGGGGCGCGGCGTCCGGCTCGCCGATCTCGACCATCGCCGGTCCGCCCGCGCGGCTAAGGACGCCGACCAGGGGCAGGTAGCGGTCATGGCCATCGATGGTGAACACCCGCACGCCCTCGACACCCTTCGCCGCCAGGCTCTCGGCGTCCGTCGTGCGGAACCGCTTCAGGGTCGCCCTCGGCGTCCCGTCAGGACATTCGGCGCGATCGAGGCCGCAGTAGATCAGTGATCGCGGCTCCGGAGATGTCGGCGCTCCGGCCAGCAGGGCCGCCGCGAGCGCCGCGCCGATCACGCGCGCCCGACCTTCAGCAGCAGGCGTTCAGCGACGCCGGGCGTGACGAACTTGCTGATGTCGCCGCCCAGGATGGCGATTTCCTTGACCAGCCGCGAGGCCACGGCCTGGTGCCGCGGGTCGGCCATCAGGAACACCGTCTCGATCTCGCGGTCGAGCTGCTGGTTCATGGCCGTCATCTGGAACTCGTACTCGAAGTCGGCCACGGCTCGCAGACCCCGGATGATGCTGCTGGCGTGGACCTCGCGGGCGAAGTGCATGAGCAGGCCCTTGAAGGGGCGCACCTCGATCTCGGCGACCTTGTTCAGGTGGGCGGTCTCGTCGCGAATGATGGCGACACGTTCCTCCAGGCTGAACATCGGGCCCTTGCCCTCGTTGATCGCCACGCCGATGACCAGCTTGTCGACCAGCTTCACGGCTCGGCCGATGATGTCCAGATGGCCGTTCGTGATCGGATCGAACGTTCCCGGATAGAGTCCAACTCTCTGCACCCAAGACCCCTTCTTGCGCCGCGACCCGGCGCAAGCCAGGCCTCACCTAGGTTTCGGGAGTCTCCTCGCTCCCTTCGTCGTCGCTTTCGTCGCCGCTTTCGGCCGAAGCTTCAAGCCTTTCCACGCTCACGACATGCTCATCCTGCGCCGTGCGGAAGACGATGACGCCCTGGGTGTTGCGCGCGGCGAGGCGGATTCCGCTCACCGGGCAGCGGATCAGCTGCCCCGCGTCGGTGACCAGCAGCAGCTCGTCGGCGACCTCGACCGGGAAGCTGGCGACCAGACGGCCGCCCTTGCGGGTCAGGTCCTGGGCCAGCAGGCCCTGGCCGCCCCGGCCTGTGCGGCGGAAGTCATAGGCGCTGGTGCGCTTGCCGATGCCTTCGGACGACAGGGTGAGGATGACCTCCTCCTGCGCCTGCAGTTCGGCGATGCGTTCCGGCGTGAGCTCGGCGTCGCCGGCCTCTTCCTCGTCGTCGGCGGGGGCGGCGGAAGCCTCCTCCTCGCCCTCGGCGCTTTCGGCCCGCAGGCGCGCGCGCTCGTACTTGAGATAAGAGGCGCGTTCGGCCGGGGTGGCGTCGACGCCGTGCAGGATGGCCATCGACAGGGCCTGATCGCCTTCGGCCAGGCGAATGCCGCGCACGCCGGTGGAGTCGCGTCCGGCGAAGACCCGGACCTCGCCGACCTCGAACCGGATCGCCCGGCCCAGGGCCGTGGTCAGCAGCACGTCGTTAGCGGGCGTGCAGAGGCCGACGCCGATGATGCTGTCGCCCTCATCCAGCTTCATGGCGATCTTGCCGTTGCGGTTGATCTGGGCGAAGTCGCTGAGCTTGTTGCGGCGCACGTTCCCCGAGCGAGTGGCGAACATGACGTCCAGGTTGCTCCAGGTCGCCTCGTCCTCCGGCAGCGGCAGGATCGAGGTGATGCTCTCGCCCTGCTCGATCGGCAGCAGGTTCACGAAGGCCTTGCCGCGCGAGGTCGGGGTGCCGACCGGCAGGCGCCAGACCTTCAGGCGATAGACCTTGCCGCCAGAGGTGAAGAACAGGACCGGCGCATGGGTCGAGGCCGAGAAGACGCGCGTGACCGCATCCTCGTCCTTGGTCGACATGCCCGAGCGGCCCTTGCCGCCGTGACGCTGCGAGCGGTAGGCCGCCAGCGGGGTCCGCTTGACGTAGCCGCCATGGGTCACGGTGATGACCATGTCCTCGCGCGGGATCAGATCCTCGTCCTCGAGGTCGCCGGCGCCTTCCACGAACTGGGTGCGGCGCGGAATGGCGAAGCGCTCGCGCACCTCGACCAGCTCCTCGCGAACGACGGCCATAATGTTGGCGCGGTCGCTGAGCAGCTCCAGCAGGCCGGCGATCGTGCCGGCCAGGGCGCTGGCCTCTTCCATGATCTCGTCGCGGCCGAGGCCCGTCAGGCGGGACAGGGTCAGGGCCAGGATGGCGCGAGCCTGCTCGTCCGACAGCCGCACCTGGTCGCCGTTGGTGATGACGGTGCGCGGATCGGCGATCAGCTCGATCAGGGGCATCATGTCGCCGGTCGGCCAGTCCCGCGCGCAGAGCCGCTCTCGCGCCTCCGAGGGGTCGGCCGAACTGCGGATGATGTGGATGAACTCGTCGATGTTGGCGACGGCGATCGCCAGGCCGACCAACACATGGCCGCGGTCGCGCGCCTTGTTCAGCTCGAACTTGGTCCGGCGGACGACCACTTCCTCGCGGAAGTCGATGAAGGCGCCGACCATCTCGCGCAGCCCCATCTGCTGGGGCCGGCCGCGGTTCAGCGCCAGCATGTTGTAGCCGAAGCTGCTCTGCAGGGCGGTGAAGCGGTAGAGCTGGTTCAGGACCACGTCGCCCTGGGCGTCGCGCTTCAGCTCGACGACGATGCGCATGCCTTGGCGGTCGCTCTCGTCGCGGATGTCGGAGACGCCCTCGACCTTCTTGTCGCGCACCAGTTCGGCGATGTGCTCGACCAGGCTGGCCTTGTTCACCTGGAACGGGATGGCCGTGACGATGATCGCCTCGCGATCCTTGCGGATCTCCTCGACCGAGGCGACCCCGCGGATCAGCACCGAACCGCGGCCGGTCATCAGGGCGTTGCGCGCCGCCGTGCGGCCCAGGATCTCGCCGCCGGTCGGGAAGTCGGGGCCGGGGACGATGTCCAGCAGTTCGTCCGTCCCGATCTCGGGGTTGTCGACGTAGGCCAGGCAGGCGTCGACGACTTCGCCGAGGTTGTGCGGCGGGATGTTGGTCGCCATGCCGACGGCGATGCCGCCGGCGCCGTTGACCAGCAGGTTCGGAATCCGCGCAGGCAGGACGGTCGGCTCTTCTTCCTTGCCGTCGTAGTTTTCCTGGAAGTCGACGGTGTCCTTGTCGATGTCCGCCAGCAGCGCCATCGCCGGGTGCGCCATGCGCGCCTCGGTGTAACGCATGGCCGCCGGCAGATCCCCGTCGACCGAACCGAAGTTCCCCTGACCGTCGATCAGGATCAGGTTCATCGAGAAGTCTTGCGCCATCCGCGCCATGGCGAAATAGACCGACTGGTCGCCGTGCGGGTGGAACCGGCCCAGAACGTCGCCGACCACGCGCGCCGACTTCGAGTAGGCGCGGTCGGGCGTCATGTTCAGGTCGTGCATCGAGTAGAAGATGCGCCGGTGCACGGGCTTGAGACCGTCACGCACGTCGGGAAGCGCCCGGCTCACGATCACGCTCATGGCGTAGTCGAGATAGCTGCGCTTCAGCTCGTCCTCGATGGCGATGGGGGCTACCGCCCCGCGCCGTCCGTCTTCCGGAGGGGTCGTGTTTTCGTCGGTCAAGTGCGGGATTTTGCTATCAGAATCGGACACAAAACGTCCGTCTGCTAGTTAACATCTGGAACCCCCGGACGCCACCTTTCGGCGCCGTTTCGCCGCTTACCAGGAGACTGCCATCATGCGTTTGATTCCTTTGGCCTTTGTCGTCGCCGCCATCGCCCTGCCCGCCCTCGCCGCCCCGGCCTCGGTGACCGTGGCCCTGAAGGGCCCCAAGGGCGAGGACATGGGAACGGCCGTGGTCACCGAGGGGACCAAGGGCGTCCTGGTGCGCGTAGAGGCCAAGGGCCTGACGCCGGGCTGGCACGGGCTGCACTTCCACGAGAAGGCCGACTGCTCCAGCGCCGACTTCAAGTCGGCCGGCGGCCATGTCCATGACGCCACCCCCGTGGTCCACGGCTTCCTGGCCGAAGGCAGCAATGACGGGGGCGACCTGCCCAACATCTGGGCCGGCGCGGACGGCGTGGCCAAGGCCGACGTGTTCTCGACCTTCGTGGAGCTGGGCGAAGCCCACTCGCGCCCGAGCCTGAAGGACGCCGACGGTTCGGCCATCGTCATCCACGCCAAGGCGGACGACTACGCGAGCCAGCCGATCGGCGGCGCCGGCGACCGCGTCGCCTGTGGCGTGATCAAGTGAGGGGCGTGATCAAGTAGGATCGACCCGGCTACGGGCGGCCGCAGCGGCGGCCGCTCGTCGCTCCGACAGGGCGACCAGGGCGACGCCGACCAGGGTCGCTCCGCCTCCAAGGGCCAGGTTGAGGGTCATATGGTCGCCCATCAGCCCGATGCCCAGGCCGCAGGAGACCAGCGGCGTCAGCAGGAACCATGGCGTCACGCGCCCCGCTTCCCGCCTCTGCACCAGCCAGAACAGCAGCGCCGTCGCGCCGACGGTCGAGGCCAGGGCCGCGAACAGCACCGTGCCCCAGACCAGCCAGCTCGCGTCGGCCATCGCCCCGACCACGTCGCCCTCGAAGGCGAACGAGGCGCCCAGCAGGATCGGCGCAGCGACGACCGAGGTCATCGCCTGCATCTTCAGCGGCGGCACGCCCGGCATCCGGCGCACGAACACCGTCCCCAGGGCCCACAGGGCGCTCGCCAGCAGGCCGATAGCGATCCCGGGCAGGTCGCCGGCCCCTTTCGGGTCCAGGCTCATCCAGGCCACGCCCAGGAAGGCGATGATCATCCCCGCCAGGGCTGATCGTGTCATGGTCTCCCCCAGGACCCGCCAGGCGAAGAAGGCGGTCATCGGGATCCAGAGCTGGAGGGCGACCACCATCGGACTCAGGTTCTCGATCATCGAGAAGCCCCAGTAGATCAGGCCAAAATGCAGTGGGCCGATCATCAGGATGATCGGCAGCACCTGCCGAAGCGGCGGGAACGGCGGCCTCAGGAACGGCCACAGCACCAGCAGGGCGATGCCGAAGCGCAGGCCTCCGACCAGCAGCGGCGGCAGGGCGCCGGTCGCCACCTTGGCGGCGGCGTTGTTGATCCCCCAGACCAGGATGATGACCGCGATGGCGGCCCATTCGATGGGGGCGAAAGGCGTCCGGGAGGCGGGGGAAGCGGTCACCCGGCGCTCTTCGCACGAGGCGGGGATCGAGCGAAAGACCCGCGTCGGTCAAACCAGGTTACCGACTGCGAGCAGGCGCGTCCGGCGGCCGCCTCAGTCGCACGACAAGCCCGACGCCGCGCTGAAGGCGGTCCCCGACAAGGGCGGCGTGGTCGGCGAGGGCCGCCCTAAGGCGCGCGCTCCTGATCGAGCGGCAACCGCTCCTGGATGCTGTCGACCAGCTTGCGCGACCAGACGCCGTCCGCGCTGCCATTGGCCAGATAGACGATGACGTAGCGTTCGCTCAGGTCGCCCTTGAACAGCAGCCGCACCCGCAGCTTGGCGGCGCCGTCGTGGCCGACCTCGCGCCAGGCGCCGGCCTCGCCGTAGTCCCAGCCGCTCGCGAAAAAGCCGGTGTTCCCGTTGGCGAAGGCGTGCGGGCGCCAGAGCTCCACGAGCCTGGCGGGCGGGACCAGACGCCCGGCGGCGAGGGCGTCGAGGAAGACGGCCAGATCGGCGGCCGTCGCATAGCCGTCGGCGTGGGATTGGGCGTAGACCGGCCAGGCGATGGGCGGCGCAGGCGCGATCCGTCCGTTCTCGCCCTGATAGTCGGCGGCCAATCGGTCGTCCGGGACGCCTTGGCGGCCGAGCCAGACGTTCTTGAGCCCGAGCGTGTCGACGATCCGCTCCCGAACCAGGTCGCCGTAGGACTTGCCCGTCACCGCTTCGAGAACGGCGGCGAGAACCAGATAGTTGGTCTGGGTGTAGCGCGTCTTCGTGTCGGCGGGCTCGACCAGCGGCTTGCCGTCCAGGGCCGCAAGCGCGGCCTCGCGGGTCGAGGGGAATGGCCTGGAGAGATCGGCCGGATCGAAGTATTCCGGCGCGCCCGACACATGGTCCAGGAACTGGCGGACCGTGATGGCGCGCCAGGCCGGCGGCAGGGTCTGGACATAGCGCGCGGCCGGCGCGTCGAGGTCCAGCCGGCCGGCCTCGACTTCCTGGAAGAGAAGGACGCTGGCGAACAGCTTGCTGACCGAGAAGACGCCGAAGACCGTGTCCGGAGTCACCGCTCCGCCGCCGTCGATCCGGCGCATCCCGGCATAGCCCTCGTAGATCGTCCGGCCGTTGTGCGTGACCACGACGGCTTGCGCCGGAATGCCGTGCTCCCGGGCGTTGGCGGCGACGATCGCGTCGAGCTCGGCCCGGGACGGCGGCCCCTCCTGGGCGGCGCAGGCGGTCGCCATGCCGAGCAACGCGACGCAGAACAACGCCAGCCGGACCCTACCCATGCTCCGGCCCCTCCCCGCGGCCTGCTCTCGGACTCGATCCGACACTAGCCGATCTTGAGCGCGCTTGAAGCCGCCCGCGAGCGCGACCAGCCGGCTGGGTTCAAGCGAGGCCGGACAGCAGCCGACGACAGCCTTCGCGGTCCTCGGGGTCCATGTCTGAGCGAAGCTCGAACCTCTGGAAGCGCACGCGCGCCCTGCCCTCCGGCCGGTAGGTCACCACGCGTTGGGAGCTGTCCGGCTCGACCACGCGGTAGGTCAGCGGCGTCTGGCTGTCGCGGGATGGGATCTCGCTGATCCGGATGCGGTCGCCGTCCTTCAACCCGGCCCGCGCGGCGGGTCCGTCCGGGACAAGGCCGACAATCCGACGGCCATTGCGGAAAGTGGCCTCCAGATCGAACCCTCGCTCGAAGACCGGCTGCTCGGTCCAGACGATCCGGCCACAACGGGCGAACAGGTCGGCGGGCAGCTCGATCCGCCGTCCCGCCTCGACATGGGCGACGATGTCCGACCGCAGATCCTCGCCGCCGGCCTTCAGGACCGCCAGAGGAAACAGCTCGTTGGCCGGGATGCGGCGGCCCGCGACCTCGTTCGCGCGCGCCATCGACCGCTGCGTGCGCAGCACGGCGTCGAGGCCGATCCGCCCCTTCGACGCCGCGCGAAGACGACGGTCCCACAGGATCGCCAACAGTCGCCCCCGGTCGTAGGGCAGCTTGCCGACGTCGAAATCGCTGCCGCGCCTTTCCTGGATGACCCGGTTCGGCGCCTCGGCGACCGGCGAGAGGCCGTAGCGCAGCAGCGACTCGTTCAGGTCGGCGGCGAAGTCCTCAAGCGTCCAAAGACGCGCCCGCAGCAGGGCGCGGGCCGCGACCGCCTCCGTGAATCCCTCGTTGAACCAGGCCGACAGGTTGTCCTCGGTCTCGGGAAAGCCGCCGAGCTGACGGGAAATCCAGGCATGGACGTGCTCGTGAGCGAAGATGCGTCGGAAATCGCGCAGGTCCGCGTCCGCCCCGGCGACGACCAGGAACCCGCCGGCCAGTCCGCGTCCCCCGAAGTCGCCGCCGGACAACTGCAGCACCGGCACGAACATCCGTTGCGGTCGGTCGCCCCAATAGGCGAAGTCGGCCGCGAACACGCTGAGCATCAGATCGGTCGCAAGGGCAGGCGACATCCGCCAGCCTGCCTCGCGGTAGTAGAGGTCCAGCCCGGCGTCCGCCCTCCTGGCCTTCGCCAGCCGCCAGCCCTTGCCGCCGAGCAGGAAGGCGTCCTCCACGGCGGAGACCGTGGCGCCCTGCCCGACATTCGAGACGCCGATCCATTCCGGCGGCAGGGCGGTCCAGCGAAGGACGACGGGGGTCGCCGCGCGCCCGGCCGGACGCGCGAGCACGGCGTCGCCATGGCCGGCGAACCAGTCCGACTGCAGCAGCGGTCGGAACGGCTGGCCGTCGGGAACCCTGTCGTAGCCGCTGATCACCCGATACGAGACCGTGATCGGGGCGCCCGCGGCGTGCCGAACCGTGACCGCGCCGGGAGCGTCGGCCGCCGCCTCGCCGCCGTCGATCGCGATGGCCTCGAGATAGGGCGCGCGCTCGCCGTCGGCGACCCCGCCCGTCGGGAGGAGGACCAGGGTCTCGCCGTCCAGGTCCCCCCGGAACGACAGGGCGACCTTGAGCGCCTCCAGCCTGCCGTCCCGCAGCACCGGCGCGAGCTCATACTCCACCGGGACGCGCTCGGGACGCGACGAGGCCTGCACGGGCGCCGTGGAGACCCCGCAGACGAACAGCAGACACGCAAACAGCAGGCGCAGAACCATTCCCCCGATCGACCGGACGGTCGCCAAGGACCGTCCAACGGCCTTCGCGTCTCGTGCTTAGAACGGGATCTCGTCGTCCAGGTCCGCCGAGAAGTTCTCACGCGGGCCGGACGGCTGGCTGCGACCGCCGCCGCTGGAGCCGCCGAACGAACCGCCGCCGCCCGAGTAGCCGCCGCCGAAGTCGCCGTCGTCGCGCATCGCGCCGCCGCCGTCGCCGCGGCCGCCCAGCATGGTCAGCTCGCCGCGGAACTTCTGCAGCACGATCTCGGTCGAGTACTTCTCCTGGCCCGATTGGTCGGTCCACTTGCGGGTCTGCAGGGCCCCCTCGATGTAAACCGTCGAGCCCTTCTTCAGGTACTGCTCGGCGACCTTGACCAGGTTGTCGTTGAAGATGACCACCCGGTGCCACTCGGTGCGCTCCTTGCGCTCGCCCGAGGCGCGGTCGCGCCAGGTCTCGGAGGTGGCCAGCCGCAGATTGGCGACCCGGTCGCCGGAGTTCAGGGTGCGGATTTCGGGATCGGCGCCCAGGTTGCCGACCAGAATGACCTTGTTGACGCTGCCCGCCATGGGGTTCTCCTCACGCCCGGCGACCGATGCCCGCTCTCGAGGCCTGACGATCAGGCCTCCGGGCCGCGCCGGAATCTGACCCGCAGGTTTAGCGGGCGTTAACGAATGGCGGAAGCATGTTCACACAATGTTCCTGTGTGCAAGTGGCGAAATCCTGAAGGACCTCGCCACAGGCCGGCGCCGGTCCCTACTGGACGGCGCCCGGCATGATCAGGCGGCCGTCGCCCGAACGGACCAGCATCAGATACTCCGTGCCGCCCCACTTCTGGGCGCGGTAGATGCCGTCGCGGCGCAGCATGATGAAGCTGCCTTGATAGGCCCCGGCCATCTCGCGGGTCTGGCCGCCCATGCGCAGGAAGCGCAGCCGCATGCCCTCGAGCTGCGCGGCGCAGTTCTCGATGTTGGGCATGTTGCGGGCGACGACGTTGAACTGATGCGTTCCGTCGGTCTTGGTGCCCACGTGGTAGCAGACGCCGGTATCCAGCGGCGCCTCGAGCGTGGGCTTGCCGCAGGCGGCGAGCGCGACGGCCGAGACGGCGAGAACGGCGGTGACGGCGGCGATCCGGAGGGTCATGCGGGCGAGCCTATGCGGGCGTGGGGACCGGCTCAACCCACCGGCGGGATAGCGCAGTTGGCGCCCTGGTCGACCAGGGTGCGGAACCGGCGATTGTCGTTCGAGATCTCGACCCGGTCCTTGACCAGGCGCAGGGTCTGTTCGCCCCAGCGGCCGTAGGTCGCGCCGCCGCGCTTTTCGCACTGGCCGCTGAACAGGGTCTGGACGCAGCCGTTGAGGTCCATCGATCCTACCGTCGACCAGGCCCCGCCCGCATAGCGCAGGCAGGCCGAGCCGGCGGTCGGCGCGGCGGTCGGCGCCGTGTGCTCGACGACGGCCGGCGCGGGCGTCGCGACGACCTCCTTGGGCGGCAGCGGCGCCAGGATGGTGCCGGCCACGTCGGCGGCGGCCAGAGCTCCGGTCTCGTCGACGCCGACGTCCAGCGCGCCGGTGGCGACGCCATTGCGCTTGGCGCAGTCGGCCAGGGTCACCTCGCCGACGAACTGGCCCGCCACGAAACAGCGGATCGGACGGGAGGCGTCCAGCTTGGTGTCGTCGTCGCGGCCGGTCTCGACCACCAGACCGCCCTGAGAGGCCGGCGGCGGCTTATCGGAACCCTTGTCGCCCCGCATGATCGAGACGGCGATGAGGGCGCCCAGGAGCAGGGCGACCCCGCCTCCGATGGCGAGCACGATCCGGCGGTCTTTCAGCAGGTCCATGTCATCCCGCTAACCTGCGTCCTTGACGCTTTCAAGTCCGCGAGATCAGCCGCCCCCGGTGAGGCGATCGAGCGCCGCCTGATAATTGGCGATCTGGTTGGTCAGATAGGCCGGCGCCGCCCCGCCCGCGCCGGGCTGGGCCTTGACCTCGGGCTTCGCCGCCGCCTCCAGCGTGCGATAGGCGTCGCGCACCTTGGTCATGCTCTTGGCGAGCGCGGCGATGGCGGCCTTGATCCCCGTCTCGCTCTTCAGGTCGAGATCGGCCGGCAAGCCGATTCCAAAGACCGGTCCGCCGCCGTCGGCCGAGACGCTCTTGCCGGTCTTCTTGTCGATGACGGTGTTGCGCACCACGCCCGGCGTCAGCCCAAGGGCTTCCAGGGCGTCGGACCCGCCCTTCCCCGGCAGGACCTCGACGGAGGCGCTGTTCGAGGACGGCGTCAGCTTCAGCCGCCGGAACTCGCCGTCGGTCACCACCTCGACCTTCACCTTGAAGCCGCCGATGCGCTTGATCTTGTCCGCCAGGGTCTGGAGCGTGTCGTCAGCGGCGATGGTGATCGTGCCCAGCTTGCCGCCCTCCGCCGTGCGGATCTGGAAGCTGTCGCCCGCGCGCACCGAGCTGGCGGCGACGATCTTCTGGGAGTCGGCGTACTGCAGCGTCCCCTTGGGCAGGCCCAGCTTGTCGAGCGCCGTCGCGCCGCTGACGTCGACGGCGATCGAGGTCGCGGTGGCCATGCCGTCCTTGCCGGTCAGCCGCTGGACCTCCGAGGTCCCCGCCCCCAGGTCGAGCTTGGCCAGGTAGCCGTCCTTCTTGGAGATCGCCGTCGCGCCCGGCTGGTCCTTGCTGGCTCCGCCCGCGATCCAGACCTTGCCGCCGGCCACCGTCATGGCCGACACGGTATCGTCCCCGGTTCCGCCGAAATACATGAGCTTGTCGCTGGAAGTGTTCGTCAGATCAGCAGAAAACCGCGCAGCGAAGGCGTCCAGTCCGCCGGCGTAACCGCTGCCCGTTCCGCCCCCGACGCCGAGGCTGCCGTTGCGGGTCGAGCCGGCGATCACCAGCTGACCGTTGTCCAGGCCCAGGCCGGCGATGGTCCCGCCCATCAGGTCGCCCAGGTCGCGGACGCCGCCGGCCGTGACCGTCGCCGCCGAGCTGTAGGTCGTGGTCGTCACCTTGGCCGGATCGGTCCCGCCATTGTGCGCGCCGTAGTCGACCGAGGTGGAGTTCGAGGTCCCGCCGGTGGTCGTGGTGGTCGTCACGTTGGTGGCGCCGTTGTTGTCGGTGCGGACGACCGTGGTGGTGGTCGGCTCGACATTGAAACTGCGCAGCACGCCGCGACCGCTCTCCGTTCCGGCCACGGTCACGGTGCTCCCGTTGACGACGATGCCGCTGATGCTGTCGTCGCCGGCGGTGCCGAACTGGGTGGTGAACAGCGTCTTGGGAACGCCCTTGGCGTCCGGGGCCACCGCCGTCAGGTAGCTGTCCCACTTGCCCGACATGCCGCCGGTCGCGCCGGGCAGACCCGACTTGGTGCGGCCGGCGACATAAACCACCCCGCCAGGCCCAAAGGCCACCTGGGTCGCCTCGTCCTCCGCCAGCGCGCCGCGGCGCTGGGTCCACATCTCGTCGCCGGCGGCGTCGAAGACGGTGACGAAGCTGTCGCTCTTGCCGCTCTTGGCGTCGGAGTTGATCGGGCCGTTGGTCGCGCCGTTCAGACCGCCGGTGACGCTGCCCGCGATAGCGACGCGGCCGTCGTCGGCGATGCTCATCGCCAGGCCCGTGGCCTGGTCCGCAGCGCCCAGCGTGCGGGCGTACATCAGCTTGCCGGTGCTGTCGTAGCGCAGGACGGCGACGTCCTTCTCGCCCTTCACCGTCTGGCCGTCGACCGAGGTGGCCACGTCGGCGAGCACGTAGAGAGAGCCGTCCGGGCCGGTCTTGCTGGCCCGCACCTTCGAGATCGTCCCCTCCAGGGTCGAGGACGAGATTCGCGAGCCTTCGGCGCCGACGACCGAACCGTTCAGCTTGATCAGGCCGGTCTCGAACTTGCCGTCCTCGGTCTTGCTGTTCTTGTCGGGGTCAGGATCGCCGGCGTAGGTGGTGACGTAGACCGCCGGCTGGCCGCCGGTCGCCGAGAAGGTCACCTGTTCGGTCGAGTCGCCGCTGATCTTGAAGTTGTAGTTGTCGGCCAGGGCCGGCAGCTTGACGGTGCTGCCCCCCACCTTGACCTCGCGCGGCGTGCCCGGCGTCCGTTCGACGCTGAAGCGGGTCTGCAGGCCGGCCGCCTGGAGCTTCTCGTTGATGAACGACGACACCCCGCCCATCGTGCGCGGGCCGGTCATCTGACTCAGGTCGATCTCGATGTCGTGCGTGGCCTTGCCCCGCTTGATCGACATGGTGAACTTCACGTCGCCCTGGAAGGCCGCGACCGGATCGGTCTGGGCGCCCGTGTGCAGGGTTCCGGTCTTGTAGCTGTTGATCGTCCGCGGAACGCCGACCGCGGACTTGTTGCTCAGCATCGTGTCGCCGCGGGTGATCCGCATGTCCTCGAGCTTGAGCTTGTCGACGTAGCCGGTGATCTCGGCCATGCCCTTGGCGAACACCGCGGCCAGCCGGGCCTTCTCGGTCGCCGAGACGCCCTTGGCGTTGGCCCGCTCGGCGACGCCGTTCAGAGCGTTCAGACCCTGGTAGAGCGAGAACAGCTTCTTGTAGTCGACGCTCGCGCCCGGCAGGTCGAGCTGAGCGCCGTCCTCATTGATGAAGCGCTTGCCGGCCAGCGCCGCCTTGACCAGTTCGCTGGCCTTGGCCGCGGTCGACTTGGTGTCCCAGGGGGGCGTCGGAGCGTACTTGACCTTGCCGTCGGCCCCGACCGTTCCGCCCTTGGGCGGAGTCGCGCCGGCGCCCAGCCCGGAGAGACCGGACCGCGCCTGGTAGAACCCAAGCAGGACGCTGCTGTCGAAGTTGACGGCCATCGCTTTCCCGTTGCGGGCTTCCCGCGCGCGACACCTTGCCGGACAAGGGCTGACAGGGTGTTAAGATGGATGACTAGGCGGCGATGAGCCCCGCCTGCGAAAGACCCCGTCGGGCGGTCGGCGCGAGCTCGGCCCACTCCTCCGAGAGGATGCCGAGCATGACCACGTCACGCGGCGCCGCGTCCTTCAGAACGTGGCCGCGCAGATAGCCCTCGCGCTGGAAGCCGGCGCCGGTCATGACCTTCAAGGCGGCGTCGTTGTCCGCCATGACCTCCGCCCAGACCTTGTGCAGCTTGAGGTCGCCGAAAGCGCGGTCGAGGCCCAGCACCTGGGCGGCGCGGCCAACGCCCCGCCCCCGAGCGTCGCTGTCGCCGACAAACCAGTTCCAGCCGGCTCGCCGATGATGCCCGGTCAGCCCGGTCAGGGTCAGCAGGCCGGACGGCCGCCCGCCGCGCTGGATCATCCAGCCGCGCATGTCGGGGTCGCTCGCCAGTTGATCGAACCAGGCGCGATGCGCCTCGCGATCCGACACCTCGGCGTCGGACATCCAGCGCGCGACCTCCGGCTCGCTGCGCCAGAGGAACAGGCGCTCCTCGTCCTCGGGAAGAAGATCCCGCAACTCGATCATTCTGACGCTCCGCCCCCTTCGAGAGCACCACCACTAAGGCGCCAATGTGACGCCCGATCAGCCCTTGAAGAGCGACAGGACGATCTGCGGCGCGGCGTTGGCGATCGACAGCGCCTGGGCGCCCAACTGCTGCTGGACCTGCAGGGCCTGCAGTCGCGCGCTTTCCTTGGCCAGGTCGGCGTCGACGAGGTTGCCGATCCCCGAGTTCAGGACGTCGGTCAGCTTGGTGACGAACTTGTTGTGGGTCTCGATCTGCCGCGCCTGGGCGCCCAGGTCGCCGAGCGCCTGGTTCACGCGCGAGATCGACGTGCCCAGTTGCGTGGAGATGGCCGTGGCCAGCGTCGCGCTCGTGATCGACGAGGTCGCCGTCATCGAGATCAGCGTGTTGCCCAGATTCATGTTCTTGGCCGACAGCGTCACGTAGGAGTTGGCGTCGGCGTTGGCCAGGAAGCGGATCCCCGCGCCCAGCGAATTGTCCAGGATGTTGGCGCCGTCGAACTCAGCGTCGTTCACGACCTGCTGAATCTGGCGAAGCAGCGCCTTGTAGTCCGAATCGAGCGCGGTGCGGGCCACGGTGTCGAGCGACGGGTCCATCGCCGCGGTGACCTTCTCCTTCATCTGCAGCAGCAGGTCGGAGACCGTCTCGCCGGCGGACATCGCCACGTCGGCGATCGATTGCGCCCGGTCGAGGCTCATCTTCACCGCGCCCAGCGCGCCGACGTCGGCCCGCTGCGCCTGGGCGATGCCCCAGACGGACGCGTTGTCCTTGGGACCAGAGATCTTCAGGCCGGTGCTGATGCGGTTCTGCGCGCCGGCGAGCTGATCGTTGGTCTTGTTCAGATTCTGCAGCGCGAGCAGCGCTGACTGGTTCGTGTGGACGCTGATCGCCATGGGTTTCTCCTCGCAAGGCGCTTCGCAACTTGGCGACTCACCCAGCCGCCCCACAGGAGAAGCTGGCGGGAGAAAGTGTTCGTATGGTTAACGCGTATAAACCATGATTACCGCCGCCCTTCCGGGCGTCGGCGTAGCGGGCGGAAGCCCGATGCGGCGCGGGCCGCTATGCGGAGCGGTCAGCTCCGGGTGTCGGCGATCTCGCCGGGTTCGTAGGTCGGCTGATCCTTGAGCCGCAGCACCTCCTCGCGGGGGAGCTGACGCACGACTTCGCCGGTGCGGCGGTCGAGGGTCTTGTAGACGATGGCCCCGCTGGCCTCGTCCTCCTCGATCACCAGGCGCAGATCCGCGGCTTGCGGAGTCTTCGCCTCGGCGGGACGCGCGACCTCGGCGGCGCGGCCGGGCGTCGGAAGCTGGAAGGCTCCCTGTCCGGCGATCGACGACGTAGGTGCGATGTTCTTCATCTCTCCAGACGCCGGCCGTTCTGGCGCGGCGTTCCTCTGAGGGCGCGAACCGCGGAGACGCGAACGCCTCCGCCGCCGCGACGGGAGGCGAGCGGCCGGAGCCGCCCGCCTCCGCGAGACGCCTTACCGGAACAGGCCCAGCAGGGACGAGGTCGACGAGTTGGCGATCGACAGAGCCTGCACGCCGAGCTGTTGCTTGGTTTGCAGGGCCTGCAGTCGGGCGCTTTCCTTCGCCAGGTCGGCATCCACCAGGTTGCCCACGCCGGCGTCCAGGCTGTCTTGCAGCTTGCCGACGAAGGTCAGGTGCATTTCCAGCGCCTTGGCGCCGGTGCCGAGCTTGGCCAGGGCCGCGCCGACGTTGGTGATCGAGGTGCCGACGGTGGTGATCAGCGCGGCGGCCGAGGTCGCCGAGTTGAACGAGGCCGCGGCGGCCACGGTCACATTGGAGCCGCCCAGAGCGAGCGACTGGGCCGCGACCGTGATCTTCGAGGTGCCGTCGGCGTTGGCCAGGGCCGTGATGGTGTTGCCCGAAGCCTTGATCATGTTGGCGCCGTTGAAGTCGGCGTTGGTGACCGACTTGGCGATCTGGTCGCGCAGGGCCTTGAAGTCTTCGTTCAGAGCCGTGCGGGCCGCGGTGTCGAGCGTCGTGTCCGAGGCGGCCAGGACCTTTTCCTTCATCTGCAGCAGCAGATCGGAAACGGTCTCGCCGGCGGCGATCGCGACGTCGATGGTGGATTGGCCGCGCTGGAGCGAGTCCTTGACGGCGTTCAGAGCCTGGGACGTGCCGCGCTGGTTCTGGGCGATGGCCCAGATGGCGCCGTTGTCCTTGGCCGAAGCAACCTTCTTGCCGGTGTTGATGCGGCCTTGAACGTTGTTCAGTTCACTGTTGGTGGCGTTCAGGTTCTGCAGGGCGACGAGCGCGCCCGAGTTCGTGTTAACGCTGTTCAGCGCCATGACGATAGGTCCCTTTCAGGTGTCCGGCGTCATTTTGACGGCCGGGGGCGTTTTGCCCGTCCTGGTAGGAAGCAATCGCCGGGCCACTCCAGGGCCGGGCACAGGGCGGCATAAGCCCCTGAAAAACCTACGTTATATGTGCGTTAAGGGTGACTCGGCTCGGCAATTTTTGCCGAGCAGCGGGCATGGTGGGCAAACCCTTCCCATCAAGGCATGGGAAAAGGCTGCCGGGCGAAGAGGTCAACCTTCGCCCGGCTTCGCGGCCTACCGGAACAGCGACATCAAGGTCTGCGTCGACGAGTTCGCGATCGAGAGGGCCTGGACTCCGAGCTGCTGCTTGGTCTGCAGAGCCTGAAGCTTGGCGCTTTCCTTCGCGAGATCCGCATCGACCAGATTGCCGACACCGGCGTCGAGGCTGTCCTGCAGCTTGCCGACGAAGGTGATGTGCATCTCGAACGCTTTGGCCTTGGTGCCGAGGCGCGCGAGCGCGGCGCTGGTGTTGGTGATGGAGTTCCCGACCGTGGTGATCATCGCCGTGGCGGCGGTCGCCGTGCCGATCGTGCCGGTGGCAGTCACAGTCACGATGCCCCCCGCCAGGGCGAGCACTTCGGGAGCGACGGTCAGCTTCGAAGACCCATCCGCGTTGGCCAGGGAGGCCTGGGCGGTGGCGCCGGTCTTGATGAGGTTGGCCCCATTGAACTCGGCGTTCGTCACAGCCTTGGTGATCTGGTCACGCAGGGCCTTGAAGTCTTCGTTGAGCGCAGACCGCGCCGCCGTGTCGAGCGTCGTATCCGACGCCGCCAGGGCCTTCTCCTTCATCTGCAACAGCAGGTCTGAAACGGACTCCCCGGCCGCGATGGCGACGTCGATGGTCGACTTCCCGCGATCCAGAGACTCTTTCACCGCATTGAGCGACTGCGACGTGGCGCGCTGGTTCTGAGCGATCGCCCAGATAGCGCCGTTGTCCTTCGCCGAAGCCACCTTCTTGCCGGTGTTGATCCGTCCTTGAGTTGTCGTGAGCTCCGTGTTGGTCGCGTTGAGGTTTTGGAGCGCGATCATCGCGCCCACGTTCGTGTTCACCGAATTGGCGATCATCGGTTGGTCCTTCCATTCTGGTCGGGGAGTGTTCCGGCTTTTGCCAGCTGGGCGTTTCTCGCCCGCGCGAGGCCTCGCAAGCGCCGGGCCAGCGGAGCGCCGTTACGCCGACCTGGAAGGCGCTGATTCCATGCGGTTTTCGGAAACGAGAAAGGCGCGCCCCGAAGGACGCGCCTAGGCGCGAGCGACCGCGCGGAACAAATTGCCGGTCAGGATCGACCGGGTCGCCGACCGGGCGCCGTCAGGCCGCCTCGGACTGGCCGGAGAGCCCCTGCATCATGATCTTGTTGATCTCGATCAGGTCGTCGATGCTCTCTTCCTTGCGGATCACGGCGCTGGTGTGCCGGCTGACCCAGAGGCTGAGCGAGATGATCTGCGCCCGCAGCGCGTCGGGCAGCACATTGGAGGAATCGGCGCAGTCGGTGGCAAGCGTCGACCACAGGCGCCGATTCCAGTCGAGCGCATGGATCCGCCCCTGGATATCCCCCGGGGGCTTGGCGGCGGCATCGAGCAGCGCGCGGGTCACCTGGCCGAACAGGCGGTACTCCGCGTCGCGCGGATTTTCACTCCGCGCCGCGGCCTGCTGGTACGCCTGCAGCGACATTCCCCAACCTTTCGTCTTCGTACTCGATAAGCTTCCGGCACAGCATCAGGGCCTTGTAGTACTCCTTGGCCATGGCGTGCTTGGAGATGGCGACGCAATCCGCGAGCACGTCGGGATTGCGGATGACGCCCATGAACTCGCTGAGCCGGCGCACGAACTCGTCATAGTACCGCATGGCCCCGGGCTCATCGAGGTACATCATCATGACCGGGAAGTAGATGTGGCGCGCCGGCGTGGTCGCCTCTTCCTGCTGCATGATGTCCTTCTCGCGAAGGACGGAGGCCTTGTTCTGCAGGACCAGCACGCCGCGACGGTCGCCGTTCTGGACGACGGCGCCGTTCAGGACGAACTTCTCGCCCGGCTTCAGCGACAGTTTCAACGGCACGACGTCGGACTCCAGGTTCATAGGCGCGCGAACGCGGAACCCTCTGTTCCGTGGAATCTCGCCCGCCCGGTTGAAGGAACGCTAAATCCGCATGGTTAACGGGATGTTTCAACACTCCTGTTCATCCACCCCGCCTTAAGGGGCGGTTAAGCATAATCGCGCGAACGAAGGGCTGCGCCCTGCACCGTACCGAAGCCTGAAGAGAGTCGCGCCATGCCGCGCCAACCCGTCGCCCGGCCCGCCGCCCGATCCGACGCCTCGACCGCCGCCCTCGTCGCCTCCGCGCCGATCGCCGCGCAGCCGCGCATGACGGCGCCGGCGGTCGGCCAATCCGGCTCGCGCGAGGCCTTGGACCGACTGCGCGCCGGCATCGCGGAGCTGAAGGCGATGGCCATTCAGCCGCTGCTCGAACGCAGCGCCGCGGCCTTGCAGAAGGATGACTTCCAGACCGGCGGCGCCCTGGCCATCCAGGCGCTCGAGGCGGACGAGACCAACGGCTTCGCCTGGTATCTGCTGGCCATCGCCCGGGAGCGCGCCGGCGACTTCGCCTCATCGATCAAATGCTACGAGTCGGCCCTCAAGCTGATCCCGAACCATGCCGAGGTCGCCAACGATCTGGGCCGCCTCGCCTATCGCATGGGCATGAAGGAGACGGCCGAAAAGCTGTTCACCCACTATCTGCGCCACAACCCGGCCGCCCATGAGGCGGCCAACAACCTCGCCTGCGTGGTGCGCGACCAGGGTCGCTTCGAAGAGGCGATCGAGATCCTGCGGCCGACGATCCAGGTTCACCCCGCCAACACCATCCTCTGGAACACCCTGGGCTCGGTGGTGTCCGAGCAGGGCGACCTCGAGACCGCGATGACCTTCTTCGACGAGGCGCTGCGCCTGGACGAAGGCAATGCGAAGGCGCGCTACAACCGGGGCAACACCCACTATCTGAGCGGCCGTCTCGATCTGGCTCTCGCCGACTGCGACGCCGCCATGGCCGCTCCGATGATCGACGAGGAGCGGCTGATGATGCGCCTCGCCCGCTCCAGCATCCTGATCGGCCTCGGCCGAGTGGCGGAAGGCTGGGACGAGTACGAGGCGCGGCTAGATCCCGCCTTCGCGGATGTCACTCTGTTCGGCGTCGACGCCCCGCGCTGGAGCCCCGGCGACGACCTTGCGGGTCGTTCGCTGCTGTTGGTCGGCGAACAGGGCCTGGGCGACGAAGTGATGTTCGCCAACCTGATCCCGGACTTGATCGAGGCCCTTGGACCGGACGGCAGACTGCTGATCGCGGTCGAGCCCCGCCTGGTCGACCTGTTCCAGCGCAGCTTCCCGACAGCCAAGGTCGGCGCCCACGCCACCTGGAACGTCGGCGGCAAGACCGTCCGCAACGCGCCGTTCCTCGACGAACAGGACGGGATCGACCTCTACGCCCCCATGGGCACTATGCTTCGGCGTTTCCGCGCCTCGGCCGACGCCTTCCCCGAACGGGCCGGCTACCTGACCCCCGATCCTGCACGGGTCGCGCATTGGCGCCGCCTGCTTGGGAGCCTGCCCGGTCCGAAGGTCGGCCTGCTATGGAAGAGCTTGATCAAGAACGGGGCCCGCCATCGCTTCTTCTCGCCGTTCGAGCAGTGGAAGCCGGTGCTCGCGACGCCGGGCGTGACTTTCGTGAACCTGCAGTACGGCGACTGCGCCGAGGAACTGGCCGCCGCCCGTCGCGACCTCGGGATCGAGATCTGGAACCCGCCCGGCATCGACCTGAAGAAGGATCTCGACGACGTCGCCGCCCTCTGCTGCGCGATGGACCTCGTCGTGGGCCCGGCCAACGCCACCAGCAGCATCGCCGGAGCCTGCGGCGCCCCGCTCTGGTCGATCTCCACACCGAAGTCCTGGACCCGCCTGGGAACCGACCGCCTGCCCTGGTATCCGCAAGCGCGGGTCTTCATTCCCCCTTCGGTCGGAGCCTGGGAACCGGTGATGGCCGAGGTCGCCGAGGCGCTAGCCCAGGCCTTCCCGGCCGGAACGAAGGCCGCCGTGGCGGGTTGACTGCAGGACCGCAGGGGCGCTCGCGCCTCGTCTTCCTGGAGCCGTCATGAGCTCGCAAGCCAAGCCCGCCAAGACCCCCACCAAGCCTAAGCCGCCCAGGCGCGACACCGGAAAGAGCGCCGATCCGCATGTCGACCGTCAGCTCGACAAGGGCCTCAAGGAGACTTTCCCCGCCAGCGACCCGGTGTCGATCAACCCCGGGGCGGACTGAGTCCGCCCTCCTGCGTTGTTGAGGCCCGGTCGCTTCGCGCCTACCTTTGGAGCCGTCAGGAGGTTCGTCATGCCCAAGACCGAAGTCCCGCCGGATCCCGAGAAGATCGCCGCCGACGAACTGCTGGACAAGGAGTTGGACGACACCTTCCCGGCCAGCGACACGCCCTCGGCGCTGCTCCGCGAACCGGCTGACCCGACGAAACCCGCTTGAATGTCGCGCGCTGCGCTCTAGTCTGGCCCGGAATGAAACGTTTGTTCGAAACCGGCCGACGCCGGACGGACCAGGGGAAGACATGAGCCAGCGCTTCGAAGGCACCGACAACTACGTCGCCACCGACGACTTGAAGGTCGCGGTCAACGCGGCGATCGCCCTGCAGCGCCCGCTGCTGATCAAGGGCGAGCCCGGCACCGGCAAGACCGTGCTGGCCGAGGAGGTCGCCAAGGCCCTGGGCGCGCCGCTGATCACCTGGCACATCAAGTCGACCACCAAGGCCAGCCAGGGCCTCTACGAGTACGACGCCGTCACCCGCCTGCGCGACAGCCAGCTCGGCGACGAGCGCGTCAAGGACGTCACCAACTACATCAAGAAGGGCAAGCTCTGGGAGGCGTTCACCAGCGACGTCCGTCCGGTTCTGCTCATCGACGAGATCGACAAGGCCGACATCGAGTTCCCGAACGACCTCCTGCAGGAGCTCGATCGCATGGAGTTCTTCGTCTACGAGACCGGCGAGACGATCAAGGCCCAGGTTCGACCGGTGATCATCATCACCTCGAACAACGAGAAGGAGCTGCCGGACGCCTTCCTGCGCCGCTGCTTCTTCCACTACATCCGCTTCCCGGAAGCCGAGACGATGCAGTCGATCGTCGACGTCCACTACCCGGGCATCAAGCAGAAGCTCGTCGCCGAGGCGCTGCGCATATTCTACGACATGCGCAAGGTGCCCGGCCTGAAGAAGAAGCCGTCGACCAGCGAGCTTCTGGACTGGCTGAAGCTGCTGATGGTCGAGGACATCGACGAGGCGATCCTGAAGGAAAAGGATCCGACCAAGCTGATCCCGCCCCTGCACGGCGCCCTGCTGAAGAACGAGCAGGACGTCCATCTGTTCGAGCGCCTAGCCTTCCTGGCCCGTCGCGAAGGCTCCGGCGCCCGTCCGGGCCAGTAGCGCCCTCTAGCGGTCTTCGACCCGGTCGAAGACCAGCCCCTCGACCCGGCGGCCGAAGCGCAGCGTCAGCCGGGTCGCGCGGCCATTGGCGGTTTCGTAAACCACGCGGATCGGGCCCGTGCCAAACTCGGCCGGGCCATGGCGTTTCAACGCGCCCCAGCTGTCGATGATCGGACTCGGGGTCAGCGGCGATGTGATCTCCACCTCGAAACCCTCCCCCTTCGGACGGAAGACGTAGGTCGCGTCCAGCTCCGCCGAGCGGTAACGGCCGGCGATCACGGCCAGGTCGGTAAACGGCGTCGGCGGAAGCGCAGGCGATGTCGACGGCGCGGCGGTCGCGGAGGCTGCGGCGGGCTGTGCCGCGGGCAGCGCCGCCTCGACCAAGGCCGAAGGATCCGCGTCGACGCGGTTGCAGAGCGCCGCCGCGCCTCGCCGAGCCTTCACCAGCCGCGCGTACTCCACCACGAAGCCTTCCGCCCCGCCGTCGTGCGAGACCCGCAGATCGTCGCCTCGTGTCTCCAGGCCCAGGCCGGCGCCGTAGGGGGTCCCGAATTCCGGCAGGACAGCCGTCTCGCCGCCGGCCAGGCGGCCCGGCCGCAGCATCGCGGCTCTTACGGCCGGTCGCCAGACGGTCCGGCCAAGGTGGAAGTCCCGGTCGAACCGAGCCAGGTCCCGCATGCTGGTGACCACGCCGCCGGAGCCGCTGGTGGCGGGACGGTCGTCGGCCAGGCCAAACCCGCCCGCCCTCAACGGCCGATAGCCGTGCGCGATCTCGGCCGGCCGGCGCGAGACCGCCGGCAGGGCGAAGCTGTCGCCCATGCCCAGCGGCTGGAAGATCGCCTGGTCGAGGTATCGCTCGAACGGCATGCCGGACGCCCTGGCGACGATCTCCGACAGCAGCAGGTAGTTGCCATTCGAATACTGCGCCCGGCTGCCTGGCAGGAAGTTGGTCCTTTGCAGCCGGGCCATCATCGCCAATGTCGCGCGGCGGTCGACCGCGCCCAGTCGTTCAACGCCGGAAAGGGTCAGCAGCGTCGTGTGATCCCGCACGCCGGCGGTCTGGTGCAGCAGCTGCTCGATTGTCGCGTCGCCGACCGCACCGGCCATCTCGGGCAGCCAGCGCCGCGCCGGGTCGTCGAGCCTCAGCTTGCCCTTCTCGGCCAACAGCACGGCGGCGAGCGCCGTGAATTGCTTCGAGGCCGAGGCGAGCAGGAACTGGGTTCGCGGCGTGATGAGCCTACGCCGGTCGAGATCGGCATAGCCGGCGGCCTCGAAGACCGGCGGTGCCTTCGCGTCGAAACGTCCGACGATACAGCCCGGCTGCACGCCGATCGCGTAGTCCGTCAGGCCCTCCGCCAACACCCCGGTCGACATCGCGCCGCCCAGCAGAACCACCAAGATCGCGATGGACCTTCTCATCCACAGTCTCCAAGCTCGCTGCAGGCTAATGCGCGCCCTGGCTGCGGGCTTGTAGAAATCGGCGCCTTCCAGGGAAGGATCGGACGTGAGCGGACTGTCCCTGCGCTACCAGCCGGCGCCGGCGTCCATCCGGTCCCTTGCGGTAGGGTTTCTGGAACGACGGGACGTCGGGCGCGACGAAACCGCGCTGGAGCTTCCCCTGCATCATGCCCTGGCGCAGTTCATGCTCGACGCCGACTATGTCGTCCGCGACCCCGCCGCTCCGGAAACGAGCGAGATCGCGCCTCGGGCCGGCCTCTGGGGACCAGCAAGTCGGACGCGCCTCGGCCGCTCGCAGGGCCGATTGCACGTTTTCGTGGCGATTCTGACCGCCCGCGGGGCCCGGGCCGTGGCCGGCGCCCCGTTGTCCGAGCTCGTCGACCGACGGCTGGATCTCGAAGCCGTCGCGTCTGAAGCCAGCCGGTCTTGGATCGCCCGCCTTCGCGACGCCGCCACCTTCGAGGCGCGGACGGCGCTCGCCTGCCGCTGGCTGGCTGACGTCTCGATCGGGACGGCGGCCGAGGAAACCTGCCGCCTCGTCGACGGCATCGCCGAGCACCGGCTGCGCGGCCCGGTGACGGCGCTGTCCCGGTTGGTCGGCGTCGGTCCCCGCGCCCTGCATGGCCGCTTCACCCGGCAGGCCGGCTGGCCGCCCAAGACCTGGCTTCGCGTCTCCCGGCTCCAGCGGGTGCTGCGGACCGTCCATCCCGCGCCCTGGGGACCGGCCGCGGACGGCGACGTCCGGCTGGAGTTCACTGACGACGCCCACCTCGCGCGGGACTTCCACGACCTGACCGGCCTGACCCTGGCCGCCTATCGCCGGATGAAGCGCAGCAGCGGCGATCCTCTACTCCACACCGTTCTGGCGCCGTCCTTTCCCTTACCGCGATTTCACTGGACCCCGTTCGTCGACGGCAGCACCCTTGCAATGCAAGAGAGCATGAGAGGGATCGCTCCATGAACTACATCGCCCTGCTCGCCGCGAGCTGCGCCACGCTCGCCCTGGCGGCCTGCGATCACCCCGACGCCGCCCGTCAACGCGCCGAGCACGCGCTGAAGACGGTCACCAAGCTGGACTGCCCCGAGAAGCAGGGCGCGCTCACCCGGACCAGCGTCGCGCCGGACGGCCAGTCCTGCGAGTACAGGGCCGACGGATCGGAAGTGACCCTGCGCATCGTCCAGGTCGTCGACCGCGACAGCGGCGCCGCGCTGAAGAGCATCGAGAACGAGTTGCGGCCGCTGGTGCCCAAGGCCGGCCCCGACGAGGCGGCGCTCAAGGAAGGCGCCAAGGTCGAAGGCGAGAATGTCGACATCAACCTGCCCGGCGTGAGCATCCAGGCCAACGACGCGGGCGCGAAGATCAGCGCCGGCGGGGCCGACATCAACGCCAACGACGACGGCGCCGAGATTCGCGTGTCGCGCAACGTCGAGGTCGACGGCAAGAAGATCGAGACCGAGCGGGTCACCCGCCGCAAGAAGGACGACGGCGTCCAGGCCATGCTGCTGCTGGCGAGCGACAAGCCGACCCCGAGCGGCTGGGGCGTCGTCGGCTACCAGGCGCGCGGTCCGCAGGGCGGCCCCCTGGTCGTCGGCGTGGTCAAGCTCAAGGAAAACAACAAGGACGGCGACGACAACATCTTCGGACAGGTCGACGAACTGGTGCGCCACAACGTCGGCGGCAAACCCATCCGCGGTCTGAAGATCAACTAGATCTTCGGTGCGATCCTCAGGCTGCCCGGCGGCCTGGGGAACTGCCCCTTCTTGGGGACGATCGGCGGGGTGAAGGCGCTCGCCGCCGCCAAGGCCGCGCCGAGCCGGGCGTGAACCTTGCGCCGCTGGGCCAGCGGCAGGGCCTGGTAGCTCTGGACGTCCGCCAGGTAGCCCTCCAGCCAGACTCCGAACCGCTCGGCGGTCCAGACTTCGTTCGCCCTACGCAGCTCCTCCTGCAGCTTCTCGTAGGCCACGAGAGCGCGCCGCCAACGATGCTCGTCGAAATCGAACTCGGCGACGATCTTGCGTCCCGCGACCTGGCCGTAGCCCATCAGCTTCTTCGACAACGCTGGCGGCATCGACAGATTCAGGCCGCCCTCGTCGGGCGCCAAGTAGACGCGGGCGACGCGCTCGCGCTGGGCGCCCATGACGCTCATCATCGTGTCCTGCCAGTTCTGCGCGGCGCGGAAGACGCTGTGGCCGAAGCCGAGCAGCGACGGGATGCCGTCGATCGAAGTGAACGACCCGCCCCAGGCATGATGCGGCAGATAGACCCTTCCGCCGTCCGGCTTCATGCCTGGGTCCAACTGGTCCAGGCTCAGGGCGAAGGTCGGCCGCCCCGGCAGCATGGCGTCGAAGAACTGGATCGGGAAGTTGCTGGTCACCCCGCCGTCGGTGAACCAGATCGGCTGGATACGCGCCTTCGGATCGGGGATGTCGATCGGATCGATCGTACCCTTCTGGTCCTTGGCCAGCATCAGCAGGCTGATGTCGCGGAACTTCAGCGGCACGGCGGTGAACAGGACCGGAAAGCTGAGGCTCATCCGCACCGCGATGATCACCGGAAGGTCGTCCGACGCGGGGAAGCGGGGCAGCTGATCCCACGGCTCGGCGTCCGCCTCGGGCAGCACGCTTGGCAAGCCCAGCAGATAGTCCATCACCACCTTCGGGAAGAGGCGCGCCCAGGCGGACGGTTCGAAGCGGAACCCCTCCCCGGGGTCGGGCAGGCTGCGGGGACGGCCCATCGAAAGGTCGGTGGTCACCGCCCGCAGCACGATGTTCGGGCCGTCGCTCGCCTTCTTGCGCCCGACCGAAGCCAGGTCGCCGAAGGTGAGCGGGCGATCCCTCCCGGCGGGGCCGAACGCGATCTCCTGCAGGGACTCGTACAGCCAGTCGGTCAGCGCCGGTCCGGCGGACCCCGGCTGGGTCAGGCCCGTGCACAGGCCGAAGTCGTTCTTCGGAATCCGCTTGAGCAGCGAATACAGCCGCCAGGCCAGGGCGACGGCGAAACCGACGACGATCCCGAGCAGCACGCCCGCCCAGCCAGCGCCCAGGATCGCCAGCAGGCCGCCGCCGACCAGGACGCCGATCAATAGCGCCGGCCAGAACACCAGCAGCGCCCGCGCCAGGCCGCCGGTCTGCATCGTCATCAGGAACTTCATCAGATCGGCGACGGGCGCCGAGGGCTGAAACAGCCCCAGCATGATGCCCGGCAGGCTTTCGCAGCGCGCCTTGAAGCGGATGAACCCCGCGGGGTCGCCGTTCTGCCGCGCGTACTCGGCGGCGGCGGCGAAGGCGGCCGCGATGGCCCCGGCGGAGGTCCCCCCGATGCTGCGGAACCGATACTTCCGCGCCAGCTCCAGGATCGCGAACGGATAGACGATCCCGGAGGTGATGCCGCCCTTCATGATCAGGTCGCACTCGTCGACCTTCTCCCCGCCGAACTGAGCCGCCTCGTAGTCGTCGCGCAAAGCCTCGGCCATGCCGCCCCTCGCTCACAACCTGAAGAGGCGAAGCCTACAGCAATTCCCCAAAGTGGCGAGAGCCCGGGCGCGCGCCTCAATCGGCCGGGGCGACGTCCGTCACCTTGTAGGCCAGCAGGCGGCCGTCCTCGTCGGCGACCGACACATATTCGCCGACGCTGAAATAGTGGTCGCCCAGGCGGTGCACCGGCTCGTCATCGGCGTCCGACTGGTCGTCGTAGTCGAAGAACCAGGTCGGGCCGCGCCGGGTCAACCGGCCGACGACGGCGTCCTCGTCCGGCGCGAACCGGCGGACGGTGCACAGCGCCCGCTCCTTCTGGAAAGCGTCCACGTCCAGCTTGCCGTCGCCGGTCAGCGGCGCGACCAGGGTGTAGCCGCGATGGTCGTCCCCGTCGGCGAACTCGGTCCCCGGATTGCGCGCAAGGCGCATGACGATGCGCGAGAGCGTCATGGTTTCCCTCTTCTTCTTGGCTTTAGTGGGAGAGGAACAGCGACGGTCCGTCGTTGTTCAGCAGGGTCCGGGTCGTGCCCCCGAAGATGTACTCCTGCAGCCTCGGATGCCCGAAGGCGCCGGCGACCAGAACCCCTGCGCCGAGCCGATCGGCGGCGCTGAGCAGCAGCTGGGCCGCGTCGCCGCCATCGGCCAGGGTCTCCACCTCGACCTCAACGCCGCGCGCCGAGAAGAAGCCTTGCAGGCGCTTGGCCTCGAAGGTGCGGGACGAGGCGGCCGGCGCCGAGACGATCACCACCCGGCCGGCCTTCTCAAGCATCGGCAGGGCCGTACGCGCCGCGCGACTGGCCTCCTTGCCGCCGTCCCAGGCGACCAGGACGGTGGCGCCGGCGATCTTCAGCCCGTCGCGCGCGACGATCGTGGGCCGCTGCTCGTCGGCGACGATCTGCTGGAAGGCCTCGGCCAGCGGGCCGCGTCCGCGCGCCGCCTCGTTGTCGAACAGGACGACGTCGGAGAGCCGCCCCTCCATTGACAGGCCCGCCCAGACGGGCGTCTGCAGACTGACGAAACCGGTCTTGGCGTAGCCGACGCCGTCGACGGCGGCCTTGGCGGCGCGTTCGCCCTCGGCGGCGGCCTCCTTGAGGCTGTCCATGGCGATGATCTGGACGCCGCCCATGAAGCCTTCGCCCATCCAGGGCATCAGGTCGGCGATGTCTGCCGGGGCGTGCACCGCGGCCACCTCGGCGCCGAACGGCGTCGCCACTGCGGCGGCGAACTTCAGGATGTCGACGTCGTGCGCCCCGCCCGCCAGCGGCGCCATGATCCTTGCCCAGCTCATCCAGATGCTCCTTCTTTGCACCCCAGATCACGGGATCAGGATCGATCCGGCATTGATCTTCGTCAAACGATGCGCCACTGGAGGCGCCCTCTCAAGCAAAGGAACGATCCGGTGGCGAAAGGGCTCCGCGGCGCGCGTTCGCCGAAGAACACTCCCAGGGCGTGGCAGCGCATGCTGTCCGGCCGGCGCCTGGACCTGCTCGATCCCTCGCCGATGGACATCGAGATCGAGGACATCGCCCACGGTCTCGCCCGCGTCGCGCGCTGGAACGGCCAGACGATCGGCGAGCACGGCTTCTCGGTCGCCCAGCACTCGATCGTGGTCGAGGAAATCGTCTCCTACATCCAGCCCGCGATCGATCCGAAGTGGCGCCTGGCCGCCCTGCTGCATGACGCCAGCGAATATGTGATCGGCGACATGATCAGTCCGTTCAAGGCCGCGCTGGGGGTCAGCTACAAGGAGTTCGAGGAGCGGCTGGAGCACGCCATCCACGCCCGCTTCGGCCTGCCCGCCAAGACGCCCCAGGCGATCAAGAAGCTGATCAAACAGGCGGATCGGGCCTGCGCCTACTTCGAGGCCACCCAGCTGGCCGGCTTCGACCACGAGGAATCCCTCGGCTTCTTCGGCCCGCTGCCCCAGGGCCTGACGCTGAAACTGGTCCCGCAGCCGGCCAGCGAAGCCCAGGACCACTACGTGCGCCGCTTCCACGTCCTCTCCGAGGCCGCCGGCTTCGAGCGGACCCAGGCGGCGTTCGACACGGAATAGTCGCGGCATCGTGCGCGCCGGATCGCTCGGGGCGGGCTAGTCTGTCCGCCTCGGTCTGGAGATCGCACATGACGGACATCACCTACGAGATCGTCGAGCACGACGGCGGCTGGGCCTACAAGGCCAATGGCGTCTTCTCGGAGACCTTCCGAACGCGCGAGGCCGCCCTGGCCGCCGCGCGGCGCGTGGCCCGCGAGCAGGAGTTGCCCGGCGACGACACCGGCATCGTCTACGAGGACGATCGCGGCCAGTGGCACGAAGAGCTGTCCGATGGCTCCGACCGCCCGCATACCTACGTGAAGGACTAGCCGCCGACGCCCTCCCCTCCCACGCGACGCGAGGGAATGCTACCACCGCCGCATGACTCTCTCCGTCGTCATCGGCCTGTCCGCCGTCATCGTGGCCATCCGGGGCGGCGAAGCCGTGGTGCTGACCGTGCGACCGCACGATGCGGCCACCGACCAGGCCTCGACCCTGGCCGGCCTGCCGTTCGGCCCGTTCGATCCGGAGGGCCACCGCACCTTCGAGATAGCCCTGCGCGACTTCGTGGCCGAACAGACGCGGTTCGAGCTGGGCTATGTCGAGCAGCTCTACACCTTCGGCGACAAGGGCCGCGACGCCCCTCGGGCCGAGGTCGGCGCCGGCGCGGCGCGGGTGGTCTCGGTCGGCTACCTGGCCCTGACGCCCGCCGCCGTCGACACCGAGGCGCCCGACAGCGCCTGGGCGCCCTGGGCCCGCTTCTTCCCCTGGGAAGATTGGCGGCTGGGCCGTCCGTCCCTGATCGACGAGGCCATCGCTCCCGCCCTTCGGCGCTGGGCGGGCCAGGACCCGGAGCGCCTCGCCCGCACCCGTCTGCTGTTCGCGCTCGACGGCGCCGTCTGGAACGAGGAGCGCGTCCTGGACCGCTACGAACTGCTCTATGAGGCCGGGCTGGCCCCGGAGGCGGCCCGCGACCAGATCCGCGACCGCGGCGACGCGGCCGCCGAGCCGACCGCCCTGTCGGCCGCCCTGGGCGAGCCGATGCTGTCGGACCACCGCCGAATCCTGGCGACAGGCCTGGGCCGTCTGCGCGGCAAGCTGAAGTATCGCCCGGTGGTGTTCGAACTGACGCCGCCGGAGTTCACCCTTTCGGCGCTGCAGCGGGCGGTGGAGGCCATCTCCGGCGTTCCCCTGCACAAGCAGAACTTCCGTCGCGTGGTCGAACGCATCGACCTGCTGGAAGGCCTGGGTCGCATGGACACCGAGACCGGCGGTCGACCGGCGGAACTGTTCCGCTTCCGTCGCGAACTGCTCACGCAGCGCCCCGCGGGGGGGCTGAGCCTGCCGCTGCTCAGAGACTAGTCCTGGCGAGCCAATGAACCTTTCCCTCTGGGAGAGGGGGACCGTGCGAAGCATGGTGGAGAGGGTCCAAGGCGTTAGACCCCCTCCACCATCCCTGCGGGATGGTCCCCCTCCCCCTATGGGGGAGGTTATCCCAGGAACGACGTGCGGCTCCTACTCCGCCGCGACCTTCTCGGCCTCAGCCGCTTCGCGCGCCTTCCATTTGGCCTTGAGCACCGCCGAGGTGTCGCGAGAGCCGTCGGGACTCCAGCCCGGCGGCCCGAACAGGTAGCCGATGACCTCCCGCGGCGAGCGGGCGGTCAGCAGGTCCTTGCCGATCGCCAGCCACTCATGGAATGCGACGCGCAAGATATTGAAATCGCCCAGGTTATGGACCAGGCCGTAACGCGGCGCCTCTGCCTCGTCCTCGGGAATGAAGGTCCCGAACATCCGGTCCCAGATGATCAGGATGCCTGCATAGTTGGCGTCGAGATATCGCGGGTTGCGGGCGTGGTGCACCCGGTGGTGCGAGGGCGTGTTGAACACCGCCTCGAACCAGCGCGGCATCTTCCGGATCGCCTCGGTGTGGATCCAGTACTGATAGACGAGGCTGATCCCCTTCTGGATCGCCACCATCGCGGGCGGGAAGCCGATGAAGCTCAGGGGCAGCCACAGCAACCACGTCCCGGCCACCCCGCCGGTCCAGGTCTGCCGCAGCGCCGTCGACAGGTTGTAGTGCTGCGAGCTGTGGTGGTTGACATGACTGGCCCACCAGAACCGTCGCTCGTGCGACAGGCGGTGGAACCAGTAGTAGGTCAGGTCCTCGAGCAGGAAGAGCGCCAGCCAGGCCCACCAGGCCGTCATCGGGATGTCGAAAAGCCGGTGCTCGTAGACCCAGACGCTGGCGGCGAAGACGACGCCCGCGGTCAGGCCGCCGGCGATGGTGCTGCCCAGTCCCATGCCCAGCGAGGTTGCGGTGTCCCGCGCCTCATAGGCCGCCTTCGCCCTGCCCAATCGGCGCAAGCCGATCTCCAGCAGAATCGTGACCACGAAGATCGGGATGGCCCAGGTGACCGGATCGAAGGCCGGCTTCAGCGGATCCATGTCAGGCGGCCTCCGCGAGCGGCGGCCAAGGATTGACGCCGGTGACGGCTAGCTTCGCCGTAGGCGCGGCGATGTCGTCCAGCCGCATGTGCACCTTTCCGCCCCGCTGCGGCGCGGCCAGCGCGGCGTCCCAGGCCAGGCTGCGCGCCACCCAAGAATCCCCCAGCCGATAGACGACTAGCGCCCGGTCGCCGCTCCGCGCCACGGCTCCGCCGCCATCGGCGGCGATCCAGGGAGCTTCGAAGACGTCGTCCGGAAACTCTGCCGCCAACAGCCCCCGCGCCGCATCGGCGTCCAGCGGCGGCGTCGCGCGCGAGATTCTGGCCCAGGCCGCCACGGCGACCATCAACGCTACGGCCACGAAGGAGCCCGCCAGGATGTAGAGATCTTTCACGCCATCGCCCTATTCCCGCCGGGAGTCTCCATTCGGCGACGGCGGCGTCAAGACCGAAGCCTGCGACGAAAAAGGCCCCTCCCGTTTCCGGGAGGGGCCTCCTTGGTTCGCGGAAGATCCGACCTTAGAACTTCCGGGCGTAGCCGACCGAGAAGACGTCGGCGTCGTTGCCCTTGTAGTCGTGACGGGTCCAGTCGACGCGCACGCCGTCCTTGGCGGTGAAGTTGTACTGGCCGCCCACGCCGTAGGCCCAACCGTCGCGGTCGACCTTGCCGGCGGCGGTGTCGAACTTCGCGCCGCTGTAGCCGACGCGGGCGAACAGTTCAGCCTGCGGGGTCACCGGCACGGAGCCGACGACGAAGGCGCCCAGCTCGTGCTTGAGTTCGACGTCGCGATCGTCCTTCACGCCGAAGGCGGCTTCGCCTTCGATCGCCACGTACGGATTGAACTTGTAGCCGATGCGGCCCTGGATCGCGCCGACGTCGGCGCTTCCCGTGTCGGCGTGAGCATAGCCGACCGTGCCGTAGACTTCCTGGGCCTGCGAGACCGCGGGAACGGCAGCGACCGCCAGCAGCGCGGCCGAAGTGGCAAACATGAGAGTTTTCATCGTCATAGTCTCCTTGACGCTTTTATTCAGCTCCCCAGCGGCCCCTGAACTAGAAGGCAAACTGGGCCGCCAGGAGACGGATCAAGAGCGGGAATGAGGCGGCTTTGTAGCGTTGCCTTCATGCCACACGGGGCTGACGCGGCCGTTCGGCGTGCTATCTATCGCTCAGAACACAAAGGACGCCGCGCCCCCTTCACCGCGCGGCCATCGTCGGGACATCCGCCAAGTGCATCAGGCCGTCATCGCCGCCACCGGGCTCTTCACGCCCAGTCAGAGCATCTCCAACACCGAGCTCGTCGACACCTTCAACGCCTATGTCGAACGGTTCAACGCCGCCAACGCCGAGGCGATCGCCGCGGGTGAATTGCAACCTCTCGCCCCATCCTCGCCCGAATTCATCGAGAAGGCCTCGGGCATCAAGTCCCGTTTCGTCGTCGACAAGACCGGAATTCTCGATCCGGAGATCATGCGCCCGATCATTCCGGAGCGCCCGAACGAGGAAATCTCCGTCCTGGCCGAGATCGCCGTGAACGCGGCGCGGGAAGCCATCGCTCGCTGGGGCAAGCCGGTCAGCGAGATCGGCGCCGTGCTCTGCGCCGCCTCGAACATGCAGCGCCCCTATCCGGCCATGGCCATCGAGGTGCAGCAGGCGCTGGGCATCGAAGGCTTCGCGTTCGACATGAACGTGGCCTGTTCGTCCGCCACCTTCGGGATCAAGACCGCCGCCGACTTCATCGCCGCCGGTTCGACCAAGGCCGTGCTGATGGTCAATCCCGAGATCTGCTCGGGCCACCTGAACTTCTGCGACCGCGACAGCCACTTCATTTTCGGCGACGTGGCCACCGCGGTGATCGTCGAGCGAGCCGACCAGGCGGCCGGCGGCTGGGAGATCCTCGGCACGCGGCTGAAAACCCAGTTCTCGAACAACATTCGCAACAACTTCGGCTTCCTGAACCGCGCCGCGCCGGACGGCGTCGCCGCCAAGGACAAGCTGTTCGTCCAGGAAGGCCGCAAGGTGTTCCGCGAGGTGGTGCCGATGGTCAGCGAGATGATCGTCGAGCACGCCGCCGACATCGGCCTGGACCCGACCAGCCTGAAGCGCCTGTGGCTGCACCAGGCCAACATCAACATGAACGAGATGATCGGCCGCAAGGTCCTGGGCCGCGACCCGGAGCCCGGCGAGAACGTCATCATCCTGGACGAATACGCCAACACCAGTTCGGCCGGCTCGATCATCGCCTTCCACAAGGCCAACGAGGACTTCCAGGCCGGCGAGACCGGCCTGATCTGCTCGTTCGGCGCCGGATACTCCGCCGGCACGGTCTTCGTCCGGAAGCGCTGATCCCTACCGAGGCCGGGCGTCCCATTCCTTGCGGATGAGCGCCTTGAACTCGAGATACTCCCAGTCCGAGTCCGGCGTGAACTGCTTGATGACCCCGTCCTCGACGTAGTCGAAATACTCGTAGTGGACGGTGTCGTCGGCCGGATAGCGATAGCACTGGATGGTGGCGGTCATCCGCTTCCGGTCATCCGGATTGAACAGCTGGTGGATCTGGTAGGCGCGCGGCGTCAGGAAGGTGACGTCGCCCTCGGTCAGATCGACCTGGCCGAACGGAACCTCGATGTCCGGCGACAGGCCCGGGAACCATTTCACGCGGATCGTGCCTTCCAGCACCTTGATCACCGCACAGGCGTCGCCGTGATCGTGGATCGGCGAGCCGTGCTGCGCGGGCCAGATCTCGAGCACATAGGGCGAGCCCGGCGAGTCCCCCAGGTTCGGGTCCATCGTGATCCGCAGGTAGCCGAACTGCTTCGGTTTCTCGTCGAGCTTCCGGTAACAGAGCCCGCCCGGCGTGTTGATGCTGTAGTTGATGGCTTCCGGAAACTCAGGGAAGTCCTTCGGCCGCAAGGTCACGGACGGGCCGGCGACGTTGGCGTAGAGCGCCTGGCAGGCCTGTGGCAGATCGGCGGCGACGCTGAACAGGTTCTCGGCGATATCCTCCAGCGTGATCTGATCGGTGGCGATGATCTGCGGCGGCGGATCCAGCGTCACCGGCAACGAGCTCAGGGCGTGATCGGCGACCGAGGCGGTCTCCACGCCGCTGAGGGCGATGCATTTCAGCCCCGCGAGATAGGCGAAGGGGTCCGCCAGCGGCGGCTCCGGCTTGGGCGGGAAGCGGTAGGTGAACAGCACGAGCCGGTTGAGCATCTCCCCCTTGCCGTACTTGAGCACGCGGTTGTTGGTGTCGAGGCTCAGCCAGTAGGCCAGTTGCTCCGCTCCCGGATTGAGCAGCGCCTTGGCCTCGGTGGTCTCGTCCAGCACGTCCCGCGGCAGATCGGTGTTCGCGCGCAGGAAGGCCGCCCGACGATCGGTCACCTCAAGCACGACCACCTCGCGCGAGCCGTACGATGGCTTGGGCTGGCTGTTGACGACGATCCGGAACGGCCTGTCTGCCTTGAAGGTGAACGAGATCGTCCCCTGCCCCGACACTGGGAAGACGTAGCCGGTATAGTGTTCCGCCGGACTGACGCCGCCCGCGCCGGCCTCGGAAGCGCCGGCCGGCGGCGCGTCGGAAAACAAGACCTCGGGACGAGGCCAGGCCTGCCGGATCACCGGTTTGATTTTTGAAGACATGCGACGCTCCCCCAAGCTGGCTGAAGCGCGACCCTAGCAGGCCCTCTCGCGTAATTTCAATTCATGGTTGAGAAACGGGCGCCGCGGCCCGGGCCGGGGCCGGCGGATGCTTCGCCTTCCACTCCATGGCGTTGCGGATCCGGCGACTGACCGACGGGTGGCTGTAGAACAGGGTCTCCTCGATCAGGCTCGGCGTCGCGGCGCGATACTCCACCGTCTGGATCAGCGCCTTGGCGATGCCGTCCGGCTCCCTCGCGATCCGCAGCGAATAGTTGTCGGCGCCGGTCTCGGCCCAGCGCGACAGGCTGTTGGTCAGCGGCGTGGCGACCAGGAATATCAGGGCCAGCAGCAGCGAGAAGATCGGCAGCCCCGCGGGATCGGCGATACCTCTGACGTTCGCCGCGCCCAGCAGCCGGGCCGCCGGTTCGAACAGCCTGTCCAGCAGCCAGAACCCGGCGAGGATCAGCGCCAGCACCAGGCCGAGCCGCGAGAGGACGTCGTGGCGGGCATAGTGTCCCATCTCGTGCCCGACCACCGCGCGGATCTCGCCGAGATCTGCGCCGGCCTTGAACATGGTGTCGCTCATGTTGATCCGGGCCGAACCGAACAGACCCATCACGTTGGCCGTGTAGCGGTTGGACTGTTTCGACCCGTCGTAGATGTAGATCTTGTCCGACGGGATGCCGTTGGCCTCGGCCATGGCGACGACGGCGTCACGGACCGGACCATTCGGGGCCGGGCTGTAGTCGTTGAACAGCGGAGCAATATAGATCGGCGCGAGCAGCAGGGCGATCACCGCGAAGGCGCCGGCCACGCCGCTGGCCCACAGCCACCAGGTCCTGGGCGCGCGGCGCAGCAGCCAGTAGACGGCCAGGTAGAACAGGCTCATCGCGACCAGCGCGATCCCGCCGCTCAACGCCCATTCGCCCAGCCATTCGCCGAACGGCTGGCTGGTCATGTTGTAGGCCGTCTCCCGCCACCAATCGGCGTAGGCGTTCCACGGCAGGGTGAGCAGCGTCTCCAGCAGCAGAGCGACCGGCAACACCGCCAAAGCCACAAGCCAGGGTCGCCGCCGCCGGCGCTCGACGGCATTCCTGAGGCGGACCAGCAATCCGGATCGGAGGATCAGCCAGGCGACCGCCGCCGCGACGACCGCGCTCCACAACAGCAGCCAGTGACCCCCCTGGGTATAGGCCGTCGCCTTGGCGTGAACTTCCGGCGGCAACATGGCGAGGTAGCGGGCCGTCTCGGCGGCTGGATCGAACGCGGACGGACTGACGGCCATGGGTTTCTTCCCCGTTTCCCCTGCGTTCAGGAGGGCATGGCCCCCGTCATCTGTCAGGTGAATTCCACGTCACGCTCGGCGGCGAGGGAACCGGGGCCGATCTCCCGCCTTTCCGGCTCTGACGGGATCGTCAACCGCCACCAGGCTGGTCACGGATTCATCGCACGCGAGAACAGGCGTGCGCTGATCCCCGGCAGGCGTGAGGCTGGCGACGGCTGAAAGGGCTGACATGGACGAGGACGAGACCCGGGGGGACGCTGGGCTGAGCCGCAGGCGGCTATTGGCCGGCTCCGGCCTGGCCCTGTCCGCCCTGGCCGCAGCCGCCCACGGCCAGGACGCGGAGCCCGCGCAGGCCGACCCCGCGCCGCCGCCGGAGCCTGCGCCGGTCGAGCCGCCCCTGCCCCAACCCGACTGGCAGCGCGTCCGGGCGCAATGGGCGCTGGACTGGAGCATGGTCGATATGTCGGCCATGCTGTTCGCCGCCAACCCCAAGCCGGTTCGCGAAGCCATAGACCGCCATCGCAAGGGCCTGGACGCCGCCCCCGTCACCTATCTGGAAGCCCGCAACCGCCCCCTGCAGAACAGCGCCCGCCGCATGGCCGGCGGCTACTTCGGCGTCGAGGCGGAGAACGTGGCCCTGTGCGAGAGCACGACCAGCGGCGTCGGCCTCCTCTACGCCGGCATCGGCCTGCGCTACGGCCAGGAGGCGCTGACCACGGTCCACGACTACTACGTCACCCACGAGGCCCTGCGGCTCTCGACGGCCCGCACCGGCGGCGGAGTGCGGAAGATCAGCCTGTTCGACCAGGCCGCGACAGCCACTGTCCCGGAGATCGTCGGCCGGATCGCCGCCAACATCCGGCCGGAGACGCGGGTCCTGGCCCTGACCTGGGTGCATTCCTCGACGGGGCTGAAGATGCCGATCGCCGAGATCGCCGCCGCCCTGGCTCCGATCAACGCCGCCCGGGCGGAGCCGGACAGGGTGCTGCTCTGCGTCGACGGCGTGCACGGTTTCGGCGTCGAGAACACCACCCTGCCCGAGCTCGGCGCCGACTTTCTGGTCGCCGGCTGCCACAAGTGGCTGTTCGGGCCGCGCGGCACCGGCGTGGTCTTCGGCACGCCGCGAGGCTGGTCGCGGGTGACGCCGACCGTGCCGAGCTTCCTGGCCTCGAACGCCTACGGCGCCTGGATCGGCGGCTATGATCCTGGCCCGACCACGGCCGCGCGGATGACGCCGGGCGGGTTCAAAGCCTTCGAACATGTCTGGTCGCTGAGCGAAGCGTTCCAGTTCCATGCCTGGATCGGCAAGGCCAACGTCCAGGCCCGCACCCGCGAGCTGGCCATGCGGTTGAAGCTGGGTCTATCCCAGATCCCCGGCGTCCGCGTCGTGACGCCGATGGACCCGCGCCTGTCGGCCGGGATCGTCAGCTTCGACGTCGCCGGCAGATCCGCGGAGGGCGCGGTCCAGGCCCTGCGCCAGCAGAGGGTGATCGCCTCCGCCGCGCCCTACGCCGTCCAACACGTCCGCCTGACGCCCAGCATCCGCAACACCGTCGAGGACGTCGACTACGCCATCAACGCCGTGCGGACGATCGCCTCGCGCTGACCTACAGCCGGATACGCCACAGCAGCCCCTCGCCGCCGCCGTGAGCGTCAGGCTTCTCGAAGGGGCCGATCAGCTCGCCGCCGTTGTTGAGGATCACGCGCTGCGACGGCTCGTTCTGCGGGTTGGTGGTCAGATCGACCCAGCGCAGGCCGCGCGCCCTGGCCTCCGGCAGCAGCAGCGCCAGAGCCCGGCTGGCGTAGCCCCGTCCCCGCTTCCAAGGCACGACGGCGTAGCCCATGTGACCCAGCACATGCGGCGGCATCTCCTCCGTCCCGACTTGCCAGCGGAAATTGATCGAGCCGCAGAAGTCCCCGTCCCATAGCCAGCGCGTGAGCCCGGGCAGCCGCTTGGCCCGGCTTCCGTCCAGCTGGACGACGTCCCCGCCCCTGGCCTCCGGGTCATCCATCCGCGCCAGGAAGGCGTCGGCGTCGGCGGCGATCTCGGCCAGCAGTTCCCGCGCCGCCTCGACCAGGCGCAGATTGTCCGGCGACCAGCCGCGCTCCAGGGCGTCGACATAGCCGGGCAGATGATCTCGGGTCGGGACGACGAGCTCCAGGGTCATGACCCCAGCTTGCCCGATCCCGCGCGCGGGCCCTACCCTCATGTCGCAAACGCGGCGAGGGAACCGGATGGCCAGGGCCAAGACCCATGACGAAACCCATTTCATCTCGCGCGTCGGCTGGCTGCGCGCCGCGGTACTCGGCGCCAACGACGGCATCGTCTCCACCGCCAGCCTGGTCCTGGGGGTGGCGGCCGCGTCGGAGGGCAAGGCGCCGATCCTGGTCGCCGGGGTCGCCGCCTGGGTGGCCGGAGCCATGTCGATGGCGGCCGGCGAGTACGTCTCGGTCAGCTCCCAGCTCGACACCGAGAAGGCGGCCATCGCCCAGGAGAAGCGCGAGCTGCGCGACGACGGCGAAGCCGAGCTGGAGGAGCTGACCCGCATCTACCGCGATCGCGGCCTGGACCCCGTCCTGGCCCGGCAGGTCGCCGAGCAGCTGACCGAACACGACGCCCTGGGCGCCCACGCCCGCGACGAACTCGGCCTCTCCGAGGCGACGGCGGCCAAGCCGACCGAGGCGGCGATCACCTCCGCCCTGACCTTCTCCGCCGGAGCCTTGGCGCCGCTGGCGGTGGTGCTGGTCTCGCCGCTGTCCTGGCTGCCCTGGACGGTGAGCCTCGCCTCGCTGGCCTACCTGGCGGTTCTGGGCGCGCTCGGCGCCTGGACCGGCGGCGCCAGGATGCTGCGTCCGGTGATCCGGGTGACCTTCTGGGGCGCCGCGGCCATGGCCGCCACCGCCGCGGTCGGCAAGCTGTTCGACACGGCCGTCTCATGACGCCGGCCGAACCGCCTCCGCCCGCCGACCTCCACCTCTGCACATCCGGTTGTCGTCGGACTGGCTCTTCGGCTTCTTGGCGGCCGTCTTCGCCATGGATGTGGTCGACACGCTTCTCTGAGCCCTCTTGAGGTGACGGCGATCTCAGAGCAAGATTCACCCAGGGGGCGATCTACATCAGACAAAACCGCATAGGTTGCCGTCGGTCTCGCCCCACAAACGGGGGAAGCCAATGTCGATCGACTGCCGCGAGGTCCACGGGGACCACGGTTTCTGTCATTGCGTCATGAGCCATGCCGGCGGAACGCCCCGCCAGCCGATGGACGGCGAGTGGTCGCGCCTGGCGGGCGGCCAGGGCGTCACCGCCTTCGTCCGCTCGATCTTCAATCTCGGCGAAGGCGAGGGCCGCCTGACCATGGGGCGGCTGCAGAGCGACGGCGGACTGGCCTCGACCATGATCCGCGACATGCACGGGATCTACCTGAGCCTCTCGGGCGCCGGCGCGGCGCTGGCCCGTTCCGCGATCATCGCCCAGACGGACATTCCTCTGACGGCCCTCAACCTGCGCAACGACGAGACCGGCTCGCACATCGACGTCTGGACCGCGCAGGGCTGGATGTCGACCTCCGGCGCGGACATCGGCGAACTCCAGGTGATGATGCGCCAGGCGATCCCGGTGAACGGGCGCTTCCATTACCGCGTCCTGATCAACGGCGCCGGCCAGGGCGGCTTCATCCTCTCGGCCGATCAGCCGTTCAACGCCGTGCTCTACAAGGCGCCGGTGCTGGTCCAGAAGCAGGCCATGCGGGTCGCCGCCGACAGCCCCGGCCTGCACATCATCCTGATGCGATCCATGGAGGATCAGACCTTCCCGCTCGGCGCGTTGCTGACCATCAGAGCCAGCGACGGGACGACGTTCGACCGGGAAGTCTTCACCGACAGCCGCTTCGTGAAGCGAACCGGCCGTTCGGTGCGGGGCGTGTTCCTGCACAGGCCAGCCGCGGCGACCTTCGAACTGGAGGTGGTCGCCATCAAGGGGACCGGTTTCCATCTTCTGTTCCAGAACGCGCCCCGGGCGGAGATCCTGCCCACGATGCAGAAGGCGCTCAGCACCATCTATCGGCAGGACATGGCCGAGTGTTGCGATCGCGCCCACGGCGAGAACAGCCTGCAGTGCAGCCTCTGCCTCGTCGCGGGAGCGGCCGTGGCCTTCACCACCTTCCTGATCGCCACGGCCGCCGTCGTCGGCAGCGTGGCCTTCACGGGCGGTACGATCCTGGCCTCGTTCGCGACCTGCGGGCTGACGATTGGCCGCATCCTGTTGATGGCGCTCGTCAGCCTCGGCAGCAACGGCTTCCTGACCGCCATCTGCTACATGCTCGGCAGCTGCGACGCCTCGCCCGAAATCAAGCGCGTCGTCGATTCCGGACGCGGCAACACCCAGCGCTACGACCAGCTTTGCTATCTGACCACCCACAACGCCTTCTCGTACCGGAGCCTGGTCGCGCCGCTGAGCGCTCAGCAGGGACATTCGATCCGTCGGCAGCTGGAAAGCGGCGTCGAGGCTTTGATGCTCGACATCTGGCGCTACGCCTCGCCCGACGACGCCTACCTCTGCCACGAGCCTTGCGACAGCTGGAAACGGCACATCGTGGGCCGGCCGGAAGGGCCGATGAAACTGGCCGCCGAACTAACCCAGGTGGTCGAGGTCCTGGCGGCCGAGCCCCAGCGCATCGTCACCCTGATCTTTGAGTCCCGCCTCGGAAACCCCGCGCCCGACAGGCTGCTGACGACGGCCTTCGATCAGGCTGGCGCGACTTCGCGCCTGTTCTATGCCGATCGGGAGAATGTGCGCGGCGACAAGCGCTGGAACGTCGCGACCCAAGGGTGGCCGACACGACGCTGGATGATCGACAACGACTTCCGGCTGGTGGTGTTCTCCGACAGCGCGGCCGAAACCTGGTCCTCGTGCCAGGTGCGCGATGCCGACGGGCTGCCGTTCCTGTGGCGCTATGCAGCCGAGACCGTCTACGGCGACGACAGCATGAACCTGGACAAGCCCGCGGCCACGCGGCGCTGCTCCCTTCGCTTCACGGACCGGATGCCGCCGCTTCCGAACGGCGAACGTCGCTGGCCGCTGCTGATCATGAACTACTTTCCGACCTTCGCCGTGGGCAGCTTCAACCAGGCCGCCTTCCACATCCACAACAGCTACGCCCGCCTGTCGGCCAAGACCAACCAGGTGACGGACGCGGCGGGACGGCCGCCGAACTTCCTGGCGATCGACTATTTCGAGCTCGGAGCGGACGACGGGCCCCGGCGTGTCTGGACCGAGGCCAATCAGCGCTGGTCGGCGCACTGGACCGCGACCGAGGCCGACGCCGACACGCCAAGCCTCGAACCGATCTAGCCGGCGGGGATACGGCGGCGTCGAAGGACGCCGCCGGGAGACTACGTCTTCGCCAGCGCCGCCTGGGCGGCGGCCAGGCGCGCGATCGGCACCCGGAACGGCGAGCAGCTGACGTAGTCCAGGCCGACCTGTTCACAGAACTGGATCGAGGCCGGGTCGCCGCCATGCTCGCCGCAGATGCCGAGCTTCAGGCCGCTCTTCACCGCCCGGCCGCGCTCGGCGGCGATGCGGACCAGGTCGCCCACGCCCTCCTGGTCGAGGCTGACGAAGGGATCCTTCTCGAAGATGCCCTTGTCGATGTAGGCCCCCAGGAACTTGCCGGCGTCGTCGCGGCTGATGCCGAAGGTCGTCTGGGTCAGGTCGTTGGTGCCGAAGCTGAAGAACTCGGCGCCGGCCTCGGCCAAGTCCGCGGCGCGCAGGGCGGCGCGGGGCAGCTCGATCATGGTGCCGACCTGGTACTCCAGCTCGACGCCCTGCTCGGCCAGCACGGCCTTGGCGGTGCGATCGGTCAGGGCGCGCAGGAACTTCATCTCCTCGCCCTTGGCGACCAGCGGGTGCATGATCTCCGGCACCGGCGCGGGCTTGCCCGACTTGGCGATCTCACAGGCCGCCTCGATGATCGCCCGGACCTGCATCTCGTAGATCTCGGGATAGGAGACGCCCAGGCGGCAACCGCGGTGGCCGAGCATGGGGTTGGTCTCGTGCAGCTCGCGGGCGCGGCGCATCAGCTTGGCGGCGTCCAGGCCGGTCGCGGCGGCCACGGCCGCCAGATCGGCCTCGCTGTGCGGCAGGAACTCGTGCAGCGGCGGATCGAGCAGGCGCACCGTCACCGGCAGGCCTTCCATGATCGTGAACAGCTCGACGAAGTCGGCCTTCTGGAACGGCGCGATCTTGGCCAGGGCGGCGCGGCGGCCGGCCTCGTCGTCGGCCAGGATCATCTCGCGCACGGCGGCGATCCGGGTGTCGTCGAAGAACATGTGCTCGGTGCGGCACAGGCCGATGCCCTCGGCCCCGAAGCCGCGGGCGGTCTTGGCGTCCAGCGGGGTCTCGGCGTTGGCGCGGACCTTCAGCCGGCGCACGCCGTCGGCCCATTCCATCAGCTGGGCGAAGTCGCCGGTCAGCTCCGGCTCGATCATCTTCACCGAACCCGACAGCACCTCGCCGGTCGAGCCGTCGATGGTGACGATGTCGCCGGCCTTGAACTCGCGCCCGCGGACGCGGAACAGGCCTTCCTTCGGATAGATGCCGATCTCGCCGGCGCCCGAGACGCAGGGGCGGCCCATGCCGCGCGCCACCACGGCGGCGTGGCTGGTCATGCCGCCGCGGGCGGTGATGATGCCGCGGGCGGCGTGCATGCCGTGGATGTCCTCCGGCGAGGTCTCCTCGCGCACCAGGATCACCGCTTCGCCGGCCGAGCCGAGCTTCTCGGCCTCGTCGGCGTCGAACACCACCTTGCCGGTGGCCGCGCCGGGCGAGGCCGGCAGGCCCTTGGCGACCACGTCGCGCTCGGCCGAGGGGTCGATGGTCGGATGCAGCAGCTGGTCCAGCGCGGCCGGCTCGACGCGGGCGACGGCCTCCTCGCGGGTGATGACCCCGCCCTCGGCCATCTCGACGGCGATCTTCAGCGCCGCCTTGGCGGTGCGCTTGCCGTTGCGGGTCTGCAGCATCCACAGCCGGCCCTGCTCGACCGTGAACTCCACGTCCTGCATGTCGCGATAGTGGGCTTCGAGCTTGATGGCCACGTCGCGGAACTGGCCGAACACCTCCGGCAGCGCCTCTTCCATCGAGGGGGCGACATCGCCCATCTCCTCGCGGGCGACCTTGGTCAGCGACTGCGGCGTGCGGATACCGGCGACGACGTCCTCGCCCTGGGCGTTGATCAGGAACTCGCCGTACAGGCGGTTGTCGCCGGTCGAGGGGTTGCGGGTGAAGGCCACGCCAGTGGCGGAGCTGTCGCCCATGTTGCCGAACACCATCGACTGGATGTTCACGGCAGTGCCCCAGGCCTCGGGAATGTCGTGCATGCGGCGATAGAACTTGGCCCGGTCGTTCATCCAGCTGGCGAACACCGCGCCGATGGCGCCCCACAATTGCTCCTGCGGGTCCTGCGGGAACGGCCGGCCCAGCTCGCGCGCGACGGCGGTCTTGTAGTCGGCGACGACGGCCTTCCAGTTGTCGGCGGTCAGGGCGGTGTCGACGCTGACGCCCAGGCTGTCCTTATGGTCGTCGAGGATCTCCTCGAACATGTGGTGGTCGAGGTCGAGCACCACGTTCGAATACATCTGGATGAAGCGGCGGTAGCTGTCGAAGGCGAAGCGCTCGTCGCCGCTGAGCTTGGCCAGGCCGCTGACCGTCTCGTCGTTCAGGCCCAGATTCAGGACGGTGTCCATCATCCCCGGCATCGAGGCGCGGGCGCCCGAACGCACCGAGACCAGCAGCGGGTTGGCCGTGTCGCCGAACGTCTTGCCGGTGATCTGCTCGACCTTGGCCAGGCCGGCGTTGACCTGCTCGGCCAGCTCGGCCGGGTACTGCTTGCCGTTGGCGTAATAGTGGACGCAGGCCTCGGTGGTCACGGTGAAGCCCGGCGGCACCGGCAGGCCCAGCTTGGCCATCTCGGCCAGGTTGGCGCCCTTGCCGCCCAGCAGGTTCTTCATCCCGGCTTCGCCGTCGGCGCCGCCGCCTCCGAAGGAATAGACCCAGCGGGTGTTCTCAGCCGTCATACCGCTCTCTTACTCCGCTTGCCCCGGCGAAGGCCGGGGCCCAGATGAAACCCGCGATCCGCTCAGGCCTGGCCTGGGTCCCGGCCTTCGCCGGGACGCACGGATGAGGATGTGTTGTCCTTATCCCGTCACCAGCGAGAAGTCCGCGACGCGACCCATTGCGCCCTGGACCTGTTGCAGAAGCCGCAGGCGGTTCTCGCGTTCCGCGGCCACGTCGCTGTTGACCAGAACCTTGTCGAAGAAGGCGTCGACCGGCGCGCGCAGGCCCGCCAGCGCGGTCATGGCGCCGGTGAAGTCCTCGGCGGCCAGGGCGGCGTCCAGCTTGGGCCCGAGGGCGGCGAGCGCGTCGAACAGCGCGCCCTCCTCCGCCGGCTCGGCCGCGCGAACCGGCTCGCCGGTGGGCAGCGGTCCCTTCTTCTCCTCGGCCTTGAGGATGTTGGCGGCCCGCTTGTAGCCGGCCAGCAGATTCACGCCGTCGTCGGTCGCGAGGAAGGTCGAGAGCGCGTCGACGCGGGCGACGATGCTGACGAGGTCGTCGCCCTTCAGGGCAAAAACCGCATCCACAAGGTCGTGTCGCTTTCCCTGATCGCGAAGAAGAACTTTCAGACGGTCGGCTAAGAAGGCGAGAATTTCATCTTTCACCACCCACCACCGCTCCCAGAACGGCTTTCCGCCGGGCGGGAGAACAGGTTGAGGTCCGACGCCACTGATTTCGATATCGAGCTCTTTTTCCAGTTGGAAGAGCTTCCAAACAGCAGCCTCCAGCTTCCGCTTCGAGACCTGACCAGCCAACATTCCATAGCTGTTCAACAGCGGTCCGTTCGCTCCGATACCGCCCAGCTCGATCCGCGCATTGTGTGACAAAATGATCCGGATCACGCCCAGCGCCGCACGACGCAGCGCGTACGGATCCTTCGACCCCGTCGGCTTCTCGTCGATGGCGAAGAAGCCGACCAGGGTGTCCAGCTTGTCGGCCAGGGCCACGGCCACGCTCAGCGGGGCGGTCGGGACCGAGTCCCCCGGGCCCTGCGGGCGGTAGTGGTCGCGGATGGCGTCGGCAATGTCCGTTTCCAGGCCGAACTCGCGGGCGTAGTAGCCGCCCATGATCCCCTGCAGTTCCGGGAACTCGCCGACCATCTGGCTGGCGAGGTCGGCCTTGGCCAGGCGCGCGGCCTCGGCGGCCTTGTCGGCGTTGGCGCCCACCAGCGGCGCGATCTCGCGGGCCAGGGCGACGATGCGCTCCACCCGCTCGGCCATCGTGCCCAGCTTGGCGTGGAAGGTGACGCCGTTGAGCTTCTCCAGCCAGGGCTCGAAGCCGTCCTTGACGTCCTCGGCCCAGAAGAACTTGGCGTCCGACAGGCGCGAGGACAGGACCTTGGCGTTGCCGCGGGCGATCTCGACGCCGCCGTCGGGGGCGACGTTGTTGGAGACGACCAGGAACTTGGGGGCCAGGCCGGCCTCGCCCGGCTTGCGGACGGCGAAATACTTCTGGTGCGTGCGCATCGAGGTGCGGATCACCTCGGGCGGCAGGCTGAGGAAGGCCGGGTCCATGTCGCCCAGGATCGGCGTCGGCCATTCGGCCAGGCCCGCGACCTCGTCCAGCAGGCCCTCGTCCTCGACCAGCTCCAGCCCCTGGGCGAAGCACAGGGTGCGGGCCCCTTCCAGGATGCGTTGCTTGCGCTCCTCGACGTCCAGGACGACGTAGTGGCCGGCCAGGGCCTCGGCGTATTCGTCGAACTCGCGGGCGCGGAACACCCGGGTCTCGGCCATGAAGCGGTGGCCTTCGGAAAGGTCGCCGGCGACGATGCCGTCGATGCTCAGCGGCACAACCTCGCGGTTGAACACGCACAGGATCCGCTGCAGCGGGCGGACCCAGCGCAGCTTGCCGTGGCCCCAGGTCATCGACTTCGGCCAGGGGAAACCGCGGACGATCTGCTCGACCAGCTCGGCGATGATCTCCGGCGTCGGCCGGCCGGCCTTGTGAACGTGGGCGAAGAGGACGCCGTCCTTCTCCGTCAGCTGCTCGCGGGTCAGGCCGGTCTTGCGCAGGAAGCCTTCCAGCGCCTGCTCCGGCGCATTGGCCTTCGGGCCCTTCAGTTCCTCGTGGACGTCCGGCTGGGCGATGGGCAGCCCCTCGACCACCAGCGTCAGCCGGCGTGGGCCGGCGAACGCTTTCAGCCCCTCGCTGATCAGGCCCGCCTTGCCCAGGCCGTCGCGCGCCATGCGCTCGAGATCGCGCGCGGCCTGAGCCTGCATGCGCGCGGGGATTTCTTCGGAGAACAGTTCGAGAAGAAGCTGGGGCATGTCTTACGGGCGCCCGTCTTCGAGCGGTTTGTCGGAGAGAAGGGCGCGCAACTGGTCCGCGTCGGCGGGCGCCAGGCGGGGCAGCATCACTCGGGTGGTGTAGGAACCGTACATTCGGCCGTCGCGGTTGTAGTACCAGTCGACGATCTGGTCGGCGTCGAACGCAACGATGTCACCCTCGGCGTAGCCGACGTCATGCTCGGGCCGGTTGTCCAGCCGCCCGGTCAGTTTGTCGCCGTCGCGCTTGAGGGCGACCAGCCACATGTATTCCTCGCCGTCCTTATGCGGGAAGCCGATTTTGACGGCGCCCGTCTGGGCCACCGTGCGGTCGGCGGCGAGCAGGCGCAGGAACACGGGCGCACTCTTCTGGGCCGCCTCGATCGCCGCGTTCATCTCGGCGTGGCCGTCGTCGTAGTAGATGATCGGGTCGCCCGATCGGTCCGGCTGGTCCTGCTGGGCGAAGGCGGGCGCGCCGCCGAACAGCGCGGCGGCCAACGTCAGGGTGACGACGAGACGCCTCACGCCGCGTTCCTTCCCTGCTGGTCCACCCAGGCCTGGGCGCACAGTTTGCAGAGGTCGCGGATGCGGCCGATGTAGCTGGCGCGCTCGGCCACGGCGATCGCGCCGCGGGCGTTCATCAGGTTGAACAGGTGGCTGGCCTTCAGGACCATGTCGTAGGCCGGCAGCACCAGCGCGTTGCCCTGGTAGCTGGCCGCCAGCATGCGCGGGACCTGGGTCTCCATGTCCTCGAACTGTCGCTTCAGCGTCTCGACGTCATAGACGTGGAAGTTGGCTTCCGAGTGCTGGCGCTCGTTCTCCTGGAACACGTCGCCGTAGGTCAGGTGGCCCAGCGGGCTGTCCGGGTCGTTGAACGGCAGGTCGTAGACGTTGTCGACGCCGAACACGTACATCGCCAGGCGCTCGAGGCCGTAGGTCAGCTCGCCGGCCACCGGATCGACGTCCAGGCCGCCGACCTGCTGGAAGTAGGTGTACTGCGACACCTCCATGCCGTCGCACCAGACCTCCCAGCCCAGGCCCCAGGCCCCGACGGTCGGGTTCTCCCAGTCGTCCTCGACGAAGCGGATGTCGTGCAGGCGGAGATCGAGACCGATCGCCTCAAGAGATCCCAGGTAGAGGTCCTGCATGTCGGCCGGGTTCGGCTTCAGGATGACCTGGTACTGGTAGTAGTGCTGCAGCCGGTTGGGGTTCTCGCCGTAGCGGCCGTCGCCCGGCCGCCGCGAGGGCTGGACGTAGGCCACGTTCCACGGCTTGGGGCCCAACGCGCGCAACACCGTGGCCGGATGAAGGGTCCCTGCCCCCACCTCCACGTCGTGCGGCTGGAGAATCGCGCAGCCCTTCTCGCCCCAATACTGGTTCAGCCGCATGATCAGGGCTTGAAAAGACCGGGGTTTTTGGTCGTCCGACATCGCTCTCTTCGCGGTCGCAAAAAAGTCGGCGGACCATAGGGCCCGCCGACTTCCGCTTCAAGCAATACGGGGGAAAAATGCCCCGATCAGCTGGCCGGGGCGGCCTCGGCCGGAGCTTCCGGCGCCGGGACCGCCATGGCGGCGGCCGCGCCTTCCGGCGTCAGCACCTTGTCGACCACATAGACGACGCCGCTGGTGGTCTTCACCTCGGCGACCAGGATATGGGCGTCGTTGGCCTTCAGCGCGCCGTCCTCGGCGCTGCCATCGAGCACCAGGCCCGAGCCGGCGACCGTGGCCACCGGGCCCTTGGCGCCGGCGATCTTGGTCTTTTCGATGGGGGCGTTGATCAGGTGGTAGACCAGCACCTGCTGCATCGCGGCAGGGTCCTTCTGGAGCTTGTCCAGCTCGCCGGCCGGCAGGGCCGCGAAGGCCGCGTCGGTCGGGGCGAAGACGGTCAGGGTCTTCTGCGCCTTGACCACGCCGGTCAGGTTGGTGGCGTCCAGGGCCTTCAGCAACGTGCTGAACTGGCCGGCGGCCTTGAGGGTCTCAATGGTGTCGCCCTTCGCCACGACGTTCGGCGTGACCACGGCGAGGCCGACCGCCGGAGCGGCGACCGGGGCCGTCGGAGCCGCGGCGTCCTGGGCGAAGGCGGGGGCCGCGAGAAGCGCTGCAACGGACGCAGCGGCGGCGAGACGGAAAGCTTGCATCAACAACAGGTCCTTCTAGTGCGCGCCGGGGGCGCCCTCTCGAGCGCCCCCGGTTTCACGAAACAGTGTGACCGGGAAATGCGGCCCACATTTGGCCCGGCCTGAACAGCGTTCTTCCAGGCGGCCTCGCCGCCGAAAGCGCCGCCTGCCTAGCAGACGGCGCCCGGCGCCGCATCAGGAACAATTACGGCCTGGGCTTCTCGCCCGGCGGCTGGTCCGGCGCAGGCTTGCCCGGCTTGGCGTCTTCGCCCGGAACCTCGGGTTCATCGCTGCTGGGCGGCGTGGCCTGGGGTTCGGCGGGCTTGGCCGGCTGGGCAGGCGTCGTCGCCGCCGCGTCCGTGCTGGCCCCGACGGCGGCCGAAGCGGTCGCCGCGCCGCCGGGCTGCAGCACCTTGTCGACGACATGCACCGTGCCGTTGGTCGCCCTCACGTCGGCCTGGACGATGTGGGCGTTGTTGGCCATCGCCATGTCGCCGCTGCCGTCCAGCATCAGGTCGCTGCCGGCGACGGTCTTCACCCCGCCCTTGGCGCCCTTGATCTTGGTCGAGTCCACGGTGGCGTTGACCACGTGATAGGTCAGCAGCTTCTGCAGCGCCGCCGGATCCTTCATCAGCCGGTCGAGCTCGCCCGGCGGCAAGGCCGCGAAGGCGGCGTCGTTCGGCGCGAAGACGGTCAGATTGCTGTTGGTCTTCAGCACGCCGGTCATGTTGGCGGCCTCCAGCGCCTTCACGAACGTGCCGAAGTGTCCGTCGGCCTTCAGGGTGTCGACGATGTCGCCCTTGGCGACCAGTTGGCCGGCCGTCGGCGTCGCCGGAGCCGCCGCCGGCGGAACGGCGGGAGCTTGGGCGGATTGGGCGGGCGACTGCGCGAAGGCGGCGCCGCCCATGAGCGCGGCGAAGGCCGCCGCGCCCAGAAGACGGGTCGTGGTCATCGGTGAGGTCCTCAAAGGTTGGATCGGGCGCTGGCGCCCGGAGGTTCGGCGCGAAGGCCGTCTAGTTGCCGGCGGGCTTGCTGCGCTTGCCGGCGTTGGAGTCCGGCTGGCCGTACTTGGCCCGGTTCTCCTTGGTGTCGGGGATCGGACCATTGGTCACGACCTTGACGGCGGCGTCAGGCGTGACGGCCGAAGCGTCGGCGCCCTGGTGCGTCGCGGCCAGCGCGCTGGGCGACATCGGCGCAGCGGCCGGCGGCGGCGGAGCGGGCTGCGGATCCGGCATGGGCTGATCAGCGGCGGGCGGCGTCTCCGCGGGTTCGGCGGGCGCGGGGCTCTGCGCGAAGGCAGGCAGCGCGATGAAGCCCGAAACGGCGGCGACGGCGAGAAGGCGGGTCGCGGTCATGGCGTTCTAACCTCGTGTTTCCGACCTGAACGCCCAAGACCCCAGCGCCGAAGACTACGCGCCGCCCCCGCGGACGGTTCCCCCCGCCACACGCGAAAAACTCCCGCGCTGCGGGCGCATTCCGGCCACATTCCGTGGAAAACCGACCTGTTTCAGCGGGTTGCCGGGGCGATCAGCAGGCGAAAAAGATGGACGTCCGTTCGTCGAGCGATCCGCTCGAAGCGGCCCCGCTGTGGCCGGAGTCGCGCCCGGCCGCGACGACCCACGGCGCCCAATTTGCGGGCGCCGCCCCGGAGCATCGCCCGCAAATTGAGCGAAAGGACGGTTTCGCCCCCGTTCATTGTGCGCCGCACACGTCCCTGGAAGGCGCCCGGCTAGCCTGATCAGCGGTCGGGACGGAGCGCCATGCAGCCTTCGCCTCAAGACCGCCACGGGAAAGCTAGGGGCGCGGGCCGGGCAATCGGGACGCGGGAGCAAGGCGGATGAAACTGATCATTGCGGTGATCAAGCCCTTCAAGCTCGACGAGGTGCGCGAAGCCCTCGTCGCGGCCGGCGTCGAGGGCCTGACGGTCTCCGAGGTCAAGGGCTACGGCCGGCAGAAGGGCCAGACCGAGATCTACCGGGGGGCCGAGTACCAGGTGAACTTCGTGCCCAAGGTGAAGCTCGAGGCGGTCGTCGACGATACGGCGGCGGCCAAGGCCGTGGACGCGATCAAGGGGGCGGCGGCCACCGGCAAGATCGGCGACGGGAAGATCTTCGTCCTCGACGTCGAGAACGCCGTCCGCATCCGGACCGGCGAAACCGGCTCGGCCGCGCTCTGACAGACAGCATCGGGACAAGGGGATGACGATGAAACCAACATTCATGGGACGGCTGGCGGCGCTGACCGCCGTCGCCGTCCTCGCGGGGGCGCCGCTGGTCGCCCCGGCGTTCGCCCAGGAGGCGCCGGCCCCGGCCGCCGCGGAAGCTGCGGTCACGACGCCGCCGGCCCCGGCCGAGACCGCCGCGCCGGCCGCCGCTGCAGCCGAGAAACCTGCCATCACGCCCAAGGTCGACAAGGGCGACAACGCCTGGATGCTGGTCTCGACCCTGCTGGTCCTGCTGATGATCATCCCGGGCCTGGCGCTGTTCTACGGCGGCCTGGTCCGCCAGAAGAACATGCTGTCCATGCTGATGCAGGTCTCGACCGTCACCGTGGTCGGGATGATGACCTGGATCCTGTGGGGCTACAGCCTGGCCTTCACCGACGGCGGGGGGCTCGACAGCTTCGTCGGCGGCCTGAGCAAGCTCGGCCTCAAGGGCGTCGACACCACCACCCTGGTCGGCACCTTCTCGGTCGGGGTCTCGATCCCCGAGCTGACCTTCGTCGCCTTCCAGATGACCTTCGCCTGCATCACCGCGGCGCTGGTGCTGGGCGGCCTGGCCGAACGCCTGAAGTTCAGCGCCACCGTGCTGTTCGCGGTCATCTGGCCGATCGTCGTCTACTACCCGATGGCCCACATGGTCTGGTGGTGGGCGGGCCCGGACTCGGTCGCCCTGAACCCGACCGCCCCGATCCAGGCCGGCCTGCTGTGGAGCTTCGGCGCCATCGATTTCGCCGGCGGCACCGTGGTCCACATCAACGCCGGCATCGCCGCCCTGGTCGGCGCGATCATCCTGGGCAAGCGCCAGGGCTTCCAGAAGGAGCCGATGCCGCCGCACAGCCTGACCCTGACCCTGGTCGGCGCCGGCCTGCTGTGGGTGGGCTGGTTCGGCTTCAACGCCGGCTCGAACCTGGAGTCGAACAGCTACGCCTCGCTGGCCATGGTCAACACCTTCGTGGCCACCGCCGCCGCCGGTTTCAGCTGGACGGTCACCGAGTGGGTCACGCGCAAGAAGGCCTCGATGCTGGGCATGGCTTCAGGCCTGGTCGCCGGCCTGGTCGCGGTCACCCCCGCCGCCGGGTTCGCCGGTCCGGTCGGTTCGATGATCCTCGGCCTGATCGTCAGCCCGATCTGCGTGTTCTTCTGCTCGGCGGTGAAGAACGCCGCGAAGTATGACGACAGCCTGGACGCCTTCGGCATCCACGCGGTCGGCGGCATCGTCGGGGCCATCGCCACCGGCCTGCTGGTCAACCCCGCCTGGGGCGGCGCCGGCATCGTCGACTACACCAAGTGCGCCCTCGTCGACGGCGCCTGGAGCTGCCCGACGGCGACCTACGACATGGGCTTCCAGGTTCTGGCCCAGCTGAAGGCGGTGCTGGTGACCCTGGCCTGGTCGGGCATCGGTTCGGCCGCCGTCTTCCTGCTGATCAAGGTGGTCGTCGGCCTGCGCGTCACCGCCGAGGTCGAGGAGGAAGGCCTGGACATCTCCGAACACGGAGAGCGGGCCTACCACAGCTGACCACCGCTGAGGGGATGGAGCGGGGCGCGGATCCGAAAGGGTCCGCGCCCTTTCTCATGTGGGCGTCAGTAGAAGAACGGAGGGACCTTGGCTTCGAGGATGCGGACCAGCTGCGGTTCCATGAAGTCGTAGTCGTCGGGAATGCCGAGCACGATGACGCGCGCGCGCTTGAGATACGGCTTGAACCGCTTCTGGAGCTTGTTCCGGTGACTACGCTCCATCACGAAGATGATGTGTCCGCCCATTCGACCAGTTCCGGCGTGACGGGGTTGCCGCAGCCGTCGTCGAGCCCCGCAGAGGACACCTCGATATCCTCGCGGCTTGCGAAAATCTGCTCGGCGGTCGGGCTGCGCAGCCGGTTCTGGCTGCACACGAACAGGACCGTCTTCATTGTCTTCGATCCTTCACCCCAGGCGGCAGCGCCGCACCCACCAGTCGGGCCGCATCACCTGCAGGCGCTCGGCCAGGCCCTCGGCCTCGATGTCGCCGGCGCAGAGGGCGAAACAGGTCGCGCCCGACCCGCTCATCCGGCCCAGCAGGGTCTCCGGTTCGCCGCGGATCAGGTCCAGCGCCTCGCCGATGCGCGGCTCCAGCCGCACGGCCGGCGCCTCCAGGTCGTTGCGGCAGTAGGCCAGGAAGGCCGCCGCCTCCTCGGCGCTCTCGAACCGCTCCGGCAGCGGCGGCAGGTCGGCGCCCTCCGGCGCGACGGCCTCGTCATAGGCGCGATAGACGGCGCCCGTGGGCGACGGAACGCCGGGATTGACCAGCACCGCGTCCAGCGACCGGAAGGTCGGCGCCGGCGACAGCCGCTCGCCCCTGCCCTGGGCGATCGCCGTCCGGGCCCACAGGCAGGCAGGCCCGTCGGCGCCCAGCTCGGCGGCCACGTCGGTCAGGATCTCGTCCTGGACCGGCAGATCGAGCGCCTGGCGCAGCAGCTTCAGCGTCGCCCCTGCGTCGGACGATCCCCCGCCCAGGCCGGCGGCGATCGGCAGCTGCTTGTCGAGGACCAGCCGGAACGGCGGCTTGGGTCCGCCGACCCGCGCCAGCAGCGCCCGCGCCGCGCGGACGACCAGGTTGTCCTCGCTGGGCGCCAACCCGTGGCCGAACGGTCCCGTGATCCCGAACTCGAAGTTCTCGGCGGGCTGCACGGCGACCCGGTCGCCGACGTCGGCGAAGACCATCAGGCTGGCGACCGGATGATAGCCGTCGGCGTCCGGGCCGCCGACATGCAGGAACAGGTTCACCTTGGCCGGGGCGAAGGCCGAGAGGGACATGGGCTTATCTATCTCTGATCTGTCATCCCGGCCGACGCGAAGCGCAGGACCGGGACCCAGAAGGCGTCGAACTAGACCCCCGATAGCCGCTTTGCGGCTTCCGGGGCGACAACAAACGACCGGCTAGTTCGCGGCAACGGCCGGCGGCTTGAGCGGCGGCAGGCCGCTCTTGAGCTTGGCCTCGACGTCCTTTCGGATCGCCTCGGTCGGCTCCAGGCCGAGCGCCCGGTTCCACTGGAACTCCGCCTCGATCTTGCGCCCGACGCGCCAGTAGGCGTCGCCCAGGTGGTTGTTGATTTCCGGATCGGCCGGCTCCAGCAGGACCGCCTCCTCCAGCCTCTCCACCGCGTTGCGGTAGTCGCCGAGGCGATAGTAGGCCCAGCCCAGGGAATCGATCATCGCGCCGGACTTCGGATTGGCGGCCACCGCCCGGCGGACCATGTCCATGGCCTCGCCCAGCCGCTCGCCGCGGTCGATCCAGCTGTAGCCCAGATAGTTCAGCAGCTCCGGCTCGTCGGGTTGCTGCTTCAGCGCCTGCTCCAGGTCGCGCTCGGCTTCCGGCCAACGGTCCGATCGCTCCAGGGCCACGCCGCGCATGTAGAGCAGGCGCCAGTCCGGCGACTCGCCCGCTCGCGCGATCACCGCGTCCATGATCTTGGCGGATTCGGCGTAGCGGTCGTTCGCCCGCAGCAGGTCGGCGTAGTTGATCGAGGCCTCGTCGCTGGTCGGCGCCGCCTCGTAGCCCTCACGCGCCATGCGCAGAGCGGTCTCGTTGTCCTTGGCGGTCTGGTAGGTCCAGGCCAGCTTGCTGCGAGCCGTCGCGTACTGGCTGGATTTCGGACCGATGCTCTCGTAGGCCGCCCGGGCCGCATCGGTGTTCTTCATCGCCACATGAACGTCGCCGAGCATCACCCGGGCGTCGTCGCGCTTGGGGTCGAGGTAGAGCGCCATCTGCAGGTAGGCCAGGCCCATCTCGTGGGCCCGCTCGCCGACCAACGACGCGGCCGGAGCGACCAGAGCCCGCGCCGCGCCCTGGCGCACCGTCGGCAGGGCCGGTGCGCCCTTGCGGGCCTTGGCCCGCGCCGCCGCAGCCTGCAGCCCCTCGTCCCGCGGATACTTGGCCAGCGCGGTGGCGTAGAGATCCGCCGCCTCCTTCCAGCGGCCGCGGCGCTCCAGGAAGCCGCCGTAGTCGGGGATGAACAACACGCCGGCGTCGCCCAGGCCGATCAGGGCCTTGTAGTCGGTCTCGGCCTCGTCGTAGCGCTTGGCCCGTTCGAACAGCAGCGCCTGGCCGAGCTGGCCGAAGACGTCGACCAGGCGGTCGCCGCCGACCTCGGGGCGAACCACCGCGCCCTCCTTGTCGCCCGCCGCGGCCGCCGCCCAGGGCCCCAGCAACGCCGCCGCCGCCCGGTGCGGCGCGCCGACCTCGCCCGTGGCCAGCAGAGCTTGGGCCTCCTTGCCGCGACCTTCGCCGATGGCCAGGGCCACCTTCGTCAAGGCGCCCAGCCGTTTCAGGACCAGTTGGCTGTCGTCGCCCGTGGGAGCCAGCCTGCCGGCGGCGGGAATGTCGCCCGCCAGGATCGCCGCCACGAAGGCCCGGTCGCCGAATTCGCCGCTGTCGTCGATGCTGGCGGCCCGAGCGCGGTCAAAGAAGGCGCTGGCCTCCGCGCTGCGGCCGTCGTTCATCGCCGCCTTGCCGGCCAGGAACAGGCCGTAGGGCGAGGTCTGGGCGCCGGGATCGAAGGGCACGTCCTGGCTGCCGCGCAGGGCCGGATCAGCCCCCATCGGCTCAGTCGTCGCACAGGCGGCGGCGAAGAGAAGCGGAGCGACGGCGGGCAACAGGAGACGCAGTTTCATGCGCCCCACCTTGCCGGAAACTTGGGCCGCGGCAAGGCGGTTCGCACCAAGATCGGCAATCCTCCCCGCTCGCGGGGAGGGGGACCATGCGGAGCATGCTGGAGGGGACGGCGCAGACGACAAAAGGGGCTCCGCCAGCTTCCGCCTGCGCAGCCCCTCCACCGCTCTCCGAGCGGTCCCCCTCCCCGGCAAGCCGGGGAGGAAAGATCGTCACATGTTCGGATAGTTCGGACCGCCGCCGCCTTCCGGCGTGGTCCAGACGATGTTCTGCGACGGGTCCTTGATGTCGCAGGTTTTGCAGTGGACGCAGTTCTGGGCGTTGATCTGGAACTTCGGATTGTTCCCCTGCTCGTCGTACAGCACCTCGTACACGCCGGCCGGGCAGTAGAGGCGCGCCGGCTCGCCATAGCGCGGCAGGTTGACGTTGATCGGCACCGAGGGGTCCTTCAGCGTCAGGTGCGCCGGCTGGTCTTCCTCGTGGTTGGTCGCCGACAGGAACACCGAACCCAGCTTGTCGAAGCTGATCACGCCGTCCGGCTTGGGATAGACGATCGGCTTGTAGTCCGCCGCCAGGCCCGTCGACTCCGCATCGGTCTTGTCGTGCTTGATCGTGCCGAAGACCGAGACCCCGAGCAGGTGGTTGGTCCACATGTCGAACATGCCGGCCACGCCGCCCCAGAAGGTGCCCAGCTTGCCGAGCAGCGGCTTGGCGTTGCGGACGACCTTCAGTTCCTTCGCCACCCAGCTGTCGTCATAGGCGGTCTGGTAGGCCTTCAGCTCGTCGCCCTCGCGGCCGTCGCCCAGCGCGGCGTAGGCGGCCTCGGCGGCCATCATGCCGGACTTCATGGCGTTGTGGCTGCCCTTAATCCGCGGCACGTTGACCAGGCCGGCCGAACAGCCGAGCAGCACGCCGCCCGGGAAGTAGAGCTTGGGAACCGATTGGAAACCGCCCTCGGTGATGGCGCGGGCCCCGTAGGCGATACGCTTGCCACCCTGCAGGTAGGGCTTCACCGACGGATGCTGCTTGAAGCGCTGGAACTCGTCGAACGGGGACAGGAACGGGTTCTTGTAGTTCAGGTGCACCACGTAGCCGATGGACACGTAGTTGTCCCCGAAGTGGTACATGAAGCTGCCGCCGCCGGTCTTGTCGTCCAGGGGCCAGCCCGTCGTGTGCTGCGCCAGGCCGGGACGGAAGTTCTCGTCCGGGACCTGCCACAGCTCCTTGATGCCGATGCCGTACTTCTGCGGGCTCTTGCCGGCGCGCAGGTCGTACTTGGCCTCGATCACCTTGGCCAGCGAGCCGCGCACGCCCTCGGCGATGAAGACGTACTTGCCGTGCAGCTCCATGCCGGGCTGGTAGTCCGGCTTGTGGTGGCCGTCCTTGGCGACGCCGACGACGCCGACGACGACGCCCTTCACCGAACCGTCCTCGCGGTAGACCAGATCGGAGGCCGCAAAGCCCGGATAGATCTCGACGCCCAGCGCCTCGGCCTGGCCGGCCAGCCAGCGGCAGACGTTTCCCAGCGAGGCGATGTAGCAGCCGTGGTTGTGCATGAACGGCGGCATGGCGAACATCGGCAGATCCAGTTCGCCCGCCTCGCCCAGGATCAGGAACTTGTCCTTCTCCACGGGGGTCTCGAGCGGCGCGCCCAGTTCCTTCCAGTTCGGGATCAGTTCGTTCAGCGCCTTGGGATCGATGACCGCGCCCGACAGGATGTGCGCGCCGACTTCGGAACCCTTCTCGACCAAGGCCACCGAGATTTCGCGGCCATGCTCGGCTTCGAGTTGCTTGAGCCGGATCGCCGCGGCCAGGCCCGCGGGGCCCCCGCCGACGATGACGACGTCGTATTCCATAGCTTCGCGTTCGACGGCGTCTTCGGACATGGCCGCAATCCCCTTTGTTCCTCAGGGGACTTATTCTGAGGCGACGCAAGGGCGGTCAAGCAGGAACCGTTAGTTGAGAACCGCTCACAACTGCTGGAAATAGACCGGCTTCAGCTCTCCGGTCTCCGACTGCACCAGCACTTCGGCCAGGTGGCCGGCGCCAGCGGCTTCCCGCGCCAGGGATTGCGCGGCGCTCAAGGCGGTCTCCGGCGTATCGAAGAAGCCCATCGCCTTGCGGGCGCAGACCACTTTCCAGATCTCTCCGACACGCACTACCGCGTAACTGAAACTCATGCAGGCCTCCGTTGTCACACGCGACGGCTCAGCCGCCCCAGAGGGCAGCCCGAGCACAGCCCGGCCAGGTCGCGCAGGTATTCAGCGATCAGGAGCGTGTGGGCGCCGGTCGGGACGAAGGAACGCCCCTCCGCGATGACCGCCAGCCGCGGACAGTCGCCGGCGATGCAGCGCCGTCGACACACGCTTTCGAACCAGGGCGCGGACGCCCGATAAGACGCTCCCACCGTCAAGGCGAACCTCGCTGGCCCACCCCCGCCTCTTGCCCAGTATCGGCGGCCATGACCAACCGATCGTGAACATTCGTGGTTTACGCGGGCTCCTTACTCGGCCGGCGGGCTTCGACGCCCTATCGACGGCCGCCGGGGGCGGCTAAGGTGCCGGGGTGACTCCCGCCGATCCGTCATCAGCCGCCGCGCGCCGCGCCACCGAAAGCGCCCTCGCCTTCTGGGCGGACGCCGGCGTCGATGTCGCCTACGCCGACGCGCCGATCGACCGCCTGGCGGAGGGCATGGAGCGGCTGAAGGCCAAACCGGCCCCGGCGGCGCCCAAGCCGCTCAAGGGCGCGGCCACGCCGCTGCAGTCGCCCGATGTCGGCGCCGCCCTGGCCCAGGCCCGCGCCGCCGCGGCCGCCGCCCAGGATCTGGACGCGCTCAAGGCCGCGATCGAGGCGTTCGACGGCTGCGGCCTGAAGTTCGAAGGCGCCCGCCAGGCGGTGTTCGCGCGTGGGACGCCCGACGCGCCCCTGATGATCATCGGCGAAGGCCCCGGCCAGGAGGAGGACGCCCGCGGCGAGCCCTTCGTCGGCCGCGCCGGCCAGCTGCTGGACCGGATGATCGCCGCCGCCGGCCTGGACGGCCGGGTGTTCATCACCAACACCGTCTTCTGGCGGCCGCCGGGCAACCGCACGCCGTCTCCCGCCGAGCAGGCGGTCTGCGCGCCCTTCCTGGAACGGGCGATCCAGCTGGTGAACCCCAAGATGCTGCTGCTGGCCGGCGGGGCCTCGGCCAAGTCGGTGCTGAAGCGCGAGGAAGGCATCCTGTCGATGCGCGGCCGCTGGTTCGAGTGGCATGGCGAGGCGAGCGGCCTGACCCTGCCCGCACTGCCGACCCTGCACCCCGCCTTCCTGCTCCGCCAGCCGGCGGCGAAGAAGAAGGCCTGGCAGGATCTGCTGATGCTGACCGAACGGCTGGACCGCCCGGAGCGCCCGGACTAGCGTCCCCGGCAAGGGGAGCTCATCCAGATGAAACCTGAAGTCTGCACCGTCGCCGGCCTGGCGCTGCTGGCCGTCGCCGCGACCGCCGGCGCCCAGCCGGCCCAACGCCAGAGCTATCCGATCGTGGGGATCAACGGCTACCCCAAGTTCACCGACCCGAGCGCCGGCGTTCCGGAACCGATGCGCCGCGTCGCGCCGGCCGACGGCCTGTTCGCCTTGCTGCCCAAGGACGATCCGTCGGTCGCCTACGCCAAGACCGCTCAGCCCGGCGAGTCGGTCATGCTGGACCTGGCGGTGGACTACGCCGGCAAGGTCGTCGGCTGCGAACTCTGGCCGCAGGACCGCCGAACGGGGCTGGGCGAAGGGCTGTGCGAGCGCGTCGCCGCCCGCGCCCGGTTCAGGCCCGCCATCGACGAGACCGGAATCCCCGTGCCCGACCGCTACATCTTCCATGCCGGCGTCGACCTGTCCTGGAAGCCGATGCCAGCGATGGTCGGCCTGCGCCCGCCGTCTCCGGTCATGATCGCGCCGACCGCCAGCTGGCCGCCCAACCGCGACTTCATGACGATCAGGGTCGACAAGCTCGACCAGCTCCCAGGCGGACCGGACTCGCCCCTGGCCAACGCAGCGCCCTGGACCGGGGTCCTCTACGCCCCGGAAGCGCAGGGCGAGCGCTGCCGTGTCCTGGGGTCGTCGGGCGATCCGGCTTTCGACAGGCGCGCCTGCGCCGCCGCCGCCAACGGTCGCTACAGCATCTCGCCGGACACGCCGCCCAACCATCGGGGGATCCAGCTCCATTTCGTCCTGGTCGACGGCAAGCCGCGAGCGCTCGTCCCGGTGCAGAAATGGTCCTCCCGCGCCGCTGCGCCGGAGGCTGTCCGCGCCGCCGTCGCCGCCGCCCTGCCCGCGGTCGCCGCGGATCGCCTGACGCTCAACGTCCGGATCGATCCGGCCGGCGCGCCGACGAGCTGTCGGATCGAGACCTCCTCGGAGTCGGACGACGCCGACGTCGCCGCCTGCGCAGCAGCCCGCAAAGCCGGTCCCTACGTCCCCGCAAAGGACGTCTTCGGACGTCCCATGACCTCCGTGCTCTACGACTGGAACCCCATCCTGCCCGCGACCTCGCCCTAGGCCGCCTTTCGGGTCGCGCGGGCGGACGAACTCCCCTAGAAGGCGACCCTCCCCCCGCGCCTCGGCGCCGGACCGTTTCGCCCCGGCGAATCGGCCGTCACGCATCGCCGGCGCCGATCCGAAAGACCGCCGTGGCCGACCTCGCCCCGCACGTCATCGCCCTGCTCTGTCTCGCCGCCCTGGTCGCCGGCTTCGTGGACGCCATCGCCGGCGGCGGGGGGCTGATCACCGTCCCGGCCCTGATCGCCGCCGGCATTCCTCCGGTCTCGGCCATCGCCACCAACAAGATCCAAAGCAGCGTCGGCACGGCTTCGGCGACCTGGAGCTTCTGGCGAGCCGGGATGATCGACTTCCGCCGCCTGCGCTGGCCGTTGGCCGCCACGTTGATCGGCGCCGGCCTGGGCGCCGCCGCCGTCACCCTGGTCGACACCCAGTGGCTGCTGATCCTGCTGCCAGTCATGCTGGTCGCGATCGCGCTGTATTTCCTGCTCGGGCCCAAGGCGACGGACCAGGACTCCTATGCTCGTATCGGTCCCTTCGCCTACGGCTTCGTGGCGGGCGGGATCGGCTTCTACGACGGCTTCTTCGGCCCCGGCGCCGGCTCGTTCTACGCCCTCAGCCTGGTGATGCTGCTGGGCATGGGCCTGACCCGCGCCACCGCCCACACCAAGGCGTTGAACCTGACCAGCAACCTGGTCTCCGTGGCCGTGCTGGCCGCTGGCGGCCATGTGCTGTGGCTGCTCGGAGCCTGTATGGCGGTCGGCCAGTTCATCGGCGGCCGCCTGGGCGCCCGCGCGGCGCTGCGCTTCGGACCGCGGCTGATCCGGCCGCTGCTGGTGGTGATCTCGCTGGGCATGGTCGCCAAGCTGCTCAGCGATCCGACAAACCCGCTGCGGGTGATGATCGCCGGCTGGCTCGCCTAGACGCCGCGCCTCATGTGCAGGATCGGATAGGGCCGACCCGCGTCATCCAGCGGCGAGCGCCCGACCGTCCGGAAGCCCTGCCGCTCGTAGAAGCCGACCGCCTGCGGGTTCTGCTCGTTGACGTCGACGGTCTCGATCTCGGGCGCCGAGGCCATCAGGGCCTTGCCCACCCCCGCGCCGCGGTGGTCGGGGTGCACGAACAGGGCGTCTAGATGCGTTCCCGACAGGCCCATGAAGGCCACCGCCCGGTCCGCTTCATCCACCGCCACGGCGAAGCTCGCCGCCGGCAGGTACTGCTCGGCCACGATCGCCTCGATGGCGACGAAGTCCTCGGCGCTCAGGAAGTCGTGCGTGGCCCGCACCGCCTCGCGCCAGGCCTCGAGCATGGCGGGAACGTCGGCAGGCGCGGAGGCGCGGATCGTGATCATCCGGGCCAGCTAGGGGCGGACCGTCGACGGCGCAAGCCCTACGCCGCCTCCTCGCGCACAAAGCCCTTCCAGGTGGCCATGTAGTTCACGAAGGCCTCGCCCAGGCCTTCGCTGCGCAGGTGATCGCGCGTGACCGGCAGGCTGGCCGGCGCGAAGCCCGCGTCCGCCTCGGCGAGCTTCGGCCAGTCGTGGTGCAGGATCGCCGCCCGGCCGAGCAGGACGTAGTCGCAGCCTCGGGCCAACAGGTCCGTCGCCTGGGCCGGCGTCATGATCTTGCCGGCCACCCCCAGGCGCGCCCTGCCGCGCGGCAGGTCGGTGAACCAGCCGGTCAGGTCGCGATCCTGGAAGGCCTCGTCATTGGGTTTCTTGAAGGCGTCCCACAGCGACATGTCGAGATAGTCGACGAGGTCGGCGCTCATCACCTGCCCGGCCAGGGCGCGGATCTCGGCCAGCTCCATGCCGAACCGTTCCGGCGACAGGCGCAGGCCGATCTGGAAATCCTCGCCGCAGCGGGCGCGGACTCCCTTCAGGATGTCGACGACGATGCGGGCCCGGTTCTCGGGATCGCCGCCCCATCGGTCGGTGCGCCGGTTGATGGTCGGGCTGAGGAACTGGCACAGGATGTAGCCGTGCGCGCCATGCACCTCGATGCCGTGGAAGCCCGCGCGCTTCGCCCGTACGGCGGCGGCGATGAAGTCCTCGGTGAGCTGTTCGACCTCGTCGCCGGTCAGCGCCCGCGCGCCGGTTTCCGGATCGTCGGAGGGGCAGACCGGCGTCTGGCCGATCAGGTCGACGGGCGAGCGCATGCCGGCGTGGTGCAGCTGGACGCTGGACAGGCCGCCGGTCGCGTTGATCGCCGAGGCCAGCCGGGTCAGGCCCGGCAGATGGTCGTCGGACCAGATGCCGAGCTGACCCGGAAAGCCCTGCCCCTGGCGCTGGACATGGGCCGCGCAGGTCATGGTCAGGCCGAATCCGCCCTCGGCCCGCTTGGTCAGCCAGCGGAATTCGTCGTCGCTGATCGTTCCGTCGGCATGGCTCTGCAGATTGGTCAGCGGCGCAAGCATCAGCCGGTTCCGCATGGACGGTCCGTGCGCGAAGGACAGCGGCTCGAACAGGTCGCGGGTCGAGGTCATACGGCGATCTCCCATATCGCCGTCCGTCGTAGCGAGGGTGACGGAACGGCGCCTAGAGACATCGGTCGAAATTCCTACACGTAGCCGAGCAGCTGACGCAGACCCGGCGCGGCATAGTCGACCAGTCGGCGCTGCGTCGCCGGCAGGGTCTCTGGGATATCGACGGTGACCTTCAGATTCTCGCGGGCCGTGCTGCTGTGCTTGCGGTCCGAGCCGATCCGGACCCGCTCGCGCCAGTCCTCGGGCAGGTCGACGCCGCAATCCGTCAACAGGTCGCGGAAGAACCGCTCGCCCTTGGGATCTTCCAGTCGGCGCAGGTTCTCGACGATGTCCTCGTAGCGCACGATGACCGCTCGGGAGCCCATCCAGGCCGCAGCGTTGAAGTCGTAGATGTCGCGCAGGCTCGGGGCGCGGTCATGCACCCCGAAGATGGCCATGTTCAGCACATCCTCGGCGTGGGCCGCGCCGTTCTTGATGTGGTTCATCGGCCCCTGGAACTCGTCCGACAGGAAGAAGCGCGCCCGCGCCAGGACCCAGTCGTAGGGATCGCGCACCAGAACGATGTGCCGCGCGTCGCGCAGCGCCAGCGCCGAGTCGTCGGTGAACAGCAGGTGCCCCCAGCTCAAGTAGCGCCTGGCCGGCGAGAAGGCCTGCAGGTTGGCGCGCAGGTTGGGATACTGGATGAAGGCGTTATGCCACTGCTGTTCGTTCGGGACGAACATCCTGACGATGTTGCGCAGCAGATGGGTGCCGCTCTTGGGCACGCTGTTGAGGAAGACGGTCGAGGTCAGCGCGCGCTGCTCGAACCGGTCCACCTCGACGTGAAGCGTGTCCTTCTGGCCGACAATGACCGCCACGGCGGACTCCATGATCTGTCATGGCGGCGCAAGACGCCGCCGCCCCCTCGCACCATGCCAAAGGGGGCCGCATAGAAACAAAGAAAAACGGCGGCGGAGTGATCTCCACCGCCGCGTTTCCGGCTTGAGCTCCGAGGTCTAGAAGCGCTTCGAGATCGAGAGGAAGGCCCGACGACCGAAGTAGTCGTACTGCGAGGCCAGCACCGAGTAACCGGTGGTGCTGTACTGGCCGAGGTTCAACGTCGTCAGCGCCGGCGGCGCTTCGTCGAAGATGTTCGCCATGCCGGCTGTAACCGTCCAGGTGTCGAACTTCTTGCGCACCGACGCCGAATGGTAGGCGGTGAACTCGGTCTGGATCTTGTACCGGGTCGTCGGCGGGATGCCGGGGCCGGCCGGGTTGTTGTGATCGTTGATATCCTCGGCTTCCGACGCCTTGCCGATCATGTCGACGCCCCAGAACGCGGTCCAGTCGCCCCGCTCGAAGCGGAACTGCAGGTTGCCGACGAAGTCCGGGTCGCCCACATCGCCGTTGGTGTCGACGGTGTTGCCGGGGAACAGAGCGGTCTGGTCCTCAAGCTGCCAGCTGAACTGGGAGTCGAAGGTGAACCGGCCGAAGTCGAACTCGTGCTCGTAGCGGACCGTCAGGTCGATGCCGCGGTTCATCTGGTTCGCGATGTTGATGTAGCGGTCGCGGACCTGGGTGATGAGCTTGCTGGTCGAGTTCCGGGTGAACTGGCTGCAGACCGGATCGGTCGGGAACGTTTCCGAATTGTAGCAGATCCGCAGAATGTTCGCGCCGCCCAGCCGGGTGACCTCGTCGTTGACCTCGATCTCGTAGTAGTCGAGCGCCACGCTCAGGTCGATGAAGCTCGGCGTCCAGATCACCCCGATGGTCGTGGCTTCGGACGTTTCGGCTTCCAGGGTGCCCTTGCCGCCGCCGGTGACGATCTCGGCGCTGGTGGGGCCGCCGATGTAGTTGCCCGGCACGCCGCCGCCCGGTCCCGCCGCCGAGGCGCAGTTGTCGGCCATCCGCTGCGAAATCCGGAACAGGTCCAGGGCCGCCTGCCAGTTGATGCAGGGGTCGACGACGCGCTGGCCCTGGAAACCGGTCTGGTTCGCCAGGTACAGCTCGAACAGCGCCGGGGCGCGGAACGAGGTGCCGCGGGTGGCGCGGACCCGCCAGGACGGCGTGATCTGCCAGTTCAGACCGACCTTGTAGGTCGAGTTGTCGCCGTAGCTCTTGACGTCGGTCCAGCGGCCCGACAGCGACAGCGACAGATCCTCAATGCCCGGCAGGCCCTTCACCAGCGGAACCGACAGCTCGCCAAAGAGCTCGGTCGTGGTGTCCTTGCCCTTGGTGATGCCCGCGCCGGTCAGACCCCAGCTGTTGCTGGCCAGAGTGACCGCGCCGGGCTTGTCGTTGATCTCGTCCCGACGATAGTGGAAGCCGAAGGCCGCGCCCAGCGGACCGGCCGGCAGCTTCCAAAGGTCGCCCGACACCGTGCCTTCCAAGACCTTCTGGGTATAGACGGTGTTGCCGGTTTCACGGTCGAAGTAGAAAGCCTTCTCGGCGTCGGTGAGCTTGCCGGCCATGAAGTCGCCGGTCAGCCAGTTGACGTCGATGCAGTTGCGGCCGCTGATCGCCAGCTTGGTGCCGGCGCAGAGGCTGGACGCGGTCCGGAATTCCGAGGCCGACACCGCTTCCTTCAGGATCACATCCTGGGTGTAGTCGCCGTCCGAGCGGCTGAGCTGGGTGAAGATGTCCCAATCCCATCCGGCCGCGAAGTCGCCGAACGAGCCGCGCAGGCCGCCGACGACACGGCCGTAGTCGACCTGCTGTTCTGCGTCGAAATGGTCGGTGATGGCCGTCGGGCTCATGTAGAAGTCGCCGAAGAAGCCCGTGCTGAGCGGGTCGCCGGCGCCGAAGGCGTCGCTCGTATAGGTGTAGGTCCAGAACTGGCGGAAGCCGTTCGTCTTCGAGGACCGGCGGTTCAGCAGCAGTTCGCCGTAGGCCTCGATGTTCGGCGTCAGGTCGTAGCCGCCCTGGACGAACACCGTCATGCGCTCGGTCTCAGGAATCAGCGACGAATCCTGAATGAACGGATGGTTCATGTTGACCACGCCGAGCGTGGCGGAACCGGGCGCGCCGTAGTCGGCGAAGTACCAGGTCGACGGCGCGACGAGGCGGCCGTCGGGCGACGGGCCAGGCCCGGTCGGATAGTTGGCTGGGACGCGCGGGATGTATTGCCCGAGGTTCCCGCCGTAGTCGTACTGCAGCTTGGCGCCGACCGGCAGAGGCGCAGCGCCGGAGAAGTCGTACAGCCACAGCTGGCCCCAGGGCGTGTCGCGGCAAGCGGGCTTGCCGGTGCGCGGGTCGATCAGGTCGCTGCGCGCGCCGGTCGTGTAGTTGGTGATGTACTGCACCGGACAGTTGGTGAAGTCGCGGTCGCCGACCTTCTGTTCCTTCTGCAGGAAGTAGTCGGCGGACACGCTGACGTAGCCCCGGTCGAAGGTCTTGCCCCAGGAGCCGCTGACCCGATAGGTCTCGCCGCCCTGTTCGAACGGCTGGCTCGCGAAGGCCTCGATCTCGGCGCTGTCGCGGTTGGTCTTGGTGATGATGTTGACGACGCCGGCGACGGCGTCGGAACCGTAGATCGAGGACGCGCCGTCCTTCAGGATCTCGATGCGGTCGACGGCCGATTGCGGGATGACGTTCAGGTCGAAGGCCGAAACCCCGCCGCGGGTGCCGGCCGGGCCGGCGCGGCGGCCGTTCAGCAGCACCAGGGTGCGGTTGGCGCCCAGGCCGCGCAGCGAGATCGTCGCGGCGCCCGGACCGCCGTCGGTCACGAAGGCCGACGACATCATGGCGTTGATCTGCGGCGAACCGGCCGCGACCGTCGAGGCTTGCAGCATGTCGGCGGTGTCGACCACGCCCTGCAGCGCCGCACCGTCCGACGAGATGACCTGGATCGGCGAAGTACTGGTGAATTCAGTGCGCTTGATCCGGGAGCCGGTGACGACGAGCGCCTCGACTTCCTTCTCTTCCTTGTCGCTTGCGGGCTGCGCCTGCTGCGAGGGCTGTTGCTGCTGCGGTTGCTGGCCTTCCTGCGCGAAGCCAACAGACGGAATGACGGCGATCGAAGTGGCGGCAAGGCCAGCGATCACGCTCGTTCCCATCAGGAACTTACGGTTCAACATCTTGTGCGATTTCCCCAATGATACCCGCGCGACGCTTGCCTCCAAGATGCCCCTCGGCGGTGCTTCGCGCTCAGGGGAAGCCTAACAGTTTCATGACACCCCACAACTACTCCGCCGCAATCCAGCCCCAAAAACGACTGTTTTCGCCCAGTTTTCGCGCACGCTGTTCCGCGAACGCCACAGTCGCGTCGCGCCCGGCGCCGGGCTTGAGAAAACTTCCCTAATCGACCGACGCGCATTACTGTCCGGAACCTCATCGGAGAAGGGAACGCGCTGCCCGTATCGGGCGGGTCGCGCGGACAGGACAGCATGGCGGCAAGTCCGCGAACGCTGCTCATGGCCCTGGCCGTGACGGCGTCGGCGACAATCGGGGGGTACGAAGCGCGGGCGGCGACCGCCGATGTGCTGTCACCCATGGATGTGAAGGCCTATCGCGAAGCCTTCGCCGCCGCCGCGCGTGGCGACTTCGACGCCGCCGATCGCAGCCTCGCGCGCGTCAAGGACGAGTCCCTGGCCGGCCATCTGGCGCTGCAGAAACTCATGCATCCGACGGCTCACAAGGCCGAGTACGAAGAGCTGACCGACTGGCTGAAGGCCTACGGCGACCATCCGGGCGCCGACCGGGTCTACGCCCTGGCGCTGAAGCGCAAGCCCGCCGGAGCCGCCGAACCTCGCGCGCCCGCTTTCGTCGAGGCCAGCCGCGGCTGGGCCCGGGTCGAGAGCGCCGCCAGCCGCGCCGCTGGACCGGCCACCGCCGACCGCGACCGCCAGGCGCGCGAAGCCTACTACTCCGGCGAGATCGAACGCGCGCTGGCGCTGGCCCCCGCGGCGGGCAACGCCTGGATCGCCGGCCTCTCCGCCTGGCGGTTGGGCCGCTACGAAGACGCCCGAAATTTCTTCCGGGCCGTCGCCGTCGACGAGGACGAGGACGATTGGCTGCGCGCCGGCGGCGCCTTCTGGGCGGCGCGGGCGTCCCGGCGGCTGGGCGACGCGCCTCAGGCGGCGGCCTTCCTGCGCATGGCGGCCCGCACCCCGCACAGCTTCTACGGCATGATCGCCCAGCGCAGCCTGGAGCTGGGCGAGAAGGAACTGGCTTCCGTCGAATCCTACGCCCGTCCCGTGTCGGCCAACGAGGGTTTGCTGATCCGCGTCGCGACCGCCCCGGCGCCGGCGCCGGCCGGACCCGCCGCGTTCGACGCGCTTCTGCAGAAGAACCCCCGTGCACGACGCGCGGCGGCGCTGATGCAGGTCGGCCGGCCGGCGGACGCGGGCCTGGAGCTGCGCGCCGGCCTCAGCAGTTGCAAGACCGCCGCCGAGCGCCGCCCCTGGGAGGCGCTGATCCTGGCGCTGAACGCCCCGATCACCAGCGCCGCCGACTCCAGCGCGCCGCCGCCGCTGGTCCAGGTCGCCCGTCGCAAACCTTCCCGCCCCAGCGCGCCGGTCAGCTATCCGACGCCGGATCTCTGGCCGGAGGGCGGCTGGACCCTGGACAAGGCCCTGGTCTACGCCCTGATCTGGAAGGAGAGCGGTTTCAACCCGTTCGCCGTCTCCGGAGCCGGCGCCATGGGACTGATGCAGGTCCGGCCGGTCGCCGCCGCCCGCGCCGCCGGGGACGACAAGCTGATCAGCAATCCGATGCCGCTGCTGGACGCCCCGACGAACCTGCGCGTCGGCCAGGACTACTTCACCTGGCTGATGGAGCGCGGACTGGGCGGCGGTCCGGAAGGCTACGACCTGCTCCGCGCCGTGGCGGCCTACAACGCCGGCGCCGGGACGGTGCTGAACACCCTCAAGAAGGTCGGCCCCGAGGCCGACACCCTGCTCGTCATCGAAAGCCTGCCGGCGCTGGAGACCCGCGACTATGTCGAGAAGGTCGCCGCCGCCTACTGGAGCTATCGCCGCAAGTTCGGCTCCGACACCCCGACCCTCGACGCCGTCGCCCGCGGCGAACGGCTGGTCGACATTCGCCTCGACCGCTAGACTGCCCGCCATGAGCGCCAAGTCCTCAGACCGCTAGGCCGCAACAAGACCTCGCTTCTTGTTGCGGCGTTCAAACTCCCTTCAGTCCTGAAGTCCGGAGGCGAACCGCCGCGAAATCCCCTTCGCGCGGAGACTTCTCGTGCCTGCTCAAAATCCGGGGCCGTCCTGGCCCCATGCGCTGCCGGCGGCCCTGCTGCTGATGGCGCCGTTCGATGTCCTGGCCTCCTTGGCCATGGACATCTACCTGCCCGTCGTTCCTTCGATGCCGGAGGCGCTGCGGACGACGCCGGCCGTCGTCCAGCTCACGCTCAGCCTCTACATGGTCGTCCTCGGCCTAGGGCAGCTGGCGTTCGGCCCCCTCTCCGACCGCATCGGCCGCCGGCCGGTGCTGCTGGGCGGCGGACTGCTGTTCGCCGTCGCCTCGTTCGGCCTGGCCCTGGCGCCGGACGCCGGCCTGTTCGTGGCTCTACGCCTGCTCCAGGCCGCGGGCGCCTCGGCCGCCCTGGTCGCGACCTTCGCCACGGTCCGCGACGTCTATGCCCAGCGACCGGAAGGAACGACGATCTACGCCGCCTTCGGAGCGATCCTGTCGTTCGTGCCGGCCCTGGGGCCGATTCTCGGCGCCCTGATCGCCGGCGGCCTGGGGTGGCGGGCGATCTTCGCGGCGCTGGGCGGCCTCGCCCTGCTCGCGCTCGCCAACGCCCTGCGGGGCTGGCGCGAGACCCTGCCGCCGCGGGTCGGCGCGGCCGGCCCGACGCCGCAAGCCATCCTGGCCAGCGGATCGTTCTGGACCTACACGCTCGGCTTCAGCGCGGCGATGGGCGCCTTCTTCGTCTTCTTCTCGACCGCCCCGCGCGTCCTCATCGACCAGGCGGGCTACTCGCAGCTGGGCTTCAGCCTCGCCTTCGCCACGGCGGCTCTCGTGATGATCGCGACCGCTCGGCTGGCGCGGCGCCTGGTCGAGCGCTGGGGCGTTCCTGGAACGCTGAAGCGGGGCCTGGCGCTGATGCTCCTCGGCGCGGGCCTGCTGGCGGCCGGACAGGTCGTCCTGGCGGCCTCGTTCGCGAGCTTCGTCGCGCCGATGTGGGTGGTCTGCGTCGGTCTGGTGCTGGTCGTGTCGGTCAGCGCCAACGGCGCCCTGGCCGCCTTCGGCGCCGGCGCCGGCCTGGCGACGGCGCTGTACTTCGCGATCCAGAGCCTGATCGTCGGAACGCTGGGAACGCTGGCGGTCATGGCCCTGGGCGGCGACACGGCCTGGCCGCTGGTCGGCTGGTGCCTGCTCCTGCCGCTGACGGTGCTGGGCCTCCTGCGCCGCCTCAAGACCTAGGCCGGCAGGGCGCGGGCGTTGAGGCGGCGGACAGGCCCCGGCCGCCCCCAACGCTCGCGCTCGACCAGCAGGCCATGTTCGGGTCGGGGCGGCCCCATCTCGGCCAGGCCCTCGCGGAGACGGGCCCAAAGTCCCTGTCCTTCGACGGCGGGGCGGAAGGCGGCGGCCACGCCAGGGCGGCGATCGACATGCAGCGCCGCCTCGGCTTCCCAGCCCGGCTCCAGCCGGACCGTCGGCGGCAGCACCAGCAGCCACTCGCCCTTGGCGTCGGCCGCCGCCGCCTCGACGGTCGCCGCCACGCGGGCGCCGGCGTCGTCGGCGATCGCCAGCGTGGCGTCGGTCGAGCCCTCGTCGGCGACGATCACCTCGCGCACCAGGCCGCTCACCGCCGCAGGCACCAGCGCCGCCAGGCAGGCCGGCAGGACCTTCGCCGAGTTCCGGGTCGCGATGATCACGCTGATCATCGGCCGGCCTTGGGGGCCCTGCCGCCGAGCGCCTCGCGCTGGGCGGCCACGGCCAGCGCGTGGACGTGGTCGGGTTCGTCGATGTCGTGGAAGGCCGGCGCCAGGACCTGGCCCGCTCCGGGCCAGCTGGGCGGCACCATGGTGTAGAAGATCGCGGTCGAACCGAAGTGGACCGCCCCTCGCCCCTTGAAACCGGCCTGCAGGCGGATTTCCGGCATCGCCGTCAGGTCGACCGATCGGACGCGCGACCGCAGCAGCCCGCTCTCGATCACGGCCCGCTCGCTGGTCAGGGTGTAGCGCGTCTTCCGGCGGCCGACGACGTCGACCAGGAAACGGCCGACCAGCGCGTACAGCCCGATCAGCAGGAACAGGCCGAACACCACAAAGGCGGCTGGCCGGAATTCGGCGACCTCGCCCGTCGACGCCACCAGTCCCGACAGCAGCACGACCAGCAGCCAGAAGGCCGCGAAAGGGACCGCGATGACGTCCTGGGGCAGAAAGCGCAGGCCCTGCGCGGGCCGGCCCTGCCACAGAACCGTCTCGCCGGGCGCGATACGGAGACTCATGGCCGCATCCATAGCGTGCGCCGGTTCTATTGCCAGGGGAAATCCCGTTCGGCCGCAAGCCCAAGGCAATGATTTGTTCTTGTTATGTTCTTATTGAGGGTTAGGATGAGCGCATGTCCTCCACCCCGCCCCTCATCAAGGGCCGAGGCGCGCGCAGCAACGCCACCGGCCGGTTCGAAAGCCGCATCCGCGAGGCCTTCGACGACGGCTGGACGCTGGAGGATCCGGAGCCCGCCCAGCTGACGACGGTGGTTCTGCCGGACAAGGCCAAGACCATCATCAACCGCAACAACAGCCCGGACATCGGCTTCGACCGGTCGATCAATCCCTATCGGGGCTGCGAGCACGGCTGCATCTACTGCTTCGCCCGGCCCAATCACGCCTATCTCGGCCTGTCGCCGGGGTTGGACTTCGAAAGCCGGCTGTTCTTCAAGCCCGAAGCGGCCAAGCTGCTGACGGCTGAGCTGTCCAAACCCGGCTACAGGCCCCGCTACATCCAGGTCGGCGCCGACACCGACCCTTACCAGCCGCTCGAGCGACGACTGCGCGTGACCCGTCAGGTGCTGGAGGTGCTGCAGGCCTTCCGTCATCCCTTCAGCGTCATCACCAAGTCGAACCTGATCAGCCGCGACGCCGACATCCTGGGCGAGATGGGCCGCGCCGGCCTGGCCCGGGCGGCGATCTCGATCACCACCCTGGACCGCAGGATCGCCCGCAGCATGGAGCCGCGCGCCGCGACGCCGCAGCGCCGCCTGGATGCGGTCCGTGCGCTGAGCGAGGCCGGCTGCCCGGTGACGGTGATGTTCGCGCCCGTGGTGCCCGGCTTGACCGACCACGAACTGGAGGCGGTTCTGGAGGCGGCCGCGGCCCATGGCGCGACTTCGGCAGGCTACGTCATGCTGCGCCTGCCGCTGGAGATCGCCGACCTGTTCCAGGAATGGCTGGCGACCGACCACCCCGACCGCGCCGATCGGGTGATGTCGCTGGTCCGTCAGATGCGGCGCGGCAAAGCCTACACCTCCGACTGGGGCGTCCGCGGCCGCGGCGAAGGCCCGCTGGCTGAGCTGGTCTCCGCGCGCTTCCGGGCGGCGCGGAAACGCTACGGCCTGGACGGCCCCAGGATGGAGGCCGACCTGACCCAGTTCAGGATCCCGCCCAAGGCCGGGGATCAGATGAGCCTGTTCTAGGGTGCTCCCCCATGGGGGAGCTGTCGGCGCGTAGCGACGACTGAGGGGGTCATGGGCGCTTCAGCAGCCCCCTCCGTCCCGGCTTCGCCGGGCCACCTCCCCCAGGGGGGAGGGTCGTCAGCGCGAGAACACCGCCACCAGCTCCACATGCGGAGACCACAGGAACTGGTCCACCGGACGCAGCCGCTCCAGCGTGAAGCCGGCGTCGACCAGGACGCGGGCGTCCCGCGCGAAGGTCGCCGGATTACAGGACACCGCCACCACCCGCGAGGCCTTCGACGCCGCGATCTCGCGGGTCTGTTCCAGGGCGCCGGCGCGAGGAGGGTCGAAGACCACCGCATCGATCTTGCCAAGCTCCGCCGCCGTCACGGGCCGGCGGGAAAGGTCGCGGGTCTCGGCCTCGATCGGCTTCAGCCCCGGCGCCGTGGCGATGGCGGCGCGCAGCGCGGCGATCGCCGGGCCCGCCGCATCCGCCGCCAGCACCGACGCGACCTGAGCCAGACGGAAGGTGAAGGTGCCGACGCCGCAGTACAGGTCGGCGACCCGCTTGGCGCCCTGCACGGCCTCGACCGCCATCTCGGCCATCGCCGCCTCGGCCTGGGGCGTCGCCTGCAGAAAAGCGCCGGCCGGCAGGGCGACCAGGGCCGGACCAAGGCGGACCACCGGCTGGCGCAGCTGGTAGACGGTTTCGCCCGCCAGGGTCACCCGCGCCATGTCGCCGGCCGAAGCCGCCTCGGCGGCGCGCATCCGGGCGTCGGCCGACAGGCCGCCGCTCTTGCGCTCAATGCCGGTGACATCGACGTCCAGCCCCGTGCCCGTCCAGGTCACATGCAGGGTCGGGGCCGACTTGGGATGCTCCAGGAACGGCTCGGCCAGCGCCCGCAGCGCCGGCAGGGCCGCGACGAGTCGCGGGTCAGAGATCGGGCATTCCTCGATGTCGACCAGCGACCAGCTGCGCCGTTCCTTGAAGCCCAGCCGGACCGGCGCGCCCTTCCCGCCCTTGCGGGCGTGTAGCGCCAGGCGACGGCGCGACCCCGGGGGCGATGCGAAGGTCGGCAGAATCTCTGTGTCGAGCCGTTCCTTCCCCAGCACGAAACGAACCTGCTCGCCCTTCCAGTCGAGATAGGGCGCGCTCGCCCAATGCTGCAGCGCGCAGCCGCCGCAATGGCCGAAGTGCCGGCACGCGGGATCGACCCGGTCGGCGCTGGGGCTCAGAATCTCGACCGCCTCGGCCCGATCGCCCTCCCGCCGCGCGCGGACGCGCTCGCCCGGAAGGGTCAGCGGAACATAGACCGGCCCTGCGGCCATGCCGTCGCCCTGAACGCCCACGCGTGTGACTTCGATGTCGACGATATCGGCCAACCGACTCTCCAGAGGGAACTTCCGCTCCCCCGTAACATTATGGCGCAGCAAACGGCGGGTTTTCCGTCGTCTGAATGAACATGAACGAAGATGAACGGGTCACTCAACGAGCGTTCAGGAACGATCCGCCATCTTCGCACCATGAACGACAGGCACAGACCTGTAACGGAAGTAGAAGGAGACGCGTCGTGCGCACCATCCTGACCCTTACCGCGGCCCTCGCCATCGCCGCGCCGGCCCTTGCGGTCCCGACCTTCGCCGAAGCGCAGTCCTCGCGCTCCTACGGCCGCGGCGACATCTGCAGGCAGGAGAAGAAGAGCGCCGGCAACAAGGGCACCATCACCGGCGGCCTGATCGGCGGCGCCCTGGGCGCGGTCGTCGCCGGCAAGGGCGCCAAGACAGAAGGCGCCCTGCTCGGCGGCACCGTCGGCGCGATCGCCGGCAACCAGATCGCCAAGAACAACGTCCGCTGCTCGGACTATCCCGATCGTATCAGCAGCCGCCGCGACAACTGCCGTTGGGTGCAGGAGTACTACGGCGGCAGCTGGCACAGCTTCGAAGTCTGCCGCAACCGCAACGGCGAGTGGCGGCCCAGCGGCCGAGGTTAACCGGCCATCGTAAAGCCTAGAGGCGGCCGGGGCTGACCCGGCCGCTCCCCCAATAGAGCATCCTTGAGAATCCCCCTGGAGACCCTGCCATGACCTCCCGTTCCATCCTGACCCGCGGCGTCGTCGGCCTGGCCGGCGCGGCTCTGCTGGCCGGCGCCTTCGCGGTCCCCTCGATCGCCTCGGCGCAGACCTATCGTCCCGCCTACCAGAACGACCGCTACTACGACCCCTGCCGTCGCGACCAGGTGAACCGCGGCACCGGCGGCGCCCTGGTGGGCGGCGGCCTCGGCGCCCTGGCGGGCTCCAGCATCGCCGGCCGCGGCGCCAAGACCGAGGGCGCGGTCCTCGGCGGCATCCTTGGCGCGGTGATCGGCAGCAACGTCGGCAAGTCCGGCGCCGCCTGCGACAGCGCCTATGATCCGTCCTACCGCGGCTCGCGCACGGGCTACTACGACACCTACCCGCGCGACGGCTACTACGGCTACCAGGAGCCCAGCTATCAGCAGGGCGGCTACTACGACGATCGCTACAGCCGTGACGACTACTACGTCGCCCCGGTGACCCAGGCTCCGACGGCGGACAACTGCACGCTGGCCGAGAGCCCGATCTACCTCCCCGACGGCCGCACCCAGAAGCGCTTCGTGCGCGTCTGCCGCGACGCCCGGGGCAACTACCAGGTTGTCGACTAAGCAACCCGCTTCGCAAACAGACTTCCAGGCCGTCCGCTCCCTGCGGGCGGCCTTTTTCTTTGCCGCCGGCCAATGTTCAGGCATCGTGCGCCTTCGGGGAGCACGATCATGCGGAAACTGCTGACGGCCGCCTTCGCGGCGACGGTCCTGTTGGCCGGCGAGGCCCAGGCCTGCGCCCGCCTCGGCTTTACCCCCTTCTACCTGGAAGGCCGGGCGCGCACGCCGGACGGCGAATGGCGCTCGACCTGGATGGAGGCGGACGACACCAAGGTCCGGTTCGAGCAGGCCCATCCCGCGACGCCATGGGGTCGCCTGGCCGTGGCCGGCGACACCAAGGAAGGCCATGCCGAGGTGTTTCCGGTCGCCGCGGACGCCAAGCGGATTCCCGACGACGCTCGCGTGGCCTGGAAGACATCGCTGGCCGACGGACTTGCCGAGCTCCAGGTGACCACCGGCGTCTTCGACTGGTGGCCTGGCCGTCGGGACGGCCCCAAGCTCCGCGTCAACGACATCCCCTGCCAGATGCTGACCGAAACAGACGACACTCGCGGCAACACCATCTGCCTTGCCGACGGCAACGTCCCCGTCCTCGTCAAGGACCCGGCCGGCCGGCCGCTCTTCGAGGCGACGCGCGTGATCATGCGGCCGGCCGACCCGGCCCGCTTCAGCGCGCCTTCGACCTATCCCCGGACGACTAGGAAGCCGAAGTACCTCTGGAACTGGGGCTGCGATCGTTCCGCGCCCTGAGCAGGAACTCACGGTTGCCGTCGCCGCCGGCGACCGGGCTGTCGGCCGTGGCCAGGACGGTCCAGCCGATGCACTCCAACCAGGCCGCGACGTCGGCCAGAGCCTGGATTCGCGCCGCCTCGTCCTTGACAATGCCGCCCTTGCCGACGTTGTCCCGGCCAACCTCGAACTGCGGCTTCACCAGGGCCACCAGCTCGGCGCCCGGCCGCGCCAGGGCCAGCGCCGCCGGCAGCGCCTTGGCCAGGGAGATGAAGGAGACATCCGTGACGATCAGGTCCGGCGCCTCGGGAACCAGGCTCGCATCGAGGATCCGTGCGTCCGTCCCGGACAGCTCGACCACCCGCGGATCGCTGGCCAGGGACGGATGCAACTGCCCGGCCCCGACATCGACGGCGTAGACCTTCGCCGCGCCCCGGCTGAGGACCACCTGGGTGAAGCCGCCTGTCGAGGCCCCGACATCCAGCACGACCCGCCCCGCGACCTCGACCGGCCACAGGGTCAGCGCGTGATCCAGCTTCAGCCCGCCGCGTCCGACCCAGGGGTGCGCGGCCTCGGCGTTGATCTCGGCGGCCTCGTCGACGGCTTCGGAGGCCTTGCCGACCACCTTGCCGTCGGCCGTCACCCGCCCGGCCTCGATCGCCGCGCGCGCCTTGGCCCGACTGTCGAACAGTCCGCGCTCGACGAGGATGAGATCGATCCGCTTGCGGCTCATGGGGCGGTTATGGCGAGACGAAACCGTCGCGTCATCCCCCTTCCACACGTCATCCTCGCGCTCGTCGCGAGGACCCATGCGTGATGCGGCGGACCGGTTCGCGAAGTCCTTCAACAGCCGTGTTCATGGGTCGTCGGAACAAGTCCGACGATGACGGAAAAGGGCGAGCCGCCACGCTTCGCCAGGGACATGCTCCGAAGGTGCGTGTCCCCGTCTCGGCGCACACACGCGGGGGACACGCACCCTGCGGCAGCATGTCCCTGCTTCCTAGGCCCGCACCCGGGGCACCGCGTCGAGCCACCGCGCGTAGGCGCTCTCGCGGCGGTGCGTGTCGTCGGAAGGCTGCAGCAGCGTCGCTTCCGGCCGGGCCGAGGCCGCCTCCTCCAGGCTCGCGAACAGGCCCGCGCCCAGGCCCGCGAACAGGGCCGCGCCCAGGGCCGTGGTCTCGTGATAGCTGGCGCGCAGCACCGGCAACCCGGTCAGCTCGGCCAGACGCTGGCTGAACCAGGCGCTCTTGGCCATGCCGCCGTCGATGCGCAGCTCGGCGCCGTCGTGGAAGGCGGCGGGCGCGTCGGCGCGCATCGCCTCGACCAGGTCCCGGGTCTGCAGGGCGCAGGCGTCGAAGGTCGCCGCGGCGATCTCCGCCTCGCCGCTGTCGCGGGTCAGGCCGAAGATGGCGCCCCGCGCGTCGGGATCCCACCAGGGCGCGCCAAGGCCCGTGAACGCGGGCACCACGACCACGCCGTGGTCGGGCCGCGCGGTGCGGGCCAGGGCCTCGACCCCCTGCGGTCCGCCGGCCAAGCCCAGCCGCTCGTTCAGCCACTGGATCGCCGCGCCGGCCACGAAGATCGAACCTTCCAGCGCATAGGTCGTCCTGCCGCCGACCCGCGCCGCCACCGTGGTCAGCAGCCGCGAACGGCTGACCGGCCGCCCTTCGCCGGCGTTCAGCAGCATGAAGCAGCCGGTGCCGTAGGTCGCCTTCATCTCGCCGGGACGGATGCACCCCTGCCCCATCAGCGCCGCCTGCTGGTCGCCGGCCACGCCCCGGATCGGGATCGCGCGGCCGATGATCTCCGGCTCGGTCTCGCCGTAGTCGCCGGCGCAGTCGAGCACTGTCGGCAGCAGCGACCGCGGCACGTTCAGCAGGGTCAGCAACTCCTCCGACCAGGCCTGGGCCTCGATATCGAACAGCAGGGTGCGCGAGGCGTTGGTGGCGTCGGTGGCGTGGACCCGCCCGCCGGTCAGCTTCCAGATCACCCAGCAGTCCATGGTTCCGGCCAGCAGCTCGCCGCGCTCGGCCCGAGCGCGGGCGCCGGGGACGTTGTCCAGCAGCCAGGCGATCTTGGTGCCCGAGAAATAGGGGTCCAGCAGCAGGCCGGTGATCTCGGTGACCCGCGGCTCGGCTCCGCCCTTGGCCAGCGCCTCGCAGCGGTCGGCGGTGCGGCGATCCTGCCAGACGATGGCCGGATGGATCGGGCGGCCGGTGGCCTTGTCCCAGATCACCACCGTCTCGCGCTGATTGGTGACGCCGATGGCGGCGATGTCGTCCAGCCGGCCGGTCTTCTCCGCCGTCTCGCGCAGCACCGCCGCGCAGGCGTTCCAGATCTCCTCGGCGTCGTGCTCGACCCAGCCGTCGTGCGGATAGCTCTGGCGCAGCGGCCGGCCGGCGTCGGCCAGGGCGCGACCCTGGCGGTCGAAGGCGATCGCCCGGGTGCTAGTCGTTCCCTGGTCCAGAGCCAGAATCACCGGTTCGCCCATGGCTTTCGACTCCCTCTGCCTTTGCCCCTGGTTTAAGCATGTTTTCATGGGGCAGGTGCAGGCTGCTTGCTCGCCCGATTCCGGGACAGGGACCGACGTGACCACCACCCTCGACGCCCAGGATCTGCTGCTGCTGGCTCAGAGCCGCCATCCGGCGGACCGGGAGCGGCTGCTCGTCGAGGTCGTCGACCTGTGCGACGCGGCCGAGGCGGACGCCCTGCGCAGCCCGGTCGCCCGCGAACTGGTCGGCGCGGTGTTCATGAAGCTCGTTGCCGAGGCCGAGCGCGATATCCGCCGCCGCCTGGCCGAGAAGATCGGCCCCGCCCCCTGGGCCCCGCCGGCGCTGGTCAATGTGCTCGCCCTGGACGAGATCGAGATCGCCGCCCCGGTCATCGCCTCCAGCCCCGTACTGCAGGATCACGACCTGATCCGGATGCTGGTCGAGTGCACGCTGGACCACCAGATCGCCATCGCCCGCCGCGGCCGGCTGGGCGCTCCGGTGATCGAGGCCATCCTCAAGCAGGAGGAGCCGGCGGTGCTGACCGCGCTGGCCGGCAACGACACCGCCGAGCTCACGCCCTCGGCGATGGAGCGGCTGGTCGAACATTCCCGCAAGATCGCCGCCATGCGCTCGCCGCTGGCCCGCCATCCGCGCCTGTCCTCAGACATGGCCCAGCGGCTGTACCTGTGGGTCGGGCAATCGCTGCGCTCGGCCCTGATCGGCCGCTTCCGGCTGGATCCGGAGATCATGGACGCCGAACTGGCCCTGGCCGTGCGCGAGGCTCACGCCGCCATCGACGGCCTGCCCCCGGCCCAGGCCCGCAGCGACGCCGAGCGCGAGGCCATGGAGGCCCGCCTGGTCGAGAAGCTGGCCGAGGGCGACCAGCTGAAGCCCGGCTATCTGCTGCGCGCCCTCCGCGAGGGCCGCCTGACCCTGTTCGTCGCCGCGCTGGCCAAGCTGGGCGGTTTCGAGCCTGAACACATCCGCCGCGCCATCGACAGCGACCGGCCGGAGCTGCTGGGTCTGGCCTGCGCCGCCATCGGCGTCGACCGCGGCGTGTTTCCGACCATCCTGGAGGCCGTCCGCGCCCTGAACCACGGCCGCCCCGGCGGCGGAGCCGAAGGCCAGCGCCGCGCGGCCGGCGCCTTCGGGCCGTTCGACGCCGACATCGCCGGCATGGCCTTCCGCCAGGCGGTCAAATCGGTCTGATGTTCAAGGCCCAGCCCTTCACCCGCCGCCTGACCTTCAAGGCCAGCGATCGGCCCGAGGCGCAGCAGGCGCGCGACCGCCTCATCGAGCGTTACGGCGACGCCGGCGACGAGGCCCAGGTGATCATCGCCCTGGGCGGCGACGGCTTCATGCTGGAGACGCTGCACGGCGAGGTCCGGGAGGGCCGCCCGATCTACGGCATGAACCGCGGCTCGGTCGGCTTCCTGATGAACGAGTACAGCGAGGACGATCTGCTCGAGCGGATCGCCGCCGCCGAGCGCGCGGTCATCCACCCGTTGGCCATGGTCGCCATCGACACCCGCCGCAAGCAGCACAAGGCGCTGGCGATCAATGAAGTGTCGCTGCTGCGCCAGACCCGTCAGACGGCCAAGCTGCGTATCTCGATCGACGGCAAGGTGCGGATGGCGGAGCTGGTCTGCGACGGCGCCCTGGTTTGCACGCCGGCAGGTTCGACCGCCTACAATCTCTCGGCCCATGGCCCGATCATCCCGATCGACGCCCGGGCCCTGGCCCTGACCCCGATCAGCGCCTTCCGGCCTCGCCGCTGGCGCGGCGCCCTGCTGCCCCACGGCGCCCGGGTGACCTTCGAGGTGCTGGAGGCCGACAAGCGCCCGGTCAGCGCCGTGGCCGACAATGTCGAGGTCCGCGACGTGGTCGAGGTGCATGTCGCCGAGGACCGCGGCGTCTCGCTGTCGATGATGTTCGACGCCGGCCGCAGCCTCGAGGAACGCGTCCTGACGGAACAGTTTTCCGCCTAGACCCCTGCGACAACCCGTCCCGAGGCAAAAATGTTCGTCTCACTCGTTGTTAACGACAGGCCGCTACCGTCATCGTCGTAAACGCCAGTGTGGAGGCGAGCGTGAGCGAAAATTCGACGGTCCAGGTCATCCAGGCCCCCAACACCCTTCGACAGAAGGTCGGCGGCCGGTTCGGCGGCATCGACGCCGCGGCCATCGCCAAAGCCGAGGCGGCGCTGAAGAGCCTCGCCGGCAACTTCGCCGCCTGGATGAACGACGAGCTGGTCAAGCTCGACGCCGCCCGTGCGCGCGTCCGGACCGAAGGCCTCAACATCGAGACGGCTGAGAGCCTCTATCTGCGCGCCCACGACCTGAAGGGCCTGGGCGCCACCTACGAGTTTCCCATCGTCACCCGCATCGCCGGCTCGCTGTGCAAGCTGATCGACGATCCGGACACCCGCCTCGACGCGCCGATGTTCCTGGTCGACGCCCATATCGACGCCATCAAGGCGGCGGTCCGCGGCGACATCCGCACCGACGACCATCCGGTGGGCAAGGCGCTGATCGAGGAACTGGAAGGCCGGGTCGCGACCTACGTCGCCGACTAGGCTTCCGCCACTAGGCCCGGATGCTGCTCAGCGGCTCGGTCACCGGGCCGTAGCCGGCGTCTTCGGGAATCACCAGCACGGCGCCCTCGGGCCGCTTCTCGACCTTGGGCAGGACCGTGACCAGGGTCCGAGCGGCGGCGCGGGCCGTTGCGTCGGCGGCGCTGGAGGCCTCGGCCAGCAGTTTCAGATTCATGCGGGTCGGGAAGATGATCGTCCGCTCGCCCGCCGCCTCGAGCCGAAGGGCCTCGGCCGGAGCGATCCATTCGGCGTCGACCGTCTCCCAGCCGTCGCAGACGGCCAGCTGTTCGCCCGTCGCCCGGACCACGTAGAACCAGGTGTCGAACCGCTTGGGCATCATGTCCGGCGTGATCCAGCGGGCGAAGGTCTCCAGCGCGCCCAGGTCCAGCTTCACGCCCAGTTCGCGCACCAAGGCCAGGAAGGAATGCCGCTCCTTGGCCACCGCCTCGCGCAGGGCCCCGGCGCGGTCGTCGCCGGCGAAGGGCGCGCCGTCGGCGTGGTTGGCGATGATGACGCCGGCTTCCTCGTAGGCCTCGCGGATGGCGGCGATGCGCAGCGGGCGTTCATCGGCCGCGACGGCGTCCCAGCCGGTCACGTGCTCTTCCCAGGCCGGATCGTGATCTCCGGCCGCGGTCTTGCCGCCCGGGAACACCAGCGCGCCCGAGGCGAAGTCGATCTGGTGGTGCCGCTTGACCATCAGCACCTCGAAGGCGGGTGCGTCCCGGACGAGCAGGATGGTGGCGGCGGGGCGGATGGCGGCGACGGCGGTATCGGTCATGCCGCCAGGATCGACATCAAACGAGCGTTCGGCAAGCCTCACGCCACGTCAGCGCTGCTCCGTCCGTCGCGGCCGATGCGGTCCATGCGCTCGAGCAGGTAGTCGACGTCCTCGCGGCCGGCCGACTGGGGCCGGGTCAGGAACCGTTGCAGCATCCGCTCCTGGAACCGCTCCCGGTCCCGCAGGCCGCCGTCGAACTCCATCGAATGCCAGGTGTCGACCCCGGCCCGGAAGGCCGCGAACAGCCGCGTCGGCAGGCCGGCGCGGTCGTAGATGGCGCGCAGGCCCAGGGCGCCGGCGTCGTGGATCATCAGCCAGGTGCGGTGATGCGGCACGCCGGCCAGCTCGGCCACGGCGCATTCGAAGAAGGTCATGTGGCCGTGCGCCAGGGCCCGCAGCAGCAGCGAGGGCGTCAGCCGCTGGGCCTTGTTCAAGTGCGCGGCGAAGGCCTTGGGATCTCCTGCCCGACCGGCCTGGTCGACCAGGTCGATCGTCGCCCGCTCCTTGGCCCCGATGGCGATCTCGACCGCCAGCTCCGGCGAGAGCATCTGGGTGTTGAGCAGGTGGTCGCGGATCTGGTCGCCGACCATGTCGATCAGCCGCTCGGTCACCGCCATCGGCAGTGCGTTGCGGTAGGCGATCGCGGCCAGGACCTGTTCGGATTTCTCGAAACGATCGATGGCCCGTTGCAGGGTCCGTTCGGAGACGGCGGCGTTGTCGTTGGCGCACAGCGTCTCGACGGCCGGCTCGGCGCCGTGGTCGACGATGGCGCCGGCGACCTTGTCCGACAGCTTGGGCCGCTTGGCGATGGCGACCTGCCGCACGGGCCCGCCGACGCGGACGATCTCGGCCAGGTCGTCGTCGGTGAACACCGGCGAGAAGTTCAGCACCGGCAGGGCGACCGATTCGACGTCACGGGCCAGCTTCAGCGCCACGTCGCGCGGCAGCACCGGCGAGTTCTTCAGGGTCACGGCCAGGGCGCGCCGGACCAGTTCGGCGGCGTCGACGGCCATCACCCGCAGGATTTCCTGGGCGTGCAGCCGTTCATCCTCGGTCAGCGCCTGACGGTCGATGGCCCGGCAGAGCTTGTGCGCGGCCACGGCCCGCTCGTCGGCCGTCGCGCCGCGCAGCAGGGTCCGGATGTCGATGTCGGTCAGCGCCGCCCGCGTCGTGCTCATGATCTCCACCTTCCCGAAGGAGCCGGTCGATCATGAGTCGTTAGGCTTAATGAAGACTGAGCGCGGATTAACGCTGTCTCCTAACGCCCCGCAAACCTGCCCTCCCTAGGCTGCTCCGACTTGCCAGAGGGGATTCGTATCAAGGTGTTCGCGTCCACCGACCGCGCCGCCGTCGCCACGGCCATGGACCGCATGTCGCTGGACCTCCAGCGCGGCCTGCTGCCCTACGCGCTGGCCCTCTTCGCCATCTGCCTGCCGATCTACGTCTGGGCCGGGTCGTTCGCGTCCAACACGGTCTGGATGACGGCGACCTTCGCGATGTTCGCCATCAACTGGGCGGCGTTCTACTTCGTGGTCGCCTGGCTGAAGACCGAGGCGGCGACGAACATCCGCCGCCGGATGCGGGTCCACATCGCCTGCGGCCTGCTCTGGGCGGTGACCTGCGGCCAGATCGCCGTCGTGGCGGAGGCCGCCGGCCCGGCCCGCGAAGCCCTGCAGATGGTGGCGGTCGCGGCGGCGGTGATCTGCTTCTTCTTCAGCGCTCCGTCGCTCCCCGCCCTGCTCATCGTCGGCCCGGCCGCGGCCGCGGGGCCGCTCCTGGGCCTGTTCCTGCACCCCGAAAGCCGCCTGCAGGCCGGCCTAGCCTGGGGCGCGGTGGCCCTGACCATGGCGCTGTGCCTGATCCTTAACCGCCTGCTCCGCGCCCAGTTCACCCTCGTCGCCGAGCGAGAGGCCCTGTTCGCCGAACGCGCCGCCTCGCTGGAAAAGGCCGAGCGCCTGGCCAAGTCGAAATCCGACATCGTCGCCACCCTGAGCCACGAGATCCGCAACGGCCTGACCGGAGTGACCCATGTGCTGGCGGCCGCCGTCGGCCAGGGCGGCCGCGCCGCGCCCTCGCGCGAGCAGTTGGCGGCGGCGCTGGACGCCGCCAACGACCTGGTCACGGTGCTGAACGCCACCCTCGATTCCGAGACCGCCCACGCCGGCCGGCTGACGCTGGACCAGGAAGCCTTCGACCCGGTCCGGCTGACCCGCGACCTGGTGCTGCTCAACCGCCCGCACGCCGCCGCCAAGGGCGTCGAACTGGCCCTGCATGTCGAGCCCGGACTGGAAAGCCTGGCGGTCGGCGCCGCGATGGCCGACGCAACCCGAACCCGCCAGGTGCTGGCCAACCTGATCGGCAACGCCGTGAAGTACACCGTCCGCGGTCGTATCGAGGCGCGGATCGAGCGTCGCGGCGAGGACCGTATCGCCGTGTCCATCGCCGACACCGGCCCGGGCCTGACGCCCGAGGAGATGGAGCAGGCCTTCGAGCCCTTCCGCCGGGTCGAGCGCACCGGCGCCGGCATTCCCGGCGCCGGACTGGGCCTGTCCCTGGCTCGGCAGCTGGCCCAGCTGATGGGCGGGTCCCTGGCCGGCCAGAGCGCCGTCGGCGTCGGCAGCTGCTTCACCCTGGAGCTGGCCTGGGACGCCGAGGCCAGCGTCGAGGTCCCGGCCGAGCCGGAGCCGTTCGCGTCCGTCACCGCCGCCGCCGCGCACAGCACCCGGCCGCTGCGGGTGTTGATCGCCGAGGACGACGCACTCAACGCCGCCATGCTGCGCGCCATTCTGGAGCAGCTCGGCCACCAGGTGGTCCACGCCCACAACGGCCGCCGAGCCCTGGACCTGGCCCAGCTCGCCGAGTTCGACCTGCTGATGCTGGACGGCCGCATGCCCCTGCTCGACGGGCCGCAGACCGCAGCCGCCGTCCGGGCCCTGGACGCTCCGGTGGCCGCCGCCCCGATCATCGCGGTGATCGGCGGCGACGCCGAGGAGGCGCGCGAATGCCTCGAGGCCGGGGCCGACGCGGTCCTGCGCAAGCCGGTCACCGTCGCCGGGGTCGCCCGGGCCGTAGCCGACGCGGTCGCCCGCTCCCGCGACGAAACTTCGGCCTCCCGTTCCGCCGCGTAAGCCCCTTTCCCCCTCCTCACCCGGCCGCCATGATGGCTGGAACGAGAAAAGAGCGGGAAGGAAGAGACGCGTGCTGCAAGGGTTGAAGGTCGTCGAGCTGGCCACCTACATCGCCGCCCCCGGCGCCGCCGGGATCATGGCCGACTGGGGCGCCGAGGTGGTCAAGATCGAGCCGCCGCGCGGCGATCCGATGCGGCAGTTCTTCGACGGCATGACCACCGGCGAGCACGGCAACCCGGTCTTCGACCTGGACAACCGCGGCAAGCGCGGCGTGGTCTTCGACACCTCCACGCCGGAGGGGCGAGAGGCCGCACTGCGCCTGATCCGCCAGGCCGACGTCTTCCTGACCAACGTCCGCCCCGCGGCGCTGAAACGGGCCGGCCTCGACTTCGAGACCCTGCAGGCCGAGCATCCGCGCCTCGTCTACTGCAGCCTGACCGGCTACGGCCTCCAGGGCGCCGACGCCGACAAGGCCGGCATGGACGTGGCCTCCTACTGGTCGCGGGCCGGCGTCGGCGCGCTGACAGCGCCCAAGGGCGTCGATCCCTTCCCGATCCGCACCGGCATGGGCGACCACGTCACCTCGCTGGCGACCGTGTCGGCGATCCTGGCGGCGATCTACGAGCGCGACCGCACGGGCAAGGGCCGGCTGGTGGAGACCTCGCTGCTGCGGGCGGGCGTCTACTCGATCGGCTCCGACATGGCCATCCAGCTGCGCTTCGGGAAGCTGGCCTCCACCCGCCCCCGCGAGCAGGCCGTCCAGCCTCTGGCCAACTTCTTCAAGACCGCCGACGGCCGCTGGATCTGTCTGCTGATCCGCACCAACGCCAGCGACTGGCCGCAGATCGCCACCGCCGCCGGCCGGCCCGAACTGGTCGAGGATCCGCGCTTCGCCACCGGCCGCGCCCGGCGCGAGAACGGCCCGGCCCTGGTGGCCATCATGGACGAAGCCTTCGGCGCCATGCCCTACGACGAGGCCGCCGCCCGCCTGGACGCGCAGGACATCACCTGGGCGCCCTACCAGACGCCGCGCGAGCTGGTCGCCGATCCGCAGGCCGAGGCCGCCGGCTGTTTCGTCGAACTGCCCGACGGCCGCCGCTCCCCGGCCGGCCCGGCCCGCTTCCCCGGCTTCGATGACGGTCCCAAGGGTCCGCCTCCCGAACTGGGGGAGCATACCGATTCCGTTCTGTCCGAACTGGGCTATGGTCCCGACGAGATCGCGGCCCTGCGGGCGGCGAAGGCGGTCGCCTAGTCCCACCTGCTGAGACGGGCGTCCTGGAGAACGAGGGCGCCCGGTGCAGGCCGTCGAGATCGTACTGGTTCTGCTCCTCGCGGTCGTGGTCAGCGGCGCGGTCTCCCGCATGCTGCCGCTGGCGATCCCACGGCCGCTGATCCAGATCGCCTTCGGGGCGGTCATCGGCCTGGTCGCGGACTGGCGGGTGACGCTCAATCCCGAGCTGTTCTTCCTGCTGTTCCTGCCGCCGCTGCTGTTCCTCGACGGCTGGCGGATCCCACGCGAGAACCTGTTCCGCGACCGCACCACCATCGTCCAGCTGGCGCTGTGGCTGGTGATCTTCACGGTGCTGGGCATGGGCCTGCTCATCCATTGGATGATCCCGGCCATGCCCTTGCCGGTGGCCTTCGCCCTCGCCGCGGTGATCTCGCCGACCGACCCGATCGCCGTGGCGGCCATCACCCGCAAGACCCCGATGCCCAGCCGGATGATGCACATCCTGGAGGGCGAGGCGCTGCTCAACGACGCCTCGGGCCTGGTCTGCCTGCGGTTCGCGGTGGCCGCCGCCCTGACCGGAACCTTCTCCATCTTCGACGCCGCCGGCGACTTCCTCTGGATGGCGCTGGGCGGCCTGGCCATCGGCGTCGCCGTGACCTGGAGCGTGACCCGCGTCACCCGCTGGCTGTCCCGCCGCTTCGGCGAGGAGAGCGGCTCGCAGATCCTGGTCAGCCTGCTGATCCCCTTCGGCGCCTATCTGGCGGCGGAAGAGGCCGGCTGTTCGGGGATCCTGGCCGCCGTCGCCGCCGGGGTGACGATGAGCGTGGTGGAGACCACCGGCCAGGCCCTGGCCGTCACCCGCATCCGGCGCAACACCGTCTGGGGCGCGATCCAGTTCGCCGCCAACGGCGCCATCTTCATCCTGCTTGGCGAGCAGCTGCCCGGCATTCTCGACAAGGCGGCCCACACCGTCCGCAGCACGGGACACCACGACCCCTGGTGGCTGGCGATCTATGTCGTCGCCATCGTGGCGGCGCTGGCGGCCCTGCGCTTCGCCTGGGTCTGGGTGTCGCTCCGCTTCACGCTACGCCAGGCCGGCAAGCCGGCGCGGCCGAACTGGCGGATCGTCGCGGCGATGTCGGTGGCCGGCGTGCGCGGCGCCATCACCCTGGCGGGGGTGCTGACCCTGCCCCTGGTCATGCGCGACGGGTCGGCGTTCCCGGCGCGCGAGCTGGCGATCTTCCTGGCCATGGGGGTGATCATCGTCTCCCTGATCACGGCCACGGTGTTCCTGCCGATGCTGCTCAAGGGTCTGCAGATGCCGTCCGAGCCGGGTCACGACCGGGCCGAGAACGCCGCCCGGGTCGCAGCGGCCCACGCCGCCATCGCGGCGATCGAGAAGGCCCAGCACGACCTGTCGAAGGGCCGCGACGACGCCGACCTCTATGTCGAGGCCGCCGGCCGCATCATGCCGCTGTACCGCCAGCGCATCGAAAGCCGTTCGTTCGAGGGCGAAGCCGCCGCCATGGCCCGCCTCAACGACGCCATCGAACGCGACCTTCGGCTGGCGGGGTTGAAGGCCGAGCGCAGCGAGATCTTCCGCCGCGTCCGCGCCCGCGAGCTGGACAGCGAGACGGCCGGCAAGCTGGTCCGCGAGATCGACCTGCTGGAGACCCGGTTCGACGACCCGATGGATTGATCCGGGCTTGAGGGCCTACCGGTCGCCCTTCCGGGCCTCGGACAGCACGCGCAGCATCTCGGCCGTCAGCAGCGAACCGCCGAGGCTGCGGGCCCCGCCGCCGCCCCCGCCGCCGCCGAGGTCCAGGCCGCCGTCGACGCCCTGGGACCCGCGCAGGATGAACTCCACCAGCATGTCCTGCTGGCTCTTGGCCGACTGGTCGGCCTGACGGGCGGAGGCGTACTGGACGAAACCCTGGTCGGGCTGGACCCGCGGCGGGGCCACGCCGGCGTCGCCGGCCGTGCGGGTCAGGTTGCCATACAGCTCCGTCACCGTGATCGCCCGTCCGCCGCGGTAGAAGATCGTGCGGTTCGCGCCGGCCGCATCCGGAAACACCGAGGCGGCGGCGGCGTTCGGACTGGTCTGCACCGCCGAGATCAGCCGGGCGGCGCCCTGCGGTCCCAGGAAATGCGCGGCGTACAGCTCGCCGGCCGTCGGCTGGCGCCCTGTCCGCCCGGCCAGGTAGGCGGCGTTGTCCGAGGTCATCTCCCCCACCATCAGCGAAGAGGCGTGGGGGTCGAAGCGCAGGTTCATCACCGCCTGCCGCGCCTCCGCGCCGTTGACCCGGTAGCGGCCGTCTCCGCCGCGCTGGATCAGGTCGGAATAGCGGGCGTAGCCGTACTTGGAGCCGTGCTTCTTCAGCGTGGCCAGCCAGGTCTGCTCGACGAACTGGAACAGCCCCGCCGCCGAACTGGTCGGGGCCTTGGCGCCGGGGTTGTAGCCGCTCTCACGCTTGGCGGTGCGCATGAGGAACGAGAAATCCACGCCCGTCGCCTGCGACGCGCGCTGGATGGCCGTTTCGACGACCCCACGGATTCCTTCAACCGCCATGTCCCTGGAGTCGCCGATCATGGTTAATCGGCGCTTAACCCCGGTTAACCGCGAAACGAACGTTCGATGTAATTGCGAAGCAGTCGCTGATTTCGATGGACGGAGTCTCGGATCGGGCGGACGCTCGAACTGTAACAAGAAGAGAGACCCAAGGGAGGGTCGCCATGGTTGCTCGAGACGTCGCTTCGTTTCATTTCGATGGAGGGGAGCGGCGCGGCCGCGGCCTCTCCTCCTCTTCGGTCCTGGCCATCAGCGTGGTCGCCGCCGCGCACCTCGCCCTGGGCGGATACCTGGCCTACATGAAGTTCGCGGTCCCGCCGGCGGAAGCCGAGGGACCGAATGTCGTCGAGCCCTGGCTCTACACCCCGCAGAGGGTTGATCCCAAGCCTGTCCCGCAAGTCCAGCCCCAGCCGGATTCGCGTTCGACGGTCCGGCTGCATGACCCGGTCATTCCGACCACGCCGGTCGAGGTGCTGCCGATCGCTCCGATCGAGGGCGACGCCGGACCGCTAAGCGCGCTGCCGCCAGTCAATTTGAGCGGCGGCGGCCTGAACGTCGACGGCGGCGGCTTCGTCCCCGTCGAGCCGACGACCATCATCCGTCCGGACTGGATCAAGATGCCCGGCGCCCGCGAGTTCGAGCGCTACTATCCGGAGAGAGCCCTGCGCACCGGAACCAGCGGCGCGGCCACCCTCGCCTGCCTGGTCGCCGCCAACGGCACCGTCGGCAGCTGCGAGGTCGTGGACGAAACGCCCGGCAACATGGGCTTCGGCAAGGCGGCTCTGAAGCTGGCCGCCTACTTCCGGATGAAGCCCCAGACCGTGAACGGCAAGCCGGTCGACGGCGGCGTCGTGCGGATCCCGATCCGCTTCAACCTGGCCGACAGCCAGGGCTAGCAAAACCGGGGACATGCACTCGCAGAGTGCGTGTCCCCTCTTGCTGCCAGCGCCTACTCCCGCACGAAGGTCGTGAACAGCGAATGCAGCCGCCAGCCCAGCGTGCTGTACAGCGCCCGCCCGTCGGGCGTCGCCACCAGGGAGCCCTTCGTCGCGCCGTTCTCGGCGGCGACGGCGCCCAGCCGGCCCATCACAGCCCGCCCCAATCCCCGCCGACGATGATCCGGATGGGTGATGATCTGGTCGAAGACGGCCGTCGTCCCCGCCAGAAGAACGCGCCCATTGGCTCCAACCTCGCCGTCCTCGGCCAGCGCGCTGACCGTATGGCCGCCGGGCGTGACATCCACCTCGAACCGGTAGCCGTCGGGAAGGCCGACGCCGCCGGCTTCCAGCCCGTCGGTCGTCATCAGAAAGCCGAGCGGCTGAAGGATCCATCCCTCGGCCAGCCAGGGCTCCACGGCCTCCGGCGGCGCGGCCACCTTGATGAAGACATGCGGCTCCAGGATCTCGCGCGACGCCCTCTCGACGCTCGGCGAAGGCGCTGCGAAGACGTATCGCGCCTTCTGGTCCGGCGCCCCGACATCAACCCGAAGTCCGCCGTAGGCTGCGACCGGCGGCGGCACGCCGCGCGACAGCGCCCAGCCCGCGACCCAGGCCGCGACGACGTCTGGATCCGCCCCCAGGGCGGCATCTCTATCTTCCGAAGGCTTCATCCGACTCATCTCCAGACACGCGTCCAGTCATGAGGCTGGGAGATGTCAGATGATGGCAGCATGGCGGGCGCCGCCTAGATCATCTGGAACTCGCCGCTCTGCTTGAAGCGAAGATAGGCCTCAACAGTCCGCCGCATGTTCGGCAGCATCTCGGGCAGCCCGGCGGGCTCGAACCACCCCATCGCCGAGCTTTCGTCGTCGGCCACGATGGCCGAGCCGTCGAAGGCGCTGACGGCGTACATCATCACGAAGTACTGGCAGCGATGGCCGTTCGGGAAGGTGATCGTCTCGAACTCGGGATCAGAGGCGAAGCCGAACGGGACCGGGTCCGTGGCGGTCAGGCCGGTCTCCTCGACCAGCTCGCGCAGCAGGCTCGTGGTGAGGTCTTCGCCCTCCTCCGGCGAACCGCCCGGCACGCCCCACAGACCAAAGTCCGATCTTCGCTGCAGGAGAATCCGCCCCTGCGGATCCTCCACCACCACTCTGGCCCCAGGCATGAGGATCAGGCGGTCGCCGATGACCGCGCGCAGCTGCCCAAGGTAGCTCTCGGCGAACCCGGCCATGACCGCCCCTCCTGTCCTCGACGTCAGTAGCTCTTCGGCAGCCCGAGCACCTTCTCGCCGATGAAGTTCAGGATCATCTCGCGGCTGACCGGAGCGATGCGGGCGATCATCGCCTCGCGCAGGTAGCGTTCGACGTCGTACTCCTTGGCGTAGCCCATGCCGCCGTGGGCCAGCACCGCCGCCTCGCAGGCGCGGAAGCCCGCCTCGCCGCCCAGGTACTTGGCGGCGTTGGCCTCGGCGCCGCACTCGCGGCCCTGGTCGAACAGCGCGGCGGCCTTGAAGCCCATCAGGTTGGCGGCCTCCAGCTCGGCCCAGGCCTTGGCCAGCGGGTGCTGCACGCCCTGGTTCTGGCCGATCGGCCGGCCGAACACGACCCGCTCGTTGGCATAGGCGGCCGCCTTGCGCAGCGCCGCCCGGCCCAGGCCCACCGCCTCGACCGCGAACAGGGTCCGCTCGGGGTTCAGACCGGCCAGCAGATACTGGAAGCCCTTGCCCTCCTCGCCGACCAGGTCCTCGGCCGGGACCTGCAGGTCCTCGATGAAGAGCATGTTACATTCGACCGCCTTGCGGCCCATCTTCGGGATCGGGCGGGCGTCGATCTTGGCGCGGTCGAAGTCGGTGTAGAACAGCGACAGACCCTGCATCGGCTTGGCCACCTGATCCTTCGGCGTGGTGCGGGCGATGATCAGGATCTTGTTGGCCCGCTGAGCCATGGTGGTCCAGATCTTCCGGCCGGTGATCCGGTAGCCGTTGCCGCTCTTCTCGGCCCGCGTCTCCAGGCTGGAGGTGTCCAGGCCGCTGTTGGGCTCCGTCACCGCGAAACAGGCCTTGTCCTCGCCGGCGATGATCCGCGGCAGGTGGCGGGCCTTCTGCTCGGCCGTGCCGAACTTCACCACCGGCATCAGACCGAAGATGTTCAGGTGGATGGCGCTGGCGCCGGAGAAGCCCGCGCCTGACTCGGCCACGACCTGCATGACGTGCGCGGCCTCGGTCAGGCCCAGGCCGGCGCCGCCGAACTCCTCGGGCATGGCCACGCCCAGCCAGCCTCCGGCCGCCATCGCCGTGGCGAAGGCCTCGGGGAAGTCGCCGGTCTCGTCGGTCTTGCGCCAGTATTCGTCGTCGAAGTCGGCGCAGATGCGGCCCACGGCCTCCCGGATGGCGTCCTGTTCTTCGGTCGGCCAGAAGCTGCTCATGCGCGGTTATCCCTCTTGTTTGTCGAACCGGCGCGGGTCGAGCCGCGCGGCGAATGGTCCCGGATCTTCGTCCGCGAGATACGCCGCCGCCGTGCGAGCCACAAGCGGCGCCAGCAGCCAGCCGTTGCGCCGCGCTCCGGCCGCCAGCAGCACCCGCGGCGCCCGGCTCCAGCCGACCAGCGGCAGCCCGTCGGCGGTGGCCGCCCGCACCCCGGTCTCGGCCTTGGCGTCCAGCCCGGCCAGCTCGGGCAGGATGGCCTCGGCCGCCGCGCGCAGCGCCGCCACGCGCGCCGGATCGACGTCGCCGTTGGAGAGGCCGCGCTCCATGGTCGCCCCGACGATCGCGCCCTGCGGATCGGGACAGATGTAGACGCCGTCGCCGCGGATCACCGGCCCCATATCGGGCCCGCCGGAAAGACGCAGGATGTGGCCCTTGATCGGCTCCAGGCTCGCGATCTCCGGGGCCAGAGCCGCTCCGCCCGGTCCGGCCGCCAGGATCAGCGTCTCGTCGTCCGCCGGCGCCTCCGCCTCGGTCTGCTCGAAGCGCACGCCGGCGTCTTCGCAGGCCAGGCGCAGGGCGGTCAGCGCCTCCAGCGCTGACAGACGCCAGTCCTCCGAGATCAACACCCGGTCGCCGTAGACGGCCGCCTTGGCCCCCATGCCCCGCAGCTTGGCCGCCACCGCGCCGATATGTTCGCCGACATAGGCGGCGCCCGAACGGTCCAGTGCGATTCCGGCCCGCTCGGCCAGGGCCGGCCACAGATCGCGGGCCTCGCGCAACAGGTCGAAGTCTCCGGCCGACACGGCGTCGAGCGCCGCCTCGCTGCCCGGGGCCAGCATCCCAGCGGCGACGCCAGAGGCGTTGCGCCCCAGCGGCGCCGGATCGCGGACGGTCACCGACGCGCCGCCGTCCGCCAGTTCGAGCGCCGTCGTCAGGCCCAGCGCGCCCGCGCCGGCCACCGTCACCTTCAGGCCCGTCAGCTTGGTCATGCCCCGGACTTCGGCGACGACAGCCGCCGGGTCAAGGGCCCGTGCGTGGTTCGAGACGCTCGCTTGAAGCTCGCGTCTCGAAGGACGCAGCGCGCCTAAGGCCGCCAGACCATGCCCACCCGCACCGTCCGCGGCTGGTCGTAGCTGACGATCCCGTCCCCCGTCCGCGCGGTCTGGACCGCCGCGTCCGTGACGTTCTCGGCTGCCAGATACAGGTCCACCGTCGGCGTCGCCCGCCAGTCGACCCGCAGGTCCAGCGAGGTCGCCGCCGACAACCGGCGGGTGTTGAGATCGTCGTCCCAGCGGTCGCCTTCGTGACGCGCTGTCGCCCGCAGGCGCAGCGGCTCGATCGGCTCCCAGAGGACGGTGGCGCTGAGCGCGACCTCGGGCGTCTGGGCCGGGCGCAGGCCGGTGAGCTGCGCGGCGGCCGTCCCGCCGTCGACCTCGGCCGTTGTCCAGGCGCCGGTGAGGCCGATCTCGAGGGTCTCGGTCATCCGCCAGGCAAGGTCCGCCTCCAGCCCCCAGGCATCGATCTCGCCGACATTCCGCCGCTGGCGCACCACGCCGCCTGCGCCTGAACTGAGGGTGACGTTGGTCACCGCCCCGTCCAGCCGGTTGGCGAACAGGGTCGCCGACCAGCGGACCGCTCCCCCCCGCCCAGGCCGACCTCCAGGCCGTACAGCGTCTCGGGTTCGAGGCCCGGATTGGCCAGGGTGGTGTCGTTGCCGACCCGGAACGGCCGGTGCAGTTCGTTCAGCGTCGGCGGACGGAAGCCGGCGTAGGCCGCCGTGCGCAGATAGGTCTCGCCGAAGTCGCGCCTCGCCGCCGCGCGGGCGGTCGGTTGCCAACCGTCGGCGTCAGGCGGCGTCTGGTCGAGCGTCGGCGCCCCCGTCGCCAGGACCCATTCCCGGCGCTTGCCGTCGAAGCTGCCCCAGCGGTCGAGCCGCACGCCGCCAGTCAGCAACCAATCGCCCGCCTGCCGCCAGGCCTCGCCATACAGCCCGGCGACATACTGCGCGCCGCCGGCCACCCGCCCGTTGCGGAAGGCCCCGCCCTGGAAGCTGAACCGTTCCCGCGTCTCGCCCTCGGCGTAGCGGACGTCGACGCCGACCTCCCAGCCGCCCTGGCCCGTGGCCTTGCGCAGCGCCGCATTGGCGCCCAGGCCCAACGCGGGCGTGCCGTGCTGGTCATTGGCCGGCGTCGTGGCGCTACGGCCCGGCGCCACTGACACCGAGCTGTTCTCCAGGTCCGACGACCGCGCCCAGACCTGAAGCCGCCATTCGGTCCCGATGCCGGGCGAGGCGCCGGTCATGGTCGCCGACGCCGCCAGCCCCGTCGCCCTGGCGCTCGCCCCGGCCAGGCCGCTGTCACGCGCCTCGCGATAGCCGGACAGGCGAAGGGCCAGGTCGCCGCCGCTCCAGCCCGGCGACCAGCGCAGGGCCAGGCTCGAACCCCCGTAGGCCAGGGCCTCATCCGCCCGCCCTCGCCCCGCGCGCACCGGGACCCAGCCGTCCGTCCGCTCGGCCGCGCCGACGATCATCAGGTCATCGACCGCCCAGGCGAACTGGCCGCCGAATGCGCCGCGCTCGCCGGCGTGGAAGGCGTATTCTCCGCCGGAAGTGACCCGCGTGCGCTCCTGCAGCTGGATGGTTCCGGTCAGGGCCCCGGCGCCATAGGGGCCGGCTCCGGCGCCTCGGACGACCAGCGCCCCCTCGAGCCCCGCCGACGGCAGGCCCGTCCACATCACCCAGCCGCCGAACGGGTCGTTCTGGGGCACGCCGTCCAGGGTCACCAGCGCCCGCCCCGCGCCGGATCCGGCGATGGCGCGGACCGTCATGCCCTGGGTCGTCGGATTGGAGGCGACGCTCGAGGTCCGCCGAAACAGCTGCACCCCAGGCACAAGCGCCAGGGCCTCGTCCAGGCGCGAGGCCGTGGCGATGGCCTGGTCGTCCACCTTCAGCACGGCGAAGGCGGCGTCGGTCGGCGCCGGCGAGAGGCGCGGCGCAGTGATCACAACCGACCTCAGCTCGAACGGATCCTCGAGCCGGATAGGCGCCGTCCAAGTCGGCCCTTCAATGGATCGCCGCGGGTCCCGCACCAGACCAGGCGCCTCGTCCCCGAGCGGCGGGCCGACGGGTTCGGCGATCACCGCCGGCCGCGTTTCGGCGGCCGGCGGCTGTTGCGGGGGCGGTGGGGCGTCGGCTTGGAAGAGCATCGCCTCCTTCTACTTGGCCGGCTTGGCCGCCGCCATCCGCGCCTTCTGGGCGTGAGCCAGCGACAGGATGTACTGGCGCACGCCCTCGGCCTGGTCGGGCTTCAGGTACGCGGCGAAGGACACCATGCCGTTGTCGACCCGGTCGCCGTCGATCACCACGCCCTTGAAGGCCTCCGCGCTCGGCGTGACCGGCGAGAAGCGCAGGTCGGGGATCGAGAATTCCGACACCGCGCTGGCGCCGTGGCAGACCGAGCAGTACTCGGCGTAGGCCTTGGCCCCGGCCGCGATCTGCTGCGGCGTGGCGGCGACGGCGGGCAGGTCGGGCATCTCGCGGGCGATGACCGGGCGCGGCGGCAAGGTCTGCTTGCCGCCGAGCTTGAAGACCAGCAGGCGGCGCGGGCCGTCGGAGCGCGGGTCGACCCCCGCCCCGGCGGTCAGGGCGAAGCCGCCGCCCCAGCCGGCCATGATCGCGACGTACTGCTCGCCGTCGATTTCATAGGTCATGGGCGGGGCCACGATCCCGGTCTGTGCGTCGAAGGCCCAGACCTTCTTGCCGCCGGCGGCGTCGAAGGCGGCCAACTCGCCCGTCGCCGAGCCTTGGAAGACCAGCCCGCCGGCCGTGGCCAGCACGCCGCCGTTCCAGGGACCGCTGTAGGGCACGCTCCACTTCTCGGTCTGGGTGGCCGGATCCCAGGCGATCAGCCGGCCCTTCAGGCTGGCGCGGATGGCCTTCAGCGTCGCCTCGTCGTCGGGCAGCGCCGCCGCCAGGGTGTCGACCCCGATGTTCCAGGCCCCCGGCTGGTAGCGGAAGTTGGCGTTGGCTCCGCCCGGCGGCATGTAGGGGAACGGGATCTCCTGGGCCGGGATGTAGACCAGGTTGGTCTTGGGGCTGTAGGCCATCGGCATCCAGTTGTGGCCGCCCAGCGGTCCCGGCATGGCCAGGGCGACCCCCTTCTCGTAGCGGGCGTTGGGCGTCTCGACCGGACGGCCGGTGGTCAGGTCGACGTGGGTCGCCCAGCTGACCGGCACATAGTTCTTGGCCGAGATCAGCTTCCCGTTGGCGCGGTCGATCACATAGAAGAAGCCGTTCTTGGGCGCCTGCAGCAGCACCTTGCGGACGCTTCCGCCGATCGGCATGTCGGCCAGGATGATGTGCTGGGTGGCGGTGTAGTCCCAGCTCTCGCCCGGCGTCGTCTGGTAGTGCCAGACGTACTGGCCGGTGTCGGGCTTGAGCGCCACGATCGAGGACAGGAACAGGTTGTCGCCGCCGCCCGGCGAGCGGATGTCGCGGTTCCAGGGCGAGCCGTTGCCGACGCCGATGTAGAGCAGGTCCAGGTCGGGGTCATAGGCCATCGAGTCCCAGACCGTGCCGCCGCCGCCGACCTTCCAGAACTCGCCCTTCCAGGTCGGGCGGGCGATCTTCATGGCCTCGTCCGAAGCGGCGTCGTCCGTCTCCTTCTCGCCCGGCACCGTGTAGAAGCGCCACAGCAGCTTGCCGTTGTCGACGTCGTAGGCGGACAGGTAGCCGCGGACGCCCAGTTCGGCGCCGCCGTTGCCGATCAGGACCTTGCCCTTGATGATCCGCGGCGCGCCAGTGATCGTGTAGGGCTTGGACTGGTCGACGGTGATCACCGACCAAAGCTTCTTGCCCGTCTTGGCGTCCAGCGCCTCCAGGCGGCCGTCGAGCGTTCCGAACACCACCTTGCCCCGCCACAGGGCGACGCCGCGATTGACGCTGTCGCAGCAGGCCTTCACCCCGGTCTTGCGGGGGACCTCCGGGTCGTATTCCCACAAGAGCTTGCCGGTCTTGGCGTCGAAGGCGCGGACGATCGACCAGGACGAGGTGGTGTAGAGCACCCCGTCAGACATCAGCGGCGTCGCCTCGATGCCGCGGGTCTCGGGCAGGTCGTAGCTCCAGGCCAGGCCCAGCTGGCCGGCGTTGGCGACGTTGATCTTGTCGAGCGGACTGAACCGCTGCTCGCCGTAGGTTCGGCCGTGGGTGATCCACTCGCCGGGAGTCTGATCGGCCGCCGCGATGCGCTTGCCGTCGACGCCTCCGTTTCCGCCGCTGCATCCGGCCAGCAGGGCCGCCGCTGCCGCGCAGGCGACCGCCAGAGCGTTGATCCGCCCCATCCTGTTGTCCTCCTCCTAAGCCGCGTCTGACGCGCGGTCGAACAGGAGTATGGGAGCGCTCCGCAGCGTCAGGCAAGCCGCCGACGCAGGGCCTCCAGCATCGGCTTCTCGACGCCGAAATAGGTCGCCAGGCCGGCCAGGACGGCGATCGCCAGCGCGAGCGGAATGAACAGCGGCGCATTCCAGGTCCCGAAGGTCACGGCCAGGGCGCCGATGCTGAGCGTGTGGGTCAGATAGAGCGAATAGGAGGCGTCGCCGAGCGTCTTCAGGCCCGGCAATCCCTTCCAGCCGCCGTCCGCCTCGACCGTGACCGCTCCGGCCACGACCAGCACGGCGGGGAGTCCCCAGACCATCGGCCGCCACAGGTCCGGATCGATGTGCGACAGCTCGATGCCGACGAACAGCGCCAGGCCGAGGCCGAACATCAGCCAGCCGATCGTGCGGTCTGGCAGCATCCCCTCCTGGGCCAGCCGCGCCAGCCAGACTCCGGCCAGGAATTCCAGGAACATCGGATTCAGCAGCATGACGTAGGCCGGCGGCCAGGCGAACCCGGCCAGCGCCAGCGCCGCCAGGGCGACGGTCAGCGCCCCCAGCCGCCGCCGCTCGGGCAGCAGCAGCCCCGCCGCGAAGACCAGGTAGAACACCGCCTCGTAGTTCAGCGTCCAGCCCGGCGGCAGGATCGGAAACGGCAGCCCGGCCGGATTGTAATGCTGCACGAAGGCCAGAGAGAGCAGGACGTGATCGGCCGTCGGCTCGATGTCCGGGAAGCGCTGCGGCGTGATCAGCGCCCCCGCGACCAGCACCAGCGTCACCAGCCAGTACAGCGGCGCCACCCGGATCAGCCGGCGTTTCACAAAAGCGGCCGGCGTTGTCTCGGACCCGCCCGCGGTGACGGTCCACATCACGAAGCCGCTGATCACGAAAAAGACGTCCACGCCCGCCGCCCCGATGCTGAACGGCAGCCGCGCCCATTGGCAGGCGTGGAACAGCGCCACCGACAGCGCCGCCAGGCCCCGCAGGTGCTGGATCGACGTCCATGTCCCCCCGGTCGTCGTCACCTCAGCCGCAGGTCCCAGGCATCTTCGCGATCCACTGCCGCAGCATCGCCACCGCCTCGTCCTGGACGAGGGCGCGCCCGAGCTCGGGCATCATGGCGCCGGGATCGGTAGAGGCGGTGCGGTAGACCAGGATCGACTCGTCGGGCTTGCCGGGATGGACGCCGAAGCGGAAGCCGCCGGTCCCCTGCCCCGCCGCGATCGGCGGCTTGCACAGGCCGATCCGGGGGCCGGTCGTCGTCGCCGCGTCGAGATAGAGGCCGGAGGTGTCCGCCGGTCCCGCGGCGCTGTGACAGTGCGCGCAGTTGATGTCCAGCCAGGCCCGCGCCCGGGCGTCGATGTCCGCCGCCGGATCGGTCCAGACCGCCGCTCGTGGACGCTGGTCCGCCGCCGGCAGGCCGCGCAGATAGCCGACCGCCGCCAGCCGCTCCAACTGGCCGCCGCGATTGAGATGCCGCGCCTTCAGCCCGATCGGATGCAACGCCTTGGTCGCGTGATCCGTGGCATGGCAGCCGGCGCATTGGTTCACGTTGGGGACTTGGTAGACAAAGCTGTCCTTCCGGCCGGGCCGCTCCAGGGTCATCGGAATCGACTGGCCGGTGCGCTTCAGCTTGGCGGTCTTCTGGGCCTCGTCCCAGACATAGGGCAGCGCCGCCCAGCCGCTCGTGCGACGCACCAGGATGCGGGTCTCGACCAGCCGGATCCCGGACAGGTCCAGCCCGTCCTTCATGTCGGCCAGATGCAGACCGTCGCCGGGCGCGACGCCGCCGCCAGCCGCCTTCGGATAGAAGAAGGTCTTGGTCACCACCGTGCCGACGGGGAAGTCGAAGGCCTGGTCCGGCGACCAGACCGCGGCTTGGCCCTTCGGCATCCAGACGGTGCGCAGCTTGCCGGCGTAGTCGGTGAACAGCGGCGTGTTCAGCTCATAGGGCTGCGCCCCCTCGGCCAGGACCAGCCGGCCGTCGCGAACCCCGATCATGCCCCAGTCGGACAGGGTCTCGGGCAGGCCCTCGGCGATGTAGCGCGGCTCCAGCGGCCGCGGCGAACAGGCCGCGAGCGCCAGGACGGCCAGAAGCGCGACAAGACGCATCACTGGCCGCCCGGCGCCGGAATCCTGCTCTCCGAAGGGATCGGCCCGGCCGCCGCGACATTGGCCGCGGGCAGCGGGTCCAGCTTGCAGGCCAGGCTCACGACCTTCGGCGCCTTGTACTTGTTGGGGCCGTCGGCGTTCAGCACCTGGGCCGCGCCGTTGTCGACGCAGATGGCCAGCGCCGGGTCCGGCTTGCCGCCCTTCAGCTTCTTGGCGTCGACATACCCGTCCCAAAGCACGTCCGGCAGTCGGCCGTTCAGCCCGAACATCGCCACCCGCAGCGCCTGCAGGTCGACGCCGTCCGGCTTGTTTCCGCCCGGCGCGAAACGGTTGCCGTGGACGGAGATCGCCTCGGGATAGGGGTCGAAGGTCTCGGCCACGCCCTCCGTGGCCTTGTAGCCCGCCGAGAAGAAGCTGGAGACGATGACGTTGGCGGTCTGGTTGGCCCCGATCTCGTTGTCGAAGATCTCGACCTTGTCGTTGGAATTGATGATCACCCCGGTCCCGGCCGGGACCGAAGCCACCGCCGTCCCCTTGCGGCCAAAGTTGCCGGTGTTGTTGCCCACAACCTTGTTGCGGAACACCCGCGCGCCGAAGCCCGGGACCTTCAGGTTGGGCATGTTGAACACCAGGATGCCGCCGGTGTTGTTGGTCGCCAGGTTGTCGTAGACGTCGGCCTGCTGGGTGTTCTCGATCTCGATGCCGGCGACGTTGAACTCGGCGCGGTTGCGACGAACCACGACGTTCTGCGATTGGCCGACATAGATGCCGGCGTCGGAGGCGCCGATCGCGACGCTGTCCTCGATCAGCAGGTTCTTCACCTGCACCGGATAGAGACCGTAGGCGCCGTTGCTGGTCTTGGGTCCGCCGGTCCATTCGGCCCGCACCCGGCGGATGACGATGTTCTCGCCCTCGTTGACCTTCAGCGCGTCGCCCTTGGCGTCCTCGAGCGCCAGGTCTTCGATGGTGAAGTTCGAGGCGTTGACCAGCAGCCCCTCGGCCCCGGCCGTCTGCCCTTTGAAGCTGAGGATGGTCTTGTCCATGCCCGCGCCGCGGATGGTGACGCCGTCGACCTCAAGGCTCAGCCCCTTGTCGATGGCGTAGACGCCCGCGGGAATGCTGATCACATCGCCCGGCTTGGCGTCGATCAGCTTCTGGATCAGCTCTTCCTGATAGGCGGCGTTGGGCTTCTCCGCCGAACCGCCGCCCCCAGCAGCGCCATTTGGGCCGCAGCCCGCCAGCACGACGGCGCTCGCCATCGCCAAGCCGCCAATCCGGCGCCCGATGCCCTGCCCCATGGGCGTCCTCCCTTGATGCGGCCGGACTCTGAACGGTCCGGTCTCGGAGAGAACGGTGGCACGGCGACAGGGAGGCGGCAACAAAGGATGCTCCCCTCAGGGGGAGCTGTCGGCGAAGCCGACTGAGGGGGTCATGGGCGGAAAGCCCCTCCGCCTTGCCTTCGGCGAGCCACCTCCCCCCGGAGGGGAGGATCCGAAGGTCTACGCCCTCCCGTACCGCTGTCCCAGGTCAGCCGTCACCGCCTCGAACTCCTCGATGGTGTCGCGGAGGATGTCGGCCACCGGCCTGACGCTGTCGATGCGACCCGCCACCTGACCGGACAGGGCGATGGAGGCCTCCATATCGCCGCCGAAATAGAGGTCCAGCGCGTTGCCGAACTCCTTCATCGGCCCGTCCGGCGGCGGGTCCTTCTCCATCCGCGTGGTCTTCTCGGTGCGCAGCGCCCGCAGCGCCGGGCCGGGTCCGAAGCGGTTGAGGAAGACGGTGTCGGTTTCGGCCGCCGCGACGATGGCGTCCTTCCAGTTCTGGTGCACCGGCGACTCCGCCGCGGAGACCATCCGGGTGCCCATCTGGATCCCCTCGGCCCCCAGGGCGAAGGCGGCGGCCATGGTGCGGCCGTCCAGCATCCCGCCGGCGGCGATGATCGGGACGTCGACCTTGCTGGCGATCAGCGGCAACAGAACCATCAACGCCACCTCGCGCGGGTTCTTGAAGCCGCCGCCCTCGCCGCCTTCGACCACCAGGCCGTCGACGCCCGCCTCGATCGCCTTCAGCGCCGCCTGCAACGACGGCACCACGTGGAAGACGGTCAGGCCCGCCCCCTTCAGCGCTTCGCAGTATTTCCGCGGATCGCCGGCCGAGGTGGTGACGAACTTCACGCCCTGGTCGATGACGAACCGGACGATGTCGGGGTCGCGGACGAAGGCCTGGGCGATGTTCACGCCGAACGGCTTGTCGGTCAGCTCGCGCATCTTGCCGATCTCGGCCCGGACCTCGTCGAGCTGGCCGGAGGAGGTCTCGATGATCCCCAGCCCGCCGGCGTTCGACACCGCCGAGGCCAGCCTCGACCGCGCGATCCAGCCCATCGGGGCCTGCACGATGGGATACTGCACCCCGAGCATCCGGGTGATGCGGTTGTCGATCACGGCGTCCTCTCCCTGTTTTGCCGCGAGGCTAGCGAGCCGAACAGCCGTTTGGAAGTGATGCGCCAAATCCACGTTACTGCGAATTAGTCGCACGCTTGTTGACCGCCGACCATTCCAGGCCTATGCCGCGCCACTTCTGTGCGAATGACTCGCACAACCATTAACATTCGCTGCCTGAGGGGGCGTCCATGCTCACCAAAACCTCCCGCCGCCTGGCGCTGCTCGCCGCCGCGGCCGGCGCGGCCCTCGCCGCCGCCCCGGTCTGGGCCGACGAAGCCGCGGCCGGCGACGCCGCCACCGTCGATCCGGTCGTCGTCACCGCCACCCGCACCGAGAAGCCCCTCGACGAGGCTCCGGTGACCGCCTCGGTGATCACCGACAAGCAGATGGACGACCGGCTGGTCACCGACATCAAGGACCTGATCAAGTACGAACCCGGCGTCTCGGTCCGCACCAGCCCCGCGCGCTTCAACGCCGCCGGCTCCGGCACAGGCCGCGACGGCAACAGCGGCTTCAACATCCGCGGCCTGGAGGGCAACCGCGTGCTGATCCAGGTCGACGGCATCCGCGTGCCGGACGCCTTCGACTTCGGCGCCCAGAACGTCGGCCGCGGCGGCTACGCCGACCTCGGCATGATCAAGTCGGTCGAGATCGTGCGCGGCCCCGCCTCCGCCCTCTACGGCAGCGACGGCCTCGCCGGCGCGGTCAGCTTCTTCACCAAGGACCCGAAGGACTTCCTGCGCGACGGACGCAGCTGGGCGGCCGAGGCCAAGGCCGGCTACGCCAGCGCCGACGACAGCGCCTACGGCAACCTGGTGTTCGCGGGCGAGTCCGGCGACTGGTCGGGCATGATCTCCTACACCCGCCGCGAAGGGCATGAGCAGGAGACCAAGGGCAACAAAGGCGGCACGGGCGTGCTCCGCACCGAGGCCAACCCGCAGGACCATGAAAGCAACGCCATCCTGGCCAAGCTGGTCTTCACGCCGCTGGACGGCCATCGCCTGCGCCTGACCTACGATCACTTCGACAATGAAGTCAGCACCGACGTGCTGAGCGCCCAGGGCACGTCGATGGGCGTCACCACCACCCAGGTGCTGGCGCACGACGAAACAGATCGCGACCGCATCAGCCTCGACTACCGCTACACCGGCGGCTCGGGCCTGCTCAGCGCGGTCAACGCCGCCGTCTACTATCAGGACAGCACCACCCGGCAGTACACGTTCGAAGACCGCAGCTCGGTCGACCGGACCCGCAACAACACCTTCGACAACAAGGTCTGGGGCGCGACGGTCCAGATCGACAGTCAGTTCGATACCGGCGGCCTGTCGCACTATCTCGTCTGGGGCCTCGACGTTTCGAAGACCCGTCAGGAAATGATCCGCGGCGGCACCGTGCCGACCCCGCCGGACGTCTTCCCGAGCCGCGCCTTCCCGAACACCGACTACACCTTGCTCGGCCTGTACGTTCAGGACGAGCTGAAGTTCTTCGACGACCGCCTGTCGCTCTATCCGGCGCTGCGCTTCGACTACTACGACCTCTCGCCGGAGCGCGATGCGCTCTACACGGGACCCGCGCCCAAGGGCAGCAGCGACTCCCACGTCTCGCCCAAGCTGGGCGTGGTCTGGTCGGCGACGGAGAACACCAAGCTGTTCGCCAACATCGCCGCCGGGTTCAAGGCGCCGGCTCCGTCGCAGGTGAACACCAGCTTCAGCAATCCGCTGCAAGGCTACACCTCGATCTCGAACCCGGATCTGAAGCCGGAGACGAGCCAGACGATCGACGGCGGCGTCCGCTGGTCCAATGGCCGCCTGTACGTCGAACTCGCCGCCTTCGCCGGTCGCTACGAGGACTTCATCTCCCGCGAGGTCGTCAGCGGCGCCGGAACGGCCGTGAATCCGTCCGTGTTCCAGTACGTGAACTACAGCGAGGTGAAGATCCGCGGAGTCGAAGCGAAGGCGCGGCTGCGGCTGGACGGCGGCTGGACGCTGATGGGCGCGGCCTCCGGCGCGCGCGGCGACGCCGAGAACGTGCGCGGCAAGGGTCCGCTGGCCAGCATCGATCCGGTGAAGGTCGTGGCCGGCGTCGCCTGGGACGATCCGTCCGGTCGCTACGGCGGCGAGCTCAGCATCACCCACGCCGCAGGCAAGGACGAGAGCCGCGCCTGCACGGGCTCCTGCTACACCACCTCGGCGTTCGACGTCATCGACCTGACGGCCTATTGGAACGTCACGGACACCGTCACCTTGCGCGGCGGCGTCTTCAACCTGACCGACCAGAAGTACATGTGGTGGAGCGACGCCCGCGGCCTGAACCCCGCACAGCTGCCGCCCGACGCCGTCACCCAGCCGGGCCGCAACTTCGGCCTGTCCCTGTCCCTCAAGCTGTGATCCGAAGCATGCGCAAGACCCTCCTCGCCCGTTCCATCGCCCTGGCCGCGTTCGGCGCCGCCCTGACCGTCGCGCCGCTGGCCGCCCTGGCCCAGGCCGCGCCGGCCGCCGCCACCGCGCCGTCCTCCGCTTTCGAGCAGGACCGCAAGTCGATCCTGGCCATGGCCGGCGAGTACAAGGTCCGCTTCGACTTCCGGGAGACCACGCCCTTCGTCGCCGACTACAAGCCGCTCGACGGCAAGATCAGCGGCGGCCACGAGGTCGTCCGGGTGATCGAGGACACCGGCCGCGTCATCCGCCTGCAGCATCTGCTGGTGGTCGACGCCGGCGGCAAGCCGATGGTGATCAAGCACTGGCGCCAGGACTGGACCTACGAGCCGACCGAGGTCCTGACCTATGTCAGCACCGGCAAGTGGGTGCTGAAGCCGATCTCGACCGCCGAGCGCAAGGGCGCCTGGTCGCAGACCGTCTGGCAGACCGACGACGCTCCCCGCTACGGCGGCGTCGGTCGCTGGGAGTACGACAACGCCGTCTCGCGCTGGACCAGCGCTCCGACCCTGCGTCCGCTGGCCCGCCGCGACGCCGTGCGCAAGCCGGTCTACGACCACTACGTCGGCGTCAATCGCCACGCCCTGACCCCGACCGGCTGGGTCCACGAACAGGACAACGCCAAGATCGGCCTGCGTGACGGCAAGCCGGTCACCTTCGTCCACGAGTGGGTGGTGAACACCTACAGCAAGTTCTCGGACTACGACGTCGCCGCGGCCGACAAGTACTGGGCCGGTTCCAAAGGCTATTGGGCGGCCGTGCGCAAGGCCTGGGACGACGCCACCGTCAAGAACAAGGGCATCGCCGTCGAGGAAGAGGCCGAGGCCGGCTCGGTCACCGGCCCGACCCTGATGGGCCTGGCCGAGGACATCCTCAAGGGTGAGAAGACCGAGGCCGCGGCCATCGCCGAAGCCCGCCAGGTCATCGCCGAGGAAGGCAAGGCGCCGTAGCGCCTTCGCCCCGAAAGTATCCCCAAGCACCTCTGAAAACGCCCGCGACCAACCGGTCGCGGGCGTCTTTTTGTGTCGAGGGCGCCATCCCCCTACCCCGTCATCCTCGCGCTCGTCGCGAGAATGACGGGGTAGGGGGAGGTTCAGGGCACGAAGGCCAGGTAGATCCCCACGAACACCGCCAGGCTGACGGCGGTGAGGATCAGGCTGGTCTTGAGGCGGAAGCGCAGGCTGAAGAACAGCACATAGCCGATCACCGACAGCGCCAGCACCAGTATGGCGGTGACGTCGATCAGCAGCCTCCAGACCAGGCCGGTGTTCTTGCCCTTGTGCAGGTCGTTGATGATCGAGGTCGCGGTCGCCGGCTGGATCGTCGCCTCGGCCTTGCCCGTTTCCAGGTCCAGGATCACATCGGTGGCCCCCGTCGCGCCCTCGAAACGCAACATCGCCTCGCCGTCGAGCATCTCGCCGCTGGAGTAGGCGCCGCGCGGCTTGATCCGCCTGGCCACCTCGGCGGCGAGGGCCTTGGGCTGATCCTCGGCCTTCATCGCCCCGGCGATCGCCGCCGAAGGAATCTGGCCGGTCACGCTCTGCTCGGCCGGCTTCTTTCCCTGCAGCCATTCGGGATGGTTCAGCAGGATGCCGGTGAAGCTGAAGAACATCAGCGCCAGGAAGGCGAACGCCGAGATGTAGGCGTGCAGCATCCGGCTGGTGCGGTAGAAGGCGCCCTTGTCGAAGCCTTTGCGGATCTTCGGTTTCTTGGCCGCCTTGGCCACGTCGTCCTTCATCACTTCTTCTTGCCGTAGCGCAGGACGACGCCGCCCAGCTCTTCCTTGCCCGGGATCGAGACGTTGGCCGCCGCCGCGCCGACGACCAGGTCGCTGCTGACGTAGCTGTGGCCGCCGTGCTCGCGCACCGCCTCGACGTGGATGGTGTAGGTCCCCTGCCCCACGGGCTTGCCGGCCTGGTCGCGGCCGTCCCAGGAGGCGCTGTACTTACCCGGCGCGCGGGTCGGGCGGGCGGTGGACGCCACTTCCGGCGTCTTGCGGCCGTAGCGGCGCCAGAAGACGTAGTTGTCCGGGATCCATTTGGCGTTGTCGCCGAGCATGGTCAGCACCCGGACCAGCTGCTTGTTCTCGTCGGTCACCCAGATGGCGAGGTAGGGCGCGCGGTAGTTGCCGACGGCGATCTTGGGCACTTCGTAGGCCACGGCGACCTCGAAGCCCTTGGGCCAGACCGGACCGTCGGCGACGCGGATCAGCTGGGCGCGCGGGCCGTCGCGGGTGTCGACCAGCCGCTGCCAGCCGGCGGAGGCGCGGCGGTCACCGTTGGCGCGGAAGACCAGGGCCTCGACGCCGGGCGTGCGATCGGCCAGGGCGATGGCCGCGTCGACGTCCATGACGCCCATAGCCGTAGCCAGGGCGTCGGCGTCGGCGGCCTTGGCCGCGGTGACGCAGACGGCATGGGTTTCCTCGACCGGCCGGCCATCGGCAGGGTTCAGGGTCGCGCTGACCACCCGGCCGTCCACGGTCAGGTCGCGCAGGCCGCGACCGCTGTACGCCACGGCGCGGTCATCGGCGTTGAGCACCGTCACCGGCGCGGCGTTGTCGGCCGTCTCGCAGGCCTCGGCCACGCCGACGCGCCAGGCGCCGCCCGGCCCCTGACCCCAGCAGCGCAGATCGCCGCCGATGTCGACCATCACGCCGGCGACGTCAGGCGACGCCGCACGCGCCGCCTCCAGCGCCTTGTCGATGACATAACCCTTGGCCACGCCGTCCAGATCGAAGGTCACGCCCTCGGGGCGGGTCACGGTGCGGGTCGCCGCGTCCAGCGTGACGGCCGCCGGCGTCGCATGGGCCGCCATCTCGCCGCGGCGCAGCGCCGCCGTGGTCGCGCCGATCCGCGCGTCGAAGGCGCCGCCGGTGCGTTCGCGCCAGGTTTCCGCCGCGTGGAGCACCGCGAACAGGTCGGGCGAGACCACGCGTTGGCGCGCGCCGTTCAGCGCCGCCAGCTCGCTGTCATCCCGCCAGCCGGACAGGATGGCGTCGAGCCGATCGATCTCGGCCCGCGCCGCGGCCGCCGCCATCTCGGCCGAGGCTTGGCTCGAAGCGACGACCGCGAGGTCCAGCGACGTCCCCAGGACATGATCGTCATGCATCCGCCAGGTCCGGACCTCCGCCTGCGCCGGGACGGCGGCCAGGGCCGCGGCGGCGCCCAGCCCGACGGCCAGGATCCGTGATGTCGACATGGAGCACTCCAGAGATAAAGATCGCCGGAGGGGAGCCGGCCATTTGGCCGGGACCATAGAAAGCCGCCGCAAGGATTGCAACTGCGAGCCACTCGCAGTACTTCCTGCGCAAATGGCGCAACCCTGCGCCTCACAACGCTGGAGATGGGGGCGATGGCCGTCAGGAACACCATGATCAAGGGCGGCGCCGCCGCGCTGCTGGCTGGGACCACGCTGCTGTTCGCGGCCGGCTCCGCCCTGGCCCACACGCCCTACGTCGTGCCCTTCACCTTCTCGCCGGAGCGAGACTACGTCGGCCTCGAGGGCGGCATGGCCGAGGAAGGCTTCTTCATCCCCGACTTCGCCATTCGCGGCTCGGGCGACTGGACCGTGGTCGGTCCCGACGGCGTCGCCAAGCCGGTCACGCCGACGACGCTGAAGTCGGTCACCGTGGTCGACGCCCCGCTGCCGACCGAAGGCACCTACCGGATCGGCACCGGCCAGCGCCCGGGCCGCCAGGGCAAGGTCGCCAAGGTCGACGGCGTCTGGCGCCAGGTCCGTCCGGATCCCGCCCCCGGCGCCGCCCAGCCGCAGCGCCGCATGGACGAGGAGCCGGGCGCGGCCAACACTGGGCCGATCGACGCCTCCAAGGTCCCGGCCGGCGCCGAGATCGTCGAGACCCAGGGCATCCTGATCGCCGAGACATACGTCACCCGCGGCGCCCCGACCCCGGTCAAGCCGACCGGCGCCGGCTTCGAGGTCGAGCCGGTCACCCATCCCAGCGAGGTCTACCTCGACGACGGCTTCACCTTCCGCGCCCTGGTCGACGGCAAGCCGGTCCCCGGCCTGCACGTGACGATCTACCGCGGCGGCGAGAGCTACGCCGCCAAGCGCACCGCCATCGAGGCGACCACCGGCGCGGACGGCAAGGCCTCGGTGAAGTTCGAACAGCCTGGGGCCTATATCCTGGAAACCCGTTATCCGGGCCCGGCCGCCCCCGGCGCCGCCCCGGCCGCCAAGACCTACGTCTACACCCTGAGCTTCGAAGTCACCGACTAGGGCGCCGCCACGTCAGGTCATTTCGTCAATTGACTTGACGATAATCCCAGCGCGATCCTCCCCTGGAAGACAGGTGGAGGATCGCCATGGCCCACGAAACCGCTCGCCGGATCACATTCAACGGCGCGCACCACGTCGCCTTCCGCTGCCGCGACGCCGAGCAGACGCGCTGGTTCTACGAGGATGTCCTGGGCCTGCCGCTGGCCGCGGCCCTGATCATCGAGGCCGTCCCCGGCACGCATGAGGACACGCCCTACCTGCACATGTTCTTCGAGGTCGGGGACGGGAAGTACCTGGCCTTCTTCGACGAGCCGACGAAGACCACCGCCCAGTGGTTCGGCCGCAAGGACAGCTTCGACATGCACTACGCCATCGAGGCGCGGTCGGAGCAGGACCTGCTGGCGATGCAGGCCCGCATCAACGCCGCCGGCAAGTCCTGCGTCGGCCCGATCGACCACGGCTTCGTGCGCTCGGTCTATATGTACGATCCGAACGGCATCCAGGTGGAGATCACCCTCCGAACCGATCGTCATGACGCCATCATGGCCGAGGAGGCCGGCCACGCCCGCGACCAGATCGCCGAATGGGGCCGCCGCACCCGCGAGACCAAGATCGCCAAGTTCGGCGAAGCCGAGCTGAGCAAGCGCGGGAGCCGGTGAGCATGTCGGCGACCTACCAGCGGATCCCCTATCTGATCGTCTTCGACGAAAGCGCCGCCTTCAAGGACACCTACGCCGGCCAGATCGGCAAGGTGACGCTGGAGGCGCACCTGCTGAAGCCGGACAAGCCCTCGGACACGGTGGTGATCATGATGCACCCCATCGGCGGCGGAGCCTATCTGCCGATGCCGGGGGCGCTGGCCAAGCTGGGGGTGCACGTCATCTACTGCAACAGCCGGTTCCGCGGGAACGACACGGCGCTGACCATGGAGAAGGTCGCCCTGGACCTGGGCGCCTGCGTCCGCGACGCCAAGGAACGGCTCGGCTACGACAGGGTGGTGCTGGGCGGCTGGAGCGGCGGCGGGGCGCTGTCGCTGTTCTATCAGGCCGAGGCTGAGGTCCCGACCGTCACCCACACGCCGGCCGGCGATCCGCTGGACCTGACGGCGGCCGGGCTGATTCCCGCGGACGGGGTCATGCTGCTGGCCTCGCACTTGTCGCGGAACCTGACTTTGACCGAGTGGATGGACCCGTCGATCACCGACGAGACCCGTCCGTTCGAGCGCGATCCGGAATGGGACCTCTACAACCCCGCCAACCCGAACCAGGCTCCCTACTCCGCCGACTACGTCGCTGAATTCAGGGCCCGGCAGATCGCCCGCAACCGGCGCATCACCGACTGGGCGTTGGCAGAGCTGAAGGCCCTGCGCGAGGCCGGCCAGCCGAACGCCGAGCGGTGCTTCACTGTCCAGGGCACCATGGCCGATCCGCGCTGGCTGGACCCGGCGGTGGACCCCAACGACCGCAGGCCGGGCTGGTGCTTCCTGGGCGAGCCGCGGCTGGTCAACGACGGGCCGGTCGGCCTGGCCCGCTTCACCACCCTGCGCAGCTGGCTGTCACAATGGTCCTACGATCGGTCGAACGCTGACGGGCTGAAATGCGCCGCGCGGCTGACCGTCCCGCTGCTGGTGATCGAGAACGGCGCCGACGACGCCTGCACGCCTAGCCACGCCGCCCGGCTGATGGCGGCGGCGAACAACGCGCCCCAGACCCATCACCTGGTCCAGGGCGCCAACCACTACTACTTCGGACAGCCCAGACAGGGCGCCGAGGCGGCGGAAATCACGAGGGCTTGGCTGAAGCGGTTCGACTGACCGCGGGGGCTCGGCCGCGCCACGGGCGGCGCGGCCGAGCGCTTCCCAGCGGAGGTGAGGGACACCGGGGGAAGCGGGAAGATCTCTTCCCGCACCTTCATATGGGGATCAGGGGCAGCCCCGGCCAGTACCACCCGGGAGCGTGCGACGGCTTGTCGCCGTGGTTTGCGATGGTACCGCCTTCCCGGTTCGAACGGGAGACCTCCAGAGCCACAATCTGGCGCTCTAACCAACTGAGCTAAGGCGGCGCGCTTTCGCGAGGGGGGTGGTTTAGTCGGAGCCGGGCTCAGGATCAAGCGGTGCTTGCACGGTTTCAACAGCCAAAGCAGCATCCGCCCCATGAACAGGATCAAAACCCGCCAGATCGAGGCCAACGGCCTGACCTTCACCGTCGACGAGGCCGGCGAAGGCGACGCCGTCGCCCTGTGCCTGCACGGCTTCCCGGAAAGCCGCCATTCCTGGCGGCATCAGCTGCCTCTGCTGGCCGAGGCCGGTTGGCGGGCCGTGGCGCCGGATCAGCGGGGCTACGGCGACTCCAGCCGGCCGCTCGGCAAGGCCGCCTACCGGATCGAGCACCTGGTCGCGGACGCCGAGGCGATGTTCGAGGCCCTGGGCGCGAAGCGGCGGCTGCTGATCGCCCACGACTGGGGGGCGGTGGTCGCCTGGGCCCTGGCCATGGAGACCCGGACGCCGCTGGACGGGCTGGTGATCATGAACGTCCCCCATCCGGCCGTCTTCCAGCAGGTCCTGCGGCGCAGCTTCGGCCAGCTGCGCAAGTCCTGGTACGTCTTCTTCTTCCAGCTGCCCTGGCTGCCCGAGGCGGCTCTGACGGCGCGCGGCGCCCGGGCGGTGGGCGAGGCCTTCCGCGGCATGGCGATCGACAAGAGCCGCTTCCCGGACGAGGTGCTCGACCACTATCGCGCCAACGCCCTCAAGCCGGGGGCCATGACCGCCATGGTCAACTGGTACCGCGCCAACTTCGGAAGCGCCCTCGCCCGCTGGGCGCCCGGCAAGGCCCCGATGATCGAGACCCCCACGCTGATGGTCTGGGGCGAGGAGGATACGGCGCTCGGCCTCGAGCTGACCGAGGGCTACGAGCCCTATGTCCGGGATTTCACCCTGCATCGCCTGCCGGGCGTCTCGCACTGGGTCCAGCAGGAGGCGCCGGAGGCCGTCAACGCCATCCTGGCGGACTGGCTGAAGGCCAGGGGCCTGGCGCCCGCCTGAGAGCCTTGGAGAAGCCTCTTGGGCGCCCTGCCCGCGCCACGGTTCCAGACAAAGAAAAACGCCCCGGAAGTCTCCTTCCGGGGCGTTCGTCTTGTCTGCGTTCCGAGCCTTACTGCGGCAGCTTGAACACCAGCGGGATACGGACCGAAGCCCCTTCCACCGGCGAGCCGTCCTTGGTCTGCGGACGCATCTTGAACAGCCGGGACAGCTTGAGGGCCGCGTCGCCGAACCCGAGATCAGCGGGTTCTTCGGACACGACTTCACAGCCTTCCAGCGTACCGTTCGCCTTCACGCGGCACAGGAGCGTGGCCTTGCCTTCCCGTTCCAGGCGCTGGGCGCGGTCCGGGTAGTAGCGGGCCATGTCCTCGCCGCTCGGACGACGAGACCAATCCGGGCTCGTGATGACCGAGGGGCGCGGCGGAGCCGGAGGAGCGGGCGGCGCGATAACCGGCGGAGCCGGGGTCTCGACGCGTTCCGTCTTCGGCACCGGCGGCACCTGAAGCGGCGGCGGCGGCGGCACGTCCGGCGGCGGAGCCACCGGCGGACGCGGCTGCAGCCGAGGCGGCGGCGGCTTATCCGTAGGCGGCGGCGGCGGCGGAGGCGGCGGCGGCGGCGGCGGCGGCTTGATCAGCTGGGTGTCGATCTTCTCGTCCTCGAAGATCCGCTCCTTGATGGTGAAGCGCATCTTGTAGAGGTAGAGACCGAGCAGGAAGTGCAGCCCCAGCACGATGATGATGCCGATGGTGAAGCCCTTGCCCAGACCCTTGGAGGTCGGGACGTCGAACGGGTTGTGCACCTTCAGCGGAGCGTCGTCTTGTTTCTGCTCTGCCATCGCTACTTACCCGAGTCGTCGGTGCCGATAAGGGCCACGCTGTAGAAGCCGTTGTCCTGCAACGTGTTCATCACCTGCATGAACTCACCGTAGCGAACCTCCTTGTCGGCGCGGATGAAGAGCCGCTCCTTGGAAGGGTCGCGTTGGCCGACCTGCTTGCGAAGATCGTCTCCCATCGTCGCCAGATCGGTCGGGAAGTCACCGATGTACAGGTGCCCGCCCTTCTGGATCGAGATGTAGATCGGCTTCGGCGGATTCGGTCGAGGCTTTGCCACCGCGGTAGGCAGCTTAAGCTCGACCGAGACGCTGGCCAGCGGCGCCGCCACCATGAAGATGATCAGAAGAACCAGCATGACGTCCACGAAGGGCGTCACATTGATTTCGCTGTTCTGCTCAACCTGGTACCTGTCGCCGCCGCCGGAGCCCGAGAGTTTGGCGGCCATTGGTGTTAGGCCCCCTTGTCGAGCTGCCGCGAGATGGCGTTCATCAGTTCAGCGTTGAAGCCGTCCGAGCGGGTGCCGAACGCAGAGATCTGCGTCTGGAAGTAGTTGTAGAAGATAACCGCCGGGATAGCGGCGAACAGACCGATACCCGTGGCGAGCAGCGCCTCGGCGATGCCGGGGGCGACGACGGCCAGGTTGGTCGTGTTGGTGTTCGCGATGCCGATGAACGAGTTCATGATCCCGTAGACGGTGCCGAACAGACCGATGAACGGACCGGACGAACCGACCGAGGCCAGGAACTGCATGCCGCTGGACAGGCGCTTCGAGAGCGACGACTGCACGGCCGACACGGCGGTCTGGGCGCGGTAGATGGTGCTTTCGCGGTGGTCGCCGGCGACCGACAGACCGGCCTGACGGGACAGTTCCACTTCCGAGGCGGCCGCGGCGGCCATGTCGGCCAGCGGGTTGCCTTCGAACTCGTCCGACATGGCGATACGGCCCATGTCCTGGATCGACTTGGCCGAGCGGAACGCTTCGACGAAGCGGTCCGACTTACGGCGCAGACCGCCGAACTCGAGCAGCTTCGTGATCAGCAGGGTCCAGGAGAAGATCGAGGCCAGGACCAGGCCGATCATGACCACCTTCACGACCCATTCGGCGTCCATGAACATGGTGATCGGGGTCAGCTTGCCGCCATGGCTGTCGATGGTCGGCGGAGCCTTGGCTTCGTCGGCCGGAGCAGCAGCGTCGGCGGCAGGAGCGGCGGGAGCGGCGGCGGCGTCAGCAGCCGGCGCGGCGGCGGCGGCGGCCGGATCGGCGGCCGGGGCGGCCGCGTCCTGCGCGAACGCCGGAGCGCTGACCATAAGCGCAGCGGCGCCCATGATCGCGATGAAGGGGGTCAGTCGTTTGTTGTCGAGCATCTTTCGCCAGTTCCTGGTTGGTCTAGCTAGTGTGGACCGAGGGTCGTCGCGCGATAGCGTCTCCACCCTACTCTAATTCTGCCCGGCCCGTGATCCGTTAGGACCCTGGACCAGAAAACCGCTGTCGCTGCGCCGACCCGAAACGACTCTCCGATCATTCGTTGCCGAAGATGGCGTTCCGAAGGCGCAAGACGGCCCGGGGGTCCGAGGACCTCCGGGTCGATCCGCCAAGTTAGACTTGGCACGCAAGCCCTTTGGCAACCCCTTTCTCCAACGTCAAGGGGCAAGGCCGACCCTTTTTTAACCCCTCGGGAACCCCTCGGCGCAGTTATTTTGCACTGCACAATCTGATTATCGGGAAGGATCGAGAGTTTTTCCCGTTCCGATAGAAAAGCCTCGCTGCACCGCAGCATGGCTCATCAACCGCCGGTCTCTTCCGAGAAGCGCTTCGAGTGCGAATGGAAAGGATGGGGAGGTGGTGCCTGGGGCCGGAATCGAACCAGCGACACGCGGATTTTCAATCCGCTGCTCTACCAACTGAGCTACCCAGGCCTAGGCCTTGAAGGCCCCGCGTTTTCGCGGAGGCCGCGTCTATAGAAGAGGGATTCCCGCAAGTCCAGCGGGACATTCAATCTTCGCGAATTTCCTGTGGAAGGCCGCCGTCCTCGTCATCATCCTCGACCACGGGGATGGCGTAGCCGCCCGTGAACCAGCGCTGCAGGTCCACGTCCGCGCAGCGTTTCGAGCAGAACGGCCGATAGGCCTCTTCCGTCGGCTTGCTGCAGATCGGGCAGGTCCTGCTCATCGCGCGACCACGTCCAGCTGGTCGACCGGAAACCCCTCACGGGCCTCCACGACGAAGCGCGCGCCCAGGCGGTCGGTCAGGGCCGCCCGCCTGGGCTCGAAGGCCGCCAGGACCGCCGGGGCGCAGGTCGCCGTCAGCCGTCCGCCCGGCAGGGCCCTGCCCTCGCGCTCCAGCGCGCGGACTAGCCGCAGGGCCATCGTCTGCGGGGTCGGAACGCCCCGCTCGTCGCACAGGACGTCCAGGACCGGTCGCCGACGCCGCGGCACGGTCAGCGTCAGGGTGCCGAACCGGCTGATCTTGTCGATGGCCACGCCGGGGTTGTCCGGCGCGAAGGCCGCCCGGGCGGCGCCGTCGATGGCCTTGCCGTCGTGGCCGCGCCCGACCAGGTCGAAGATCACCAGGCCACCCAGCCCCTTCAGCCGTAACAGCCGCGCGCCGATGGCCAGCGCGGCCAGATTCGCCGACCGCGCCGCGCTCTTGGTGTCGCTGCCCGGGCGTCCGCCCAGGTCGACGTCCACGGACACCAGCGCCCGGGTCGGCTCAATGGCGATGTCGCCGCCGCCCGGCAGCGGGTGGACGGTCATCAGCGCCTCGGCCTCCGCGGCGTCGGCGGCTTCGCGCGCGCCCAGGCCCTCGACGATCTTGGAGCCCTTGGCCAGGACCAGGAGCTCGGCCTCGACGTCGGGCGCGCCCTCCAGCAGGCGGGGCTCGCCCTCGGCCGGACCGATCAGACGAACGGTGGCCAGCTTGTCCTGGCGGGCCTCGGTGCGGATCTCGACCTCGACGGCCGCGCCGCGCACCGGCGGCGGCTCGTCGTGGCGAAGGGAATACAGCGCCTCGACCTTGCCCGGCAGATCCAGGAAGGCGACGCCGATGTTCTTTTCGACGCTGCGCACGCGCGCGACGCTGCGCGCGCCCAGGGCCGTGGCGGCCGGGGCGTCATGGCGGTCGATCAGCAGCCGCTCGGGCCGGCCGTCGACGGTGATGACCGCCCGGGTCTCGCCGATCCCCTTGTCGAGGAAGAACTTGCGGCTCATGCGCCCTCTCCTCTCCGCCAGCCGAGGCCGTTCAGCAGGTTCAGGGTCTCATACAGGGGCAGCCCGACCACCGAGGTGAAGGAGCCCTGCATGCTGGTGGCGAAGGCCCCGGCGCGCTTGTGGATCTTGTAGGCTCCGGACGCGTCGGCCCATTCGCCGCCGGCGATGAAGGCGTCCAGCTCCCGGAGCGTGATGCGCTTGAAGGCCACGCGCGTCTCGACCACCCGCGAGGCGGTCTTGCCGCCGGGGGCGATCACGGCGACGCCGGTCAGGACCTTGTGGGCGCGGCCGGACAGCAGGGCGATCATGCGCCGAGCATCGGCCTCGTCCTCGGGCTTGCCCAGGATGCGCCGCCCCACCGCGACGATGGTGTCGGCGGCGAGGACGTAGGCCTGAGGATGCCGCGCCGCGACGGCCTCCGCCTTGCCCACGGCCAAACGCGCCACGAGTCGCCTGGGCGTCTCGTCGCGTTGCGGGGTTTCGTCGATGTCGGCGGGATCTACGAGGTCGGGTTCGATGTCGACCTGGCGGAGCAGTTCGAGTCGTCTGGGGCTGGAACTCGCAAGGACCAGCGCCCCCTCGGGCAGGCTCACTTGAAGCGGTAGGTGATGCGGCCCTTCGTCAGGTCGTAGGGCGTCATCTCGACCAGAACCTTGTCGCCGGCCAGCACGCGGATGCGGTTCTTGCGCATCTTGCCCGCGGTGTGGGCGATGATCTCGTGATCGTTTTCCAGCTTCACGCGGAACGTGGCGTTCGGCAGCAGCTCGCTGACGGTTCCGGGAAACTCAAGCAGTTCTTCTTTCGCCATACGGCCTCTCGTTGGGGTCTATACGCAAACGGCTCGCGCCGAAGGGATTCGGGTCGCGAGCCGCGGCTCCAGGGCAAGCATTATAACGCGTTCAGCCGCCAAAGGTCGATGCCCTGCCGAAACGCTCGCGAATCCTTCGCGCCAGCTCGTCCCGAACCTGCCTGTAGGCGTCCAGCCGCTGCTCGCGCGAACCGTCCGCCAGGGTGGGATCCAGCGTCGGCCAGTACTCGATGTCGACCGCCCTGCCCCGCGCCAGTTCGACCGCGCGGTGCTGGGCCTCGGGCGTCAGGGAGACGACCAGGTCGAACGATTCGTCCTCCAGGTCGTCGAAGACCTTGGGCTTGAAGCCGTGCAGGTCGCCGCCCAGCTCGTCGATGACCGCGGCCGCGAAGGGATCGACCTCGGTCTCGCCCGGCTCGCGCTTGAGGCCCACGCTGTCGACGAAGATGGTCCGGCCGTGGGCGAGCTTCAGCAGGGCCTCGGCCATCGGCGACCGGACTCGGTTGAAGTTGCAGGCGAACAGGACCGCCCCCGGAAGCGCGACCACCGGCCGTCAGCCCCGCCAGTGCAGCGCGCAGATCAGGGTGAAAAGCCGCCGGGCGGTGTCGAGGTCGGTCTTCACCTTGCCGTCCAGCCGCGCCTGCAGCAGCGCCGAGCCCTCGTTGTGCAGGCCGCGCCGCCCCATGTCCAACGCCTCGATCTGCGCCGGCGTCGCGTTGCGGATGGCCTGGTAGTAGCTCTCGCAGATCATGAAGTAGTCGCGGATCACGCCGCGGAACGGCGACAGCGACAGCAGATGCGTCTGATCGAACCCGCCGTCGGTCGCGACGATACGCAGCGCCAGCCGATTCTCGATCAGGGCGATCCTGAGGTCGTAGGGGCCCGTCTCGGCGCCGACCGGCTCGAAGTAGTTCTCCTCGATCAGGTCGAAGATCGCGATCTGGCGCTCCTGCTCCTGGTCGCGCGAGACCGCCGCGAGGGATTCCTCGTCGATCTCGATGCTGTTCAGGCGGTGCGCGTCGCGGTCGTCGGTCATGGGCGTCCGAGCCATAAAGCAAGACGCCCCCCCTCGTCATCCCGGGGAGACCGCCAGAAAGAACGCCGTGCTATTTCTGCAACCGGATCGCCGCGCTCAGCGCATGGGCCGGCAGCCCCTCGGCCTCGGCCAGGGCGGCGGTGTGCGGCCCCAGGAGGCCGAACGAGGCCGCGTCGCACTTCACGATCGAGGTGCGCTTGAGGAAGTCGTAGATCGACAGCCCCGACTGGAACCGCGCCGCCCGGCTGGTCGGCAGCACGTGGTTGGAGCCGGCCACATAGTCGCCGATGGCCTCGGGCGTGAACCGGCCCAGGAAGATCGCCCCGGCGTGACGCACGCGATCGGCCAGCGCCTCGGGCGAAGCGGTGCAGAACTCCACGTGCTCGGGCGCGATGGCGTCGACCAGGGCCGGGCTCTGGTCCAGGGGCGCGAGGATCACCGCCCCGTGGTCGCGCCAGGAGGCGGCGGCGTCCTCGCCGGTCGATAGCTCGCCCAGCTTCCGCTCCACGGCGGCCTCGACGGCGGCGGCGAAGGCCTCGTCGTCGGTGATCAGGATCGATTGCGCCGAGGGGTCGTGCTCGGCCTGGGACAGCAGGTCCGCGGCGATCCAGTCGGGGTCGTTGTCCTTGTCGGCCACGACCACGATCTCCGACGGTCCGGCCAGGGCGTCGATGCCGACGACGCCGTACAGTCGGCGCTTGGCCGCGGTGACATAGGCGTTGCCGGGGCCGACGATCTTGTCGACCGGGGCGATCGGCCCGGCGCCATAGGCCAGGGCGGCGACGGCCTGGGCCCCGCCGATGCGCCAGATCTCGGTGACGCCCGCCGCCTTGGCCGCCGCCAGCACGGCCGGCTGCAGCTTCCCGGGCGGGGTGACCATGGCGATGCGGTCGACGCCGGCCACGGCGGCGGGTACGCAGTTCATCAGCACGGTCGAGGGATAGGCCGCCCGGCCGCCCGGCACATAGACGCCGACGGCCTCCAGCGCCGTCCAGCGCCAGCCCAGCTCGACCCCGGCCTCGTCGGTCCAGCGCTGGTCGGCCGGCCGCTGGCGGCCGTGGTAGTCGCGGATGCGGTTGGCGGCGAAGGCGATGGCCTCGCGGACCCGGGGGGCGCACTCGGCGGCGCCGGCCTCGATCTCCTCGGGCGTCACTCGAATGGTATGCTCCGTCAGGTCGACGCGATCGAACCTGCGCGTATAGTCGAGGACCGCCTCGATCCCCCTCGCCTTCACCGCGTCCAGCACCTCGCCGGCGGCGGCGTCGACATCGGCCGGCTGCCCCCGTCGCTCGTCGAGGAAGGCGCGGAAGGTCTGGGCGAAGTCGGGACTGGAGACATTCAGGCGGCGCATGGCCGGGCGCTATAGCGCATCGGCGGCGGGACGCGAAGCGATGCGGGGACGCGGCGCCTCTTGCATGACGCGATCGATCGGCGAATTCTCCACCTGGGGCTACATCAGGAGGGGGACATGCCGCCGAATTCCGCCGCCCACGATATTCTGAGCGCGCTTGAACCGGATATCGACGAACTGGAGCTCGCGCCCAGGGCCAAGGCCGCCGCCCTGGCGCTGAAGCGGGCGCATCCGACCGTCATCATCACCAGCGGTCGGCGCTCGGCGCCCGACCAGGCGCGGGCCATGGCCGGCAACATCGCCCGAAACCGACAGTGGATCGCTCAGACCTATGTCTCGCACGCCGAGAGCCGGGCGCTGCAGGCCTGGGTGGACGCCCATCCGCAGGCCCGGACTCGAGATACGATCGCCGCCGGCCTGCTGTCGGTCATGAACAGCTGGACGGATGCGCAGAAGGGCCGACTGTCGAAACACTTCAGCGGCGAGGCCTTCGACATCCGCCCCGTGGCCGGCGCCGCCGGCGCGGAGATCAAGCGGACCATCCGCGCCCTGCCCGGCTTGACCAAGTTCCTGGAACGCGAGGGCGGCCTGATCATCTGGCACGCCCAGTTCTGACTACAGGTAGTCAGCCGGCGTCAACGTCACCGCGCCGCGGCCCGCCACCTTGACCGTGACAACCATCCCGGCCGGGCCGCCCAGCGTGCGCAGCAGTTCGACGAAATCGCCCTCTAGGCGGTCGCCGACCTTGAGGCCGGCCGCCTCGCCCGGGCTGCCCTTGCCGACCTGGCCGACGGTCGCCGATCCGTCCGGCGCCTTGTCCAGCCAGATTCCGGAACGATTGTAGCGCTGCTCGGGCGTCGACAGGCCGCTGGCTTTGATCAGGACGCGCCGAGCCTTGGCGTCGATGGCGATGTTCATCCGCTGCAGGATCGGCAGGCCGAGGAGACCATCCTCGTCAGAGCCCCACGACGCCCGGGCATGCTCGGGCGCGCCCAGGGCGACGAGCTGGTTCTCGAACGACAAGGGGCCGACGCGGATCGGCTGTCGGGCGCGCACCAGCCGTCCCGGCGCCGCCTCCGTGCCCGTGATCCCGGTGACCGGAATGGGCGACCAGGGCAACCCGTCGTCCCACAGACCCAGCCGTTTTGCGTGGTTGTAGTCCAACTTCAGCGGACGCGGCGCGCCGGTGTCCCAGAGCAGCGAGAGCTTCTCGTCGCCGTAGTGCGCCTCGGACTCGATCCGGCGCGAGCCGTTGGCGTTGGGGCTGTCCGGCAGGGCCGACGGGATCGCCGTGAACCCCGCGCGCTCGCCGGCGCCCTGCGGGTAGACCCGCCACTCGCCGCGGTCGAAGTCGAGGTCGCTGTCGAAGGTGGTCACCATTCCGGAGGCCACGATCCCGACACCGCCGCCCAGCCGCCAGAGGCCGGCCAGGGCGACGTCGGTCTGCCGCACGGCCCCGCCCAGCACCATCTCGTCGGCGGCGTAGAGCGGAAAACTCTCGCCCTTCAGCTTCACGTCCCGCAGCTTCCGGAGCCCCACCGCCTTGGCGGTCGTCTCCATCACGCAGCTGACCTCGGCGCCGGTGTCGATGATGAAGGGAAACGGCCCCATGCCGTTCAGCAGGGCGTCTATGAGGACCCGGCCGTTCTCGAGCCGAAACCTGGCGACCACCGGCCCCGGCTGGGCCGGAGCGGCTCCGCCCGCGAGCAGGGCCAGCAGCCCGCCCGCCATCACGTTGCGACGAGAAACGCTGTCGGCCGCCATGCGCCCCCCGGTGCTGCCTCCGGAAGAGACTACAGAAGCCAGGTCGTCCGGCTAGGGGCTTCGAACGCTCAAGCGTCGTGCGCGGGCGCCCGCGGCGTCGGCCAGGGATCGGACACGTCGGCCAGGATGAGGTCCAGGCATTCCACCTCGACCCGCAGGTCGCCGCCGCCGGCGAAGGTGAAGACCACCACGCCGCCCGGCGCCTCGCCCGGCTCGAAGGCCAGGCTCAGCAGCTCGACGATCGCGCCCTTGGCGTCGCGGCGCAGCTTGCGGCTCCTCACGCCCAGGACGCCGCCGATCTGCAGGCCGGTTCGCACCCGCTGCCGCGTCTTCTCGCCCGCCTCCCAGCGGAAGCGGTTGAGGGCGACGGTCAGGCGACGGCCAGCGGCGTCGAAGGCGATGTCGCCGATCTTGGCCACGGCGTCCTGCAACGCGGCGGAGACCACGGCGAGATCGTCGGCGTCCTCGGCCAGAAGACGAAGCGGCTTGGCGGCCTGCGGCATGCCTACTCCCCGATCTCCGGGACCGCTTCGCCCTTGATCCGGCGCACGTTGGCGCCGCAGGCGCCCAGCTTCTCCTCCAGCCGCTCGAAGCCGCGATCCAGGTGGTAGACGCGGCTGACGATCGTCTCGCCGCGCGCGGCCAGGCCCGCGATGACCAGGCTGACCGAGGCGCGCAGGTCGGTGGCCATCACGGGCGCGCCTTCCAGCTGCTCGACGCCGCGGACCCGCGCCTCGCCGCCGGACACGGCGATATCGGCGCCGAGACGCGCCAGCTCCGGCGCGTGCATGAAGCGGTTTTCGAAGATGTGTTCGCGAATGACGCTTTCGCCGTCGGCCAGGGTCATCAGGGCCATGAACTGGGCCTGCAGGTCGGTGGCGAAGCCCGGATAGACGCCCGTATCGACGTCCACGGCCTTCAGGCGCGCGCCATTGCGACGGATCACGACGCCGTCGTTGGTGCGCTCGACCTCGGCGCCGGCTTCCTCGATCTTGACCAGCAGGGCCTCGATCAGGTCGGCGCGGGTGTTGGTCAGGCGAACCTCGCCGCCGGCCATGGCCGCGGCCACGGCGTAGGTGCCGGCCTCGATGCGGTCAGTGATCACCGCGTGGGTTGCCCCATGGAGCCGCTCGACGCCGGTGATGGTGATGGTGGTCGTGCCTTCGCCCTCGATCTGCGCGCCCATCTTGGTCAGGCATTCGGCCAGGTCGACGATCTCGGGCTCGCAGGCGCAGTTCTTCAGGACGGTGACGCCCTTGGCCAGGACGGCGGCCAGCATGGCGTGCTCGGTCGCGCCGACCGAGACGAAGGGAAACTCGATCTCCGCGCCCCTCAGGCCGCGCGGGGCGGTCGCATAGACGTAGCCCTCGTGCAGGTCGATCTTGGCGCCCAGCGCCTCCAGCGCCTGTAGGTGCAGGTCGACCGGCCGCGCGCCGATGGTGCAGCCGCCCGGCAGCGAGACCTTAGCGTGACCGGTGCGGGCGATCAGCGGGCCCAGCACGTTGAAGCTGGCGCGCATCTGCCGGACCAGGTCGTAGGGCGCGAACGAGCTGACGATCTCCGGCGTATGCAGGATCGTCTCGGGCCCGGTCTCGGTGTCGCGCTCCTCGATGATCGCGCCCAGCCGCGTCAGCAGGTGCCCCAGGAACCGGGTGTCCGCCAGGCGCGGCATGTTGGTGAGGCGAAGCGGCTCGTCCGTAAGGAGCGAGGCGGCCATCAGCTTGATGGCGGAGTTCTTGGCGCCGCTGATCGGAATCGATCCGTTCAGCCGCGCGCCGCCGACGATGGCGATGCGGTCCATTCAGGCCCCTCGATGCGCGGACGGGTCCTCCGTCGGCGACGAACACACATGTGAAGGCGGGGTTCTAGCGGGCGCAAGCCCCCGCGCAAGAGTCACTTGTGCTTGATGGCCGCGTCATCGGGTCGCCGAATCCCGGCGTCGCCTTCCCCAGGGGTCGATTCCTTCGGCGCGGCCTTCCGCCGGCGCAGATTGGCGCGCAGGGCGACGGCGAGCTGCTGCTCGCGAAGTTCCTTGTCCGAAAGGGGTTTGCCGGGCTTTTTCGTCATGGCGCCAGCAGTGAGGCGACAGAGAGTTGTGGGTCAAGCGAATTAGGGCTTCCCCCCGCCCCCGAGTTTCGCTATCAGGCGCCCCTCCCGCCGCCGTAGCTCAGTGGTAGAGCGCATCCTTGGTAAGGCTGAGGTCGGCAGTTCAATCCTGCCCGGCGGCACCACGGCTCCCCAGGCCCTAGAGGCCTTGGGGAGCCGCCAGTCCCTTCCCCTACATCTCGGTTTCCGCCCCCGTCGGCGCGCGCCATGACTGTGTCCGCGCCAACCGGACGAGCCCGGCGCCCAGCGCGGTGATGTCCTTCTGGCGGTTGACCAGGACGACCACGCCCGCCCGCTGGACCGGATCGATCGCGAGATAGGCGAAATAGCCGTTGACCGCGCCGTTGTGCCAAAGAATGGACCGGTTGCCCTCCAGTCGGTCGAAGACCGAGGGCAGAAGCCAGCCGATCGCCGACCGTCCGTGCGGCTGGCCGTCTCGCTGCCGTACGAGACTGCCGTACAGGGGTGATGCGCCGTCGAAGCCCGCCTCGATGAACCGCACCAGATCGTGGGCGCTCGAGGCGATCGAACCGGCGCCGCCCAACGCGGAAAATCGCCAGGGCGCGGCCGGCTGGCCGGCGACGTCGTGGCCCTGGATCAACCTGGCCGCCGCCTCGTCCGGGAGGTCGCCATAGCTGTCCCGCATCCCAAGCGGCGCGAAGATCAGTTCCTCGAGGAGCGCGGCGTAGGATTTGCCGGTCACGAGCTCCAGCACGTGTGCGAGCAGCCCCATGCCGTAGTTCGAGTAGCTAAACCGGCCCGGCTTCCTCTTTCCGACCGGATCGGCGAGGTAGGCCAGCACCTCGTCGCGCGTCAGCTGGTTGTAGGGGTCGTGCATCAGATTCGCCCGGCCGACCCGATCGAGAACCTCATCCTCGATCGGCTTGGGGACGGTGGGCAAACCGGACGCATGGCTGGAAAGCTGCAAGAGCGTGACCGGGGCCATCGTCGGCGCGAGCGGAAAGCGCGCGCCGATCAGCTCGCCCAGGGTCTGATCCATTCGCAGCGCCCCGGCGTCGACGAACCGCTGCAACAGCAGGCCGGTGAAGACCTTCGAGACCGAGCCGATCTGGAAGACCGTGGCTCCGGTCGCTCCGGTCGGGCCGTAGGAGGTGATTCGACTCTCGTCGCCCTTCACCACCGCGACCACGACGTCCGTCGTCGCGTCCCGGCGCAGCCACCGCGCCGCTTCTTCATCAATGGCCTTGGCAAGGTCGCCTCGATCCGGGCAGTGATTCAGCCGCCAGTAGAGAACCGCGCCGCCCGCCAGAGCCAGCGTCGTCAGTCCGGCCGCGAAAAGGCCGATCACGCCCCACATGGCGACTCTCCTGTCCGTCGCGCCCATAGCCGACGCAGCAGTTCCTCCACGCCCGACGCCCCCTCCGCCCCGGCGAGCGGCTGGGTCAGCGTCCAGTCGTCGAAGGCGCGCAGGACCGCCAGGGTCGTCTGCTCCATGAGGTCCCGTCCCGGCAAGACGTCCACGAGACCCAGGTCGACGGCATTGGCGAAAAAGGCCTGCAGCCAGGCCGGCGGGCCGTCTCCGGCGCCGACCATCGCCAACAGCACCCGGTCGTCGGGGTTGTCTCGCAGGAAGCGTCCGAGCCGATCATTGGCGGCATGGAAGGCGCTCCACAGCGTCGCCTCGTCGGCGGCGGCCGCCCAGTCCCCGAGGCAGCCGGCCGCGCGACTCAGCGAATCGGCGGCGACGGCCGCGAACAGGTCGTCCTTGCCGTCGAAGTAGTTGTAGGCCGAGGTCTTGGACAGGCCGGCGTCGGCGATGATCCTGTTGAGCGACGCCCCGTCCCGGCCGTCGCGGGCGAAGTGGAAGCGCGCGACGGCCAGGAACGCCGTTTGCGCCTCATGGGGAAGCCGTGCGAAGCGCGGCAGCGGCATGGTCCGTCAAGCCTCCTGGAGGCGGCTGTCGGCGGCTGCGATACGCAGGCTCCCGATCAAGCGGCGAGTGAGTCTCCAATGCACCGCCCAGGCCAAAAGCGCCAGGACGCCGCCGATCACGCCGACCGGGCCGGGCAGCAGAGACAGGATCTGCAGGCCGCACCAGGAAAGGCCCAGATCACGCCAGAGGCGCTGGACCCGGACCGGCGTGCGGCCGTCCCGCGCCAGCGAGGCCGCGATCCCGCCGACGATGAAGAAGTCCTCCACGAAATTGTACGGGATCACGAACATCAGCCAGACCGAGCGCGGCGTGGCGGTTCGCCGAGCCGCCGGGATCGCCTCGAGCGTCCGCTGCAGGTCGCGGCAGTAGAGCGCCACCAGACCCAGGAAAACCAGCACGGCGACGCCGCCGCCGACCGGTCCGAAAGCGGCGACCTCGGCCAGGACGCCGCCGCCCCACTGCGGCGCCCAGAGCGGCTGGGTGAGCAGGACGGCGACCGGCACGGTCAGGAGAAGCTTGAGGAAGATCACGGCGCACTCGCATGGACCACTGGAGTGCACCACTAGTACACGCCCTGCCAAGGCGCAATGGGGCGCCGTCAGGGCTCGCGGGCGCGCCCTGCGGCTGACAGCCGTTCGGCCGCCGCGCGATAGGCCGGGTCGCGCTTCCGGCGGAGCAGGTCGGCGGCGGTGCGCCCCCCGGCGTCAGGCATGTCGCCGCGCGCGCCATGCCGGGCGAAGAGCCCGAAATGCTCGGGCGCGCTCCCCTTCCGGAGCATCATGTGCAGGGCGGTCTCGCCCTTGGCGTTGCGGGCGTCGGGGTTCGCGCCCGCCTTCAGCAGGGTCTCGGCGGCGCCGAAGCGGCTCCAGGACACGGCGCCCAGCAACGGCGTGTCGCCGCGATCGGCCCCCTCCTCGATGTCGGCGCCGTTCGCGATCAACAGGCGGATGGCGGCGTGGTCATCGTTCCAGACGGCCGCGAACAGGCAGTAGTCGGGATCGGCGCCCAGCGCCAACAGATGCTGGGCCAGTTTCACGCTCCGCCCGCGCGAGATCACATGCCACAGCGGCGTCGCCCGCCAGGCCCCCTCGGTGAAGGCCGGATCGTTCAGCCCCAGGCCAACCGCCAGCAGAACATCCGCCGTCCGGAGGCTCGCTTCGTCCTCGCCGGGAGTCATACAGGCCAGGTGCAGCCAGTTCCGCCCGCGCTCGTCCACGACGCCGATCAGGTCCGGCCGCCGGGCCAGACCTTCCGCGACCTCCCGCCAGCGATGCGCCCGCACCGCCTCGCGCATGCTCGTCTTCGAGACCATGGCGCAGGCTAACCCGATCAGGTCCGGAGCAGAACCGCCGAACCCGCGCTCAGGGCGCCGGCTCAAGCCAGGTCCGCCCCCCTGAATGATCGATCACCAGCCGCGCCCGCCGCAGCACCGGCATGCCGACGTTGGGATCGCCGGTCTCGTTGAAAAAGACCTGGGGCGACTCCAGGACGAGATGGCCGACGCGCACCGGCCCGTCGATCTGGGCCTCGTAGGCGTCCTGGACGCCGCCGGCCGAGCGGGTCTTGCCCTTCAGGACGGGCGGCGCCTTCAGCGGCAGCGTCTTGGCCATCGACAGGGGAAGCGTCAGCACCGCGTCGTTGCCGGTATCGACCAGAGCCTCGAAGGACTGCCCCGCCACGGTGACGACCACGGCCGGCAATCCGTCGAGATGCGGCGCGCCCTCGCCCGCCGGACGATTGGCGGGCGCGTCCGGCAGCACCCGAATACGGCTGCCGGCGAAGTCGATCTCCACCAGACGCCCCGGAAAACTGTTCGGCCCGATGATGCCGGCCTCGTCGTGCCGCTTGAAGTCGATGACGTTGGCGGGACCGTCCTGGATCGAGACCCCGCTGACGCTCATGCCGGTGATGCGGGTCCGGAAGCCCGGGATGGGCTTGCCGGTAGCCCCGTCGACGGAGTTGGACGGCCCGACTTTGGGCAGGCCGATGGATTGGGCGAAGACCGTGTCGATGATGTTTCCGTTGGTGCCGGTGTCGAACACCAGCGGCGCCGGAGGTCCGCCGTTGAAGCGCGCGATCACCAGCATCCGGTTCTTCGAACTGTAGAACGGGAAGCTCTCGACGGAACGGACGGACGGCGGGGACGCGGGGGGAACCGGCGCCTCGCCGCTCAGGAGCGCCAGCGCGGCGACGACCGGGGTAAGCATATCGACCATGACAATGCCCTGTTTCAACAATAGTACGATTAGCACCATTTATCACCAAGGTCGTCAACTCCCGAAGGGCTTTCTCCCCTCGCCGTCCAGTTCCAGGGCCGCCGGCCGAACCGGCTGAAGGGGGATCGGGAGGCCGGGCAGTCCCGCGCAATGTTGCGGCAATGGACCGGGTCGAAACCGGACGCGCGGCTCCGGTCGCGCTTCGCATTCCCAGTCAAAGAAACCGCATCATGAGAAACCTCTTCATCGGCCTGGTCATGGCCGCCGGCTTCTGTGCGCCCGCCGCCGCCCTGGCCCAGGACTCCGCTGAATTCGCCGGCTTCAAGGTCGGCGTCAGCGCCGACTACCGCTGGCTCAAGGGCGACGCCGACACGCCCGACCTGAAGGATCGCCTCAAGGACCGCGAGAGCGGCTTCGGCTTCCGCGGCCATGTCGGCTACGACATCCCCATCGGCGAACGCCTGGTGCTGGGCGCCGAGGGCGGCCTGAGCAAGGGCGGCGAAAGCCTCTCCCTGGGCAACAAGCTGGGCCGGCGGACGCTGGATCCGGAACTGAGCTGGGACGTCTCCGCCCGTCTCGGCATGGCGGTGTCGTCCGACTTCATGATCTACGGCCGCGCCGGCTACGCCTGGCAGAGGGTCAAGGACCGCACGGAAATCAACAGCCCCGCCAAGACCATAGAGGACACCCGCACCGAAGGCGGCCTGCTCTACGGCGCCGGCGTGGAAACCCGCCTGAACTCGAATCTGCTGGTCCGGCTCGAATACGATCGCGCCGAGTTCGGCGACAACCTGTCGTCTCAGAAGCTGCAAGTTGGTGTCTCCCTAGGCTTCTGAGGTCGGCGACGCGGCCGTCCCTTGCTCGTCCCACCTGCGGGGGCGGCCGCGGTTCGCATGGACGTCGCCCAGGCTTCGGTGGAAAGTCCGCGCGTGAAGATCCTGCTTGTCGAGGACGAGATCGAGATGGCCGGCGCGCTCCGCGTGGTGCTGGAGCGCGAAGGCTTCGTGGTCGATCATGTCGCCAGCCTGGCCGACGCCGCCGAGGCGGCGCTGGACGGCGGTCATGACCTGGTGCTGCTCGACCGCACCCTGCCTGACGGCGAGGGCCTGAGCCTGATCGGCCCGCTGCGGGCGGCCAACGCCGGCGTGCCGGTGATCGTCCTGACCGCCCGCGGGGCGGTCCCCGACCGGGTCGACGGTCTCGACCACGGCGCCGACGACTATCTGGCCAAGCCCTTCGCCAGCGAGGAGCTGATGGCGCGGATCCGCGCGGTCCGCCGCCGTCCCGCCGGGGTGACCACGGAACGCGTCACGCTCGCGCGGCTGACCTTCGACCTGATCCACGACGAAGCCTTCATCGACGACCACCGCGTCGACCTGCCCCGTCGCGAGCTGCGCGTGCTTGCAGCCCTCATCCGCCGCCGCGGGCGCACCGTGCTGCGCACGGCGCTGGAGCAGGCCGTGTACGGCTTCGACGACGAGATCCAGTCCAACACCCTGGACAGCCATATCTCCCGCCTTCGCCGCAAGCTGGCCGAGGCGGACGCCGGGGTGGAGATTCACGCCATCCGCGGCGTCGGCTACCTGCTGAGGGCGGCCGGATGAAGTCGCCGCGGAGCCTGTCGTTGAAGCGCCGGCTGGTGATCTGGCTGCTGCTCTTCCAGGCCGGCTTTCTGCTGTTGCTGATGATTCTCCTCGTCGGCTTCCTGGTGCGCGCCGACATGGGCGGCGCCCTGGTCGATCCGGAGATCACCGAGATCGTGGCGCGAGCCGTCGAGCGTGACGCGGACGGTCTGGTCCTGCGGGAAACGGCGGAACTGGCGGCGTTCCGGAAGGAAACCCCGGACGTATGGTTCATCGCGCGGAGCGACCGCGGCGAGATCATCGAGAGCGGACCGGTTCCCGCCCCCTACCGCGCCCTCGGCCGCCACCTGGACAGCATCAGCTTCGCCGACCTGCGCGATACGGTGAAGCCCTTCACCCTGTCGGCGGTGATCCGTCGGGTCCCGGGGCCCGCCGGCGAGCTGACCGTGCTGAGCGGCGGGCGTCTCCACAGCCTGACCTTCGCCATCCTGTTCCTGTCCAATCTGCTGCTCCTGCCGATCCTGATCCTGCTCTCGCTGGTGACCATCGCGGTGACGCCCCAGATCGTGAAACGGGCGCTGAACGGGCTGGCCCGCACGGCCGACCAGGCCGCCCACATCGACGCCGATCGCCGCGGCTCCCGGCTGGACGAGGACGGCGTGCCGGTCGAGGTGACGCCACTGGTTCGGGCCATCAACGGGGCGTTGCAGCGGCTCGACGAGGGCTACGAACGCCAGCAACGCTTCATCGCCGACGCCGCCCACGAACTGCGCACCCCGATCGCCATCGTGCAGTCGAGGGTCGACGGCCTGCCGGCCGGCCCGGCGACCGAGCGGCTCCGTCGGGACGTCGCGCGCCTGGCGGTGATCTGCGAGCAGCTGCTCGACCTGCAACGTATCGAGCGCGAACTGGAGATGACTAACGTCGACCTGCTCGAACGGGCGACCACCGTCGCGGCCGACCTGGCGCCGCTGCTGATCGCCAATGCCTGCGAGGTCGAGGTGTCCGGTCGCGGCCCCGCCCAGGTGCTCGGCGATCCCGGCGCCATCGACCGGGTCGTCACCAGCCTGGTGCAGAACGCGATCGACCACGGCGGCCGACAGGTGATCATCCGCGTCCTCCCCTCCGCCATCGAGGTCGAGGACGACGGCCCGGGCATCCCGGCCGAGGAACGCGAGCGGATCTTCGAACCCTTCCATCGGCTGCGGGCCCGCTCGACCGGCGCGGGCCTGGGACTCAGCCTGGTGCGGCAGGTCATGGAACGCCACCACGGCCGCGTCGTCGTCGAGACCGCCGACGGCGGCGGCGCCCTGATCCGGCTGGAGTTTCCGGAGCGGCGGCCCCGGCGCGCCTGAGGACGCCAGCTTCCCGCAATCCGCGACTGCTCTGCTGGGACGACCTCGCCGCCCCCAGGAGCGAAACCATGTCGTGCAAGATCCTACGAACCGCCCTCGCCGGCGCCCTCTGCCTCAGTCTCGCCGGCGCCCCCGTTCTGGCCCGCCAGCCCGAAGCGCCCCAAGCGCCCGAAGCGAATGAGCGCGGCTGGCGGCCGGACCGCTGGGAGGACCGTCCCCCGCCCCGCCCCAGCAGCCCCTACTGGGAATGCCGCGGTCTCTACGGACGCGAAAAGGAGCGCTGCGAGCGCCGCGTGGAGCGGGATCGCCATGACCGCGAGGACGACCGCCGCGAAAAGGACCGCAAGAAAGGCGTCGCCGCGGGCGTGGTCGGGACCCTGGTCGTGGGCGCCGTCATCGCGGCCATCGCCGCCGACGCGAAGAAGAAGAAGGAGCGCCGCGAATACTGCGAGCGGGAGTATGGCAATTATGACGAGCGGAGCGACAGCTACCGGGCCAGCGACGGCCGCTGGTATCCCTGCCGGTAGCATCGGTCGATGCGTTCGCCGCGGTTCCGTGTGATCGTAGGCCGAGCGTGACGCGGGGGAGAATGAAATGCGCCGACTGGTCTGTTGGTTCGGAGGCGGTCTCGCCCTCGCCGCCGCGTTCGATCCGGCCTGGGCGGCCGCCCCCTCGGCGGCCCCGCCCAGGATCGACCTGACGCCCTGCCCCGTCGAGGCGCCGGCCGAGGGCGATCGGCCCGCGCTTCGCGAGACGGCGCGCTGCGGGCGCTTCGTCGTCCCGGAAAACCGCGCCCTGCCGAACGGGCGTCAGCTGTCGCTGAAGGTGATCGTCCTTCCGGCGCGGAGTTCCAAGCCCCTCGAACCCGTCTTCGTCCTGGCCGGCGGCCCAGGCCAGCCCGCCACCGAGCTGACCGCGGACTTCATCCGCAGCGGCTATCGCGAAGACCGCGACGTCGTGCTGATGGACACCCGGGGGACCGACGCCGAGACCGGGCTCGCCTGCGACCTGGGCGGGTCGGACGCCGACCCGCAGGGCTATCTGCAGCCGATCTTCGCCGAGGGCGTCGCCTACGCCGCCTGCCGGGCCCAGCTCGCCGCCCGCGCCGACCTGACCCAGTACGCCATTCCCCTGGCGATGCAGGACCTCGACGACCTGCGCCGGGCGCTCGGCTACGAGCAGGTGGTGCTGGACGGCGGTTCGTTCGGCACCCGCTACGCCCGGGCCTACATCCGCCAGTACGGCCGTCATGTGCGGGCCGCGATCCTCTCGGGCCTCGTCCCCATCGAGAACCGCGCCCCGCTCTATCATGCCGACGCCGCGCAGAAGGCCCTGGACGGCCTGATCGCCCAGTGCGCCGCCGAGCCGGCCTGCCACGCCGCCTACCCGGACATCCGCGGCGACCTGGCCGCGGTCCAGACCCGCCTGCGCGCCGGCCCGGTCGTCGTCCGCGCCGCCCATCCGGCGACGGAAGCCCCCGTCGACGTCCGCCTGTCGGACGCCGCCTTCGCCGACGGCCTGCGGGTGATGTTGTATTCGGACGAACGCGCCCGTCAGGTCCCCCTCCTGCTGCGGCGGGCCCGCGAGGGCGATCTGCGGCCGTTCGCCGAGGCGGCGATGCGCAGCAGCCGCGCGCTGAAACAGTCCCTGCGGCTGGGCCTGCTGCTCTCGGCCTCCTGCGGCGAGGACGTCTGGCGCATCCGCCCGGGCGAGGTCGCCGCCGCGACCCGGGGCCGGTTCATCGGCGACAGCCGGGTCAGGGGCCAGATGGCCGCCTGTTCGGTCTGGCCGCGCGGGACGATGCCGAAGGATTACTACGCGCCGTTCCACTCGGATGTGCCGACGCTGCTGATCTCCGGCGACCTCGATCCGGTCACGCCGCCGGCGTGGGGCGATACGATGGGCAAGACCCTGGTCAACAGCGTCCATGTCGTCGTGCCGGGCGGCCACGTGCCCTATGTGGACTGCGTCATCGCCATGAGCCGGCAGTTCCCGTCCCTGGCCAGGCCGACCGACCTGGATCGCAGTTGCGTGGCGAAGATGCGGCGCCCGGCGTTCGCCCTGCCCTAGCGGCGCATCCATGCCTCAACCGCATACCCGTCGGCGTTCTTTGTGGTGGGGTGGCGCCGTCCCTTCTGGCTAACTAGCCTCGGCCGCGTTTCGGCCATGCCGCTTCCAGTGGGGGACCCGCTTCGATGACGCCTTCGCCTTTCAGGCTCGCCCTGTTCTCGACCGTGCTCGCCTTCGGCGCCGTCGCCAGCGCCTTCGCCGCGCCGGTGACCGACGCCGACCGCGCCCAGATCCTGAAGGCCGTCGACGCCGACGCGCCGAAGATCAAGGACGCCGCCCGCAAGATCTGGGGCTTCGCCGAGGTCGGCTACCAGGAGACCAAGAGCACCGCCCTGCTCCAGGGCCAGCTGAAGGCCGCCGGCTTCAAGGTCGACGCTGGCGTGGCCGGCATGCCGACCGCGTTCGTCGCCAGCTACAAGAACGGCGACGGCCCGGTCATCGCCATCCTGGCCGAGTTCGACGCCCTGCCCGGCCTGGCCCAGACCGCCGATCCGGTGAAGACCGCCATCGCCGGCCAGCACGCCGGCCACGGCTGCGGCCACAACCTGTTCGGCGCGGCCTCGGTCGGCGCCGCGGTCGCCCTGAAGCAGTGGATGGTCGCCAACGACATCAAGGGCGAGCTGCGCGTCTACGGCACGCCGGCCGAGGAAGGCGGCTCGGGCAAGGTCTATATGGTCCGCGGCGGCCTGTTCAAAGACGTCGACGTCACTCTGCACTGGCATCCGTCCGGCGCGAACAGCGCCTCGCAGGGCGTGTCGATGGCCAACATCAGCGGCAAGTTCCGCTTCAGCGGGATCTCGGCCCACGCCTCGGGCGCGCCGGACAAGGGCCGCTCAGCGCTGGACGGCGTGGAGCTGATGGACGTGGCCGCCAACTTCATGCGCGAGCATGTGCCGGACAAGACCCGCATCCACTATGTGATCACCAACGGCGGATCCGCCCCCAACGTCGTGCCCAACTTCGCCGAGGTCTACTACTACGTCCGCCATCCCAACCCGGAGGTGGTGAAGAGCGTCTGGGCGCGGCTGGAGAAGGCCGCCCAGGGCGCCGCCATGGCCACCGAGACCACCGTCTCGTCCGAGATCACCGGCGGCGTCTACGCCATGCTGCCGAACGACACGCTGGGCCGGGCGATGGACGCCAACCTGCGCCGGGTCGGCGGGATCGACTGGACGCCGGAAGAGATCGCCTTCGCCAAAAAGATGCAGGAGTCCCTGCCGGGCGCCCCGTCGATCGACTCGGTGAAGACCGTGCGGCCCTACAAGCTGGAGCTGGAAGGCGGCGGCGGCTCGACCGACGTGGCCGACATCAGCTGGGTCACCCCGACCGTCGGGCTGGGCACGGCCACCTTCGTGCCGGGCTCGGCCGGCCACAGCTGGCAGAACGTCGCCGCCGCCGGCATGTCGATCGGCGAGAAGGGCGCGGTCAACGCCGCCAAGACCCTGGCCCTGACCGGCGCGGACCTGTTCACCGACCCCGAGCTGATCGCCAAGGCCAAGGCCGAGCTGCTGGAGCGGCGCGGCCCCGACTTCGCCTACAAGGCCATGCTGGGCGACCGCCCGCCGGCGCTGGACTACCGCAAGCCGGCGACCGGCGGCGGCGCGGAATAGCGGACCAGGACCGGCCTCAGCCGTCCTTCTTCGCCTGGGCCTTCTTGTTGGCCTGGGAGACGCTGCCGACCTTGGCGGGTGGAACCTTGGTCCTGGCCGCCCTGCTCGGCTTGTCGACGGCGCCCGCGTTGGCCGTACGGCCCGGCCCCGGATGACGGACGGCCGCGTTGGCGCGCTTGGCGTTCAAGGCGCGACGGACGCCGTCGGCCGTGCGGGCGCGAGCCTCCTCGGCTTCCTTCCGCGCGATCTGGCGGTTGGTCCGCCGCAGCGCCTGGGCGAAGACCTGCTTGCGTTCCTGGGCATGCTCGGCGTTGCCGGAGGCCCCGGACGCCCTCGCCTCGCCCTTCCCCCGGACCTCGCGGCGCTTGTGGCGCGAGATCGTCCGCACCCTCTCCAGCTGTCCCCGGATGTCGCCGCGCGCCTTGCGGAGCGCGTCGAGGTCCAGGCTCTGGATGTCCGGATGATGGGTCGTTCGGATCAGCTCGAACTCGTCGTGGGCCAGCAGTTTGCGTTCGCTCGCGAGGGAGATGGTCAAGGCGTGCGCTCCTGTGCCGGGCCGGCGGAGCGCCGACCTTCCGCAAACTCAACGGAGGCGCGAGCGGGGTGGTTCCGCGTTCCGTCCGCCGGCGAACCGGGCTAGGAAGCGGCCGGCCTTCGTCCGCAGGAGTTCTCGATGTCCAAGCCCCGCAAGGACGGCGGCCTTCCGCCGGCCGACATGCCGGTCCGCACCGTGCACTCCGGATGGCTGGACCTGCATCTGGTGACCCTGACCGCCCCCGACGGTTCGACCTACGAGCGCTACGTCGAGGATCACGGCCGGGCGGTGGCGGTGCTGCCCTACAATCCGGAGACCCGGAAGGCGCTGCTGGTGTCCCTGCCCCGCGCGGCGATGCTCTACGCCGGGGGAACCGCCGTGCTCGAGGCCCCGGCCGGCATCATCGAACCCGGCGAGAACGCGGCCGATTGCGCGCGTCGCGAGCTGGTCGAGGAAGCGGGCCTGGAAGTCGAGACCCTGGAGCCGGCGGGCGCGACCTGGATGTCGCCGGGCACGACCACCGAACAGGTGACGCTATTCCTCGCCCCCTACGCCGACCGCCAGCGGACCGGCCTCGGCGGCGGGGTCGAGCACGAGAACGAACACATCGTCGTCCACGAGGTCCCGCTCGGCGACCTGGCCGCCGTGATCGACGGCGAGGTCCCGACCGACGCCAAGACGCGGATCCTCGTCGAGACCCTGCGCCGCCGCCGGCCGGAGCTGTTCTAGGGATAGGGCGCGCGGTCACTCAATTCGGTCATCCCGGCCGCAGCGCAGCGCAGAGCCGGGACCCAGACCTAGCCAGAGCACCATCCTGGGTCCCGGATAGCCTCTCCGAGGCTTCCGGGATGACAGGGAATGAAGCGCCTCAGCCCTCTCGCCGCGGGGCGCGGTCGCCGAACCACCAGGCCAGGGCCGTCGAGGCCGAGAAGGCGATGGTCTCCACCGCCGTCGAGACCACGCCGGCCGCCGCATCCTCGCGCAGGCCGCCGGCCAGGGCCGACAGGAACAGCAGCGCGAACAGCAGCCACAGCAGCAGAGTCAGCGCCGGCCGGGTCAGGGCCCGCACCGCCGCGACCCAGGGCCAACTCTGGGCCAGCGCCGCCTCGGCCCGCAGGGATTCGGCGAGGCCGGTCCAGCGTCCGTCGGCCTCGGTCTTGGCCAAGGCCTGGCGCGAAGCCTCCGCCTGCCCGGTCCGCGCCTCGGCGGCCATGCGCAGATCGTGGTCCCAGCGCTCCTTTTCGTGGGTCAGCTCCAGCTGCCGGTCCTTGCGCTTCTCGCGCGCCTCGAAGATCGCCAGACCCCGGTTGAGGATCGAGCCCAGGGCGCCGAACGCCGCGCCGAGCGCGCCGCCGGTCAGACCGCCGCCGGCCAGCGTGATCAGTTCCATGACGGGTCTCCTCAGGCTTCCGGCAGGTCGAGCTGCAGCAGGTGGACGGACAGGCGGACGACGCCGCCGGTGAAGGGCGCGCCGATCGCGGTGAGGACGACCGGGGTGTTCGCATAGACGGCGGTCGGGCCGATGACGCCCATGTTGGTCGACCCCGTCGCGACGCCCAGCGAGCCGCCGAACTTGGCCGCCTCGCCGGCGACGCCGCAGTCGTAGGCGGACGCGCCGGTGACCGCCGCCAGGGTGCGGCTGCCGACGCCGAGCACGATCGCCCGGGCGGGGATGGCGAGGGTCGAGGCGGCGCTGGCGCCGGAGAGGGCGACGTCCTCTTCCAAGATGGAGAAGCGGCTTCTGGCCCCGTTCGCCGCTTCGGCCACGGTCGACGCGACCAGCGGCTTCCAGCCGTCGCTCAGGACCGCCATCCGGCGCTCATCCAGCACCCAGGCCAGATGCCCCGCGCGGACCAGGAAGGCCGCCCAGCCGCCGGCCTCGAACCGGACGAGGGTTCCGGCCGCGAAGCCGCTCCAGGCCTCGCCGCTCGCCCCCTCGGGCAGGATGTAGAGCGCGCCGTCCTCGGGATCGGCGGGCTGGGCGGCGATCGAGCGGCTGGTCACGACGGTCTGGACCAGGCCGTCCAACCGGGCCATCGCCTCGTTGACGGTGACATGTTTCTGGGCCTGGCCGGCCGCCACATAGGGCAGTCCCAGCCTGGGCGTGGCGTCGTCGGACATGGGTCTAGGCTCCTGTCGTTGTCCGCCGACAGGATCGCTTCCCCTGGAAGGGGGCGGCCCAAACGCAAACCGCCGGAGCCAAGCCCCTGGAAAGGCTCGACTCCGGCGGCGATAGGCCGTGGACCGGCGGCGGTTACTCCGCGGCGATGGCCAGGGGCGATCCGCTGGTCAGGGCGGTCTTGGCGGCCAGCTCGGTCTTGGCGGCCTCGTACTCCGCCGACAGCTTGGCGACCAGGTCGCCCGCGCTCAGGACCGCGTCGATAGCGCCGATGCCCTGGCCGCAGCCCCAGATGTCCTTCCAGGCCTTGGCTTCCTGGTTGCCGCCCGAGCCGAAGTTCATCTTCGACGGATCGCTGACCGGCAGGTTGTCGGGGTCCATGCCCGCCGCGACGATCGACGGCCGCAGATAGTTGCCGTGTACGCCGGTGAACAGGTTGGAGTAGACGATGTCCTCGCCGCCGCTTTCGACGATCATGTCCTTGTAGCCCTGGACCGCGTTGGCCTCCTGCGTCGCAATGAAGGCCGAGCCGATGTAGGCTAGGTCCGCGCCCATGGCCTGGGCGGCCAGGATCGAACGGCCGCTGGCGATCGAGCCCGACAGCGCCACTGGGCCATCGAACCACTGGCGGATTTCCTGGACCAGGGCGAAAGGCGACAGCGCGCCGGCGTGTCCGCCCGCGCCGGCGGCGACCGGGATCAGGCCATCGGCCCCCTTCTCGATGGCCTTGTGGGCGTGGCGGTCGTTGATCACGTCGTGCAGGGTGATGCCGCCCCAGCCGTGAACGGCCTGGTTCAGCTCTTCACGGGCGCCCAGCGAGGTGATGACGATCGGCGCCTTGTACTTGGCGCACAGCTCGAGGTCCTCTTCGAGGCGGTTGTTGGTCTTGTGCACGATCTGGTTCACGGCGAACGGCGCCGAGGGCATGTCCGGATGGGCGCGGTCCCAGGCGGCCAGCTCCTCGGTGATCCGGGCCAGCCATTCGTCAAGCTGGCTGATCGGCCGGGCGTTCAGCGACGGGAACGAGCCGACGATCCCGGCCTTGCACTGGGCGATCACGAGATCGGGACCCGAGATGATGAACAGCGGCGAGGCGATCACCGGCAGGCGAAGGCGGTCGCGCAGAATCGGCGGCAGGGCCATGGGACGTCGATCTCCGTCTAATAATGTACATCGTAAATAAAACGACTGTTCGGGCTTGGCAAGCCCTCAAACCATGCGCTGACGCGACGTCACATGCCCTACGGGCACGCTTGACGCCCTCCGGCCGGGGGCGCATCACCCGGTCGAATTGCTGCGTTGCACTAGGGAGATGCGAGGCTTGTCCGGGACGACCCTCACGCTGGCCGACGATTTCGCGCCGCCCGCCCGCGAGGCCTGGCTGAAGCTCGTCGAGAAGACGCTCAAGGACCAGAGCTTCGAGGAGGCCCTGGTCCGCCAGACGCCGGACGGCATCGCCATCCAGCCGCTCTACACCTCCGACAGCGCGCCGACGGTCGTCCGCGACCTGCGCGCCCGCGACGCCGACCGCCCCTGGGATCTGCGGATGGCGCTCGCCCATCCCGATCCGAGACAAGCCGGCGCCGAAGGTCTCAAGGACCTCGAGAACGGCGCCGCCTCGCTGCTGGTCGCGATCGATCCGACCGGCCGGGACGGCGTCGCGATCGGCTCGGCCGACGACCTGGCCAAGGTGCTGGACGGCGTGCTGCTGGACCTCGCCCCGGTGGCGCTGGACGCCGGCTACCTGGGCCCCAAGGCCGCCGACTGGCTCGGCGCGCTGGCCAAGGCGGCGCCGAACGCCCCCCTCGCCTTCCACATGGACCCGCTGACAGCCTTCGCCCGGACCGGCGCCAGCCCGGGCCCGATCGAGAGCCACATCGTCTCGGCCGCCACCGTCGGCGCCCGCCTGGCCCAGACCTACGCCAAGGCCAGCCTGTTCCTGGCGACCGGCCGCGCCGCCCATGAGGCCGGCGGCAGCAACACCGAGGAACTGGCGGTGATGGCCGCCAGCGCCCTGGCCTACGCCAAGGCCCTGGTCCGCACCGGCCTGCCGATGGAGGAAGCCTTCTCCCGCATCGTCGTCGGCGTGACCGTCGATGCCGAGTACTTCACCGGCGTCGCCAAGATCCGCGCCGCCCGTGAGATCTGGGCCCGGACCACGTCGGCCTGCGGCGTCAACGTCCCGGCCAAGATCGAGGCCCGCTCCTCGCAGCGCATGCTGGCCAAGGCCGACGCCTGGACCAACCTGCTGCGCCTGACCAGCGCCGGCTTCGCCGCCGCCGTCGGCGGGGCGGACGCGGTGGTCCTGGGGACCTTCACCGATGCGATCGGCCTGCCGACCGCCTTCGCCCGCCGCCAGGCCCGCAACACCCAGCTGATCCTCATGGAGGAGAGCCACCTGGGCCGTGTCGCCGACCCGGCCGGCGGCGCCTGGTACATCGACACCCTGACCGACCAGCTGGCCCAGGCCGCCTGGGGCGGCTTCCAGGCCATCGAAGGCGCCGGCGGGATCGTCAAGGCGCTCGAGACCGGCCTGGTCGCGAGCGCGGTGAACGCCACCCGCGAGGCCCAGGCCGCCGCCTATGCCGACAAGTCCCGCAAGATCCTCGGCGTCACCGTCTTCCCGAACGCCGACGACAAGCGGCCGGAGGTCGCCCAGGTCGATCCCGCCGCCTTCGCGGTCGCCGGCCCCGACGTCCGCCTGCCCGGACCCGACTCCGCCTGCCCGGCCCTGGCGCCGATGCGCTTCGCCGCCGCGTTCGAGGAGGCCTGATCCATGTCGAACTTCCCGAACTTCACCGAGATCGCCTTCTCCGCCGAGGCCCCGGGCGCCACGCCCAAGGGGGCCGACGCCTGGAACACGCCGGAAGGCGTGGCCGTCGCCGGCGCCTACGGCCCCGAGGACGTGGCCGGCCTCGACTTCCTGGACGGCTATCCCGGCCTCGCCCCGTTCGGCCGCGGCCCCTACCCCACCATGTACGTGACCAACCCCTGGACGGTGCGTCAGTACGCGGGCTTCTCGACGGCCGAGGACTCCAACGCCTTCTACCGTCGCAACCTGGCCGCCGGTCAGATGGGCCTGTCGGTGGCCTTCGACTTGGCCACCCACCGCGGCTACGACAGCGACCACGAGCGCGTCACCGGCGACGTCGGCATGGCCGGCGTGGCCATCGACAGCATCCTGGACATGCGGACCCTGTTCGACGGCATCCCGCTCGACAAGATGAGCGTGTCGATGACCATGAACGGCGCGGTGCTGCCGATCCTGGCCCTCTACATCGTCGCCGCCGAGGAACAGGGCGTCAGCCCGGACAAACTCAGCGGCACGATCCAGAACGACATCCTCAAAGAGTTCATGGTGCGGAACACCTACATCTATCCGCCCGCGCCCTCGATGCGGATCATTTCCGACATCTTTTCATACACTTCGGCCAACATGCCGAAGTTCAACTCGATCTCGATCAGCGGCTACCACATGCAGGAGGCCGGCGCGTCGGCCGACCTCGAGCTGGCCTACACCCTGGCCGACGGCATCGAGTACGCCCGCGCCGGCGTCGCCGCCGGGATGAGCATCGACAAGTTCGCGCCGCGCCTGTCGTTCTTCTGGGCGATCGGCATGAACTACTTCATGGAAGTGGCCAAGATGCGGGCCGCGCGCCTGCTCTGGGCCCGCCTGATGAAACGCGAGTTCGACCCCAAGGACGACCGCTCGCTCAGCCTGCGGACGCACAGCCAGACCAGCGGCTGGTCGCTGGCCGCCCAGGACGTGTTCAACAACGTCGCCCGCACCTGCGTCGAGGCCATGGCCGCCGTCAACGGCCAGACCCAGAGCCTGCACACCAACAGCCTGGACGAGGCCCTGGCCCTGCCGACCGACTTCTCGGCCCGGATCAGCCGCAACACCCAGCTGTTCCTGCAGATGGAAAGCGGCACCACCCGCGTCGCCGACCCCTGGGGCGGCAGCTACTACGTCGAGCGCCTGACCCACGACCTGGCCGCCAAGGCCATGGCGCACATCGAGGAGGTCGAGGCGCTGGGCGGCATGGCCAAGGCCATCGACCAGGGCGTGCCCAAGCTGCGCATCGAGGAGTCGGCCGCCCGCACCCAGGCGCGCATTGACTCCGGCAAGCAGAGCCTGGTCGGGGTGAACCGCTACCGTCCGGAGGTCGCCGACGACATCCCGGTGCTCAAGGTCGACAACACCGCCGTCCGCAACGCCCAGCTGGAAAAGCTCAAGCGACTCAAGACCGAACGGAACGAAGCTGAGACGCAGGCCGCCCTCGCCGCGCTCGAATCCGGCGCCCGCGCCGACGGCAATCTATTGGCCCTGGCCGTGGACGCCGCTCGCGCCAAGGCCACGGTCGGCGAGATCAGCTATGCTCTGGAGAAGGTCTTCGGCCGGCACCGGGCGGAGATCAAATCGATCCAGGGGGTCTATGTGTCCGAAGCCGGCTCGAACGCGACGGTCGCCCGGGCCAAGGCCATGGTCGAGGCCTTCGAACAGGCCGACGGCCGCCGGCCGCGCATCCTGATCGCCAAGATGGGCCAGGACGGCCACGACCGCGGCCAGAAGGTGATCGCCACGGCCTTCGCCGACCTGGGCTTCGACGTCGACATTGGCCCGCTGTTCCAGACCCCGGCCGAGGCCGCCCGCCAGGCGGTGGAGAACGACGTCCACGTCGTCGGCGCCAGTTCGCTCGCCGCCGGCCACCTGACCCTGGCCCCCGAGCTGAAGGCGGAGCTGGCCAAGCAGGGCCGCCCCGACATCATGACGGTGATCGGCGGCGTGATCCCGCCGCAGGACTTCCAGGCCCTGCTCGACGCCGGCGTGACCGCCATCTTCCCCCGGGCACGGTGATCGCCGAGGCGGCCATCGACCTGCTGGAGAAGCTGAACAAGCAGCTCGGCTACGACCAGGCGGCGTGATGGACGGCGCGCCGGAGGTCAGCGAGGAGGATTTGCCGTCGCCGTCCGGCTTCACGCGCTTCCACCCCTTCATCAAGGGGGTGTTCAGCCAATGGCACGCGACGCCCTTCGACCTCGAGGGGCGTCGTTTCGTGACGGCCGAGCAGTGGATGATGTTCGCCAAGGCCAGGCTGTTCGACGACATCGCCCGCGCCGAGGCCATCCTCGGCGCCCCTGACCCCGGCGAGCAGAAGCGACATGGACAGCAGGTCGCCGGATTCGACCAGGCGACCTGGGACCGCTGGAAGGTCGACATCGTCCATCGCGGCAGCCTGGCCAAGTTCGGCCAGAACGACGGCGCGCTCCGGCAGTTGCTGGCGACGGGCGACGCCATGCTCGTCGAGGCCAATCCGCGCGACTGGATCTGGGGCGTCGGCCTGTCGGCGGACGATCCGGCGGCGCAGTCGCCCGCGGCGTGGAAGGGCTCGAACCTGCTCGGCCGCATCCTGACGGACGTGAAGACGCGCCTGGCGCGCTGATCCCACGCTCTCCCTCATGGTCGGAGCCGTTCCGACCACCCATGAACACGGGCGGCGGGGACATGCTCCGAAGGTGCGTGTCCCCGAGGCCGTGTCAGGGGACAGCCGCGCAGCTGCCCGCCCTTCCGCCCTAGCTGATCCCGGTCAGCCCCGAGTCCACGGCCAGGGTCTGGCCGGTCACATAGACGCTCTCGTCGCTGATGAAGAACAGGGCGGCGTAGGCGATCTCCCAGGCCGTGGCCTGGCGGCCGAAGGGCACAGGCGCCCTCGCCCGGCTGGGTCGTCCCTGCGTGGCGCGACGGCCGAGCGGCGTATCGACCAGTCCGGGCGCGACGATGTTGGCCCGCACGCCCTTGCGGCTCCCCTCCAGCGCCACATGCCGCATCAGCCCGCCCAGCGCCGCCTTGGAGCTGTCGTAGGCCGGCAGGCGGGAGCCGGCGACCAGGCCGGCGATGGAGCTGATGAAGACGATCGAGCCGCCGTCGGCCATCCGCGGCAGAGCCTCGCGACAGCACAGCATCGGTCCACGCAGATTGACGCCCAGCACCTGGTCCCAATCCCTCGGCGTGACGCCGGCCAGGCCCAGGCCGCCCACGCCGATCCCGACGTTCAGCACCAGGCCGTCCAGCCCGCCCAGGCCCCCGACCGCCTCCTCGACCATCCGCACGACATCGTCCTCGCGGCCGATGTCGGCCTCCAGCAACAGGGCCGAGCCGCCCTCCGCCTCGATGTGGTCGGCGGTGGCGCGGGCGGCCTCGCGGTTGCGGTCGGCGACCGTGATCCGGGCTCCTTCCCGGGCGAACAGGATCGACATGGCCCGGCCGTTGCCGACCGGATCGGTCGCCGGGTCCAGGACCTGCTGCCCGCCGCCGACCACCAGGATCCTGCGCCCCGCAAGCCGTCCTCGCCCCGGCGCGCGGCCCTCGGACTCCGCGCTGGGCGGCCTCACATAGCGGTCATCGTCGGCCATGATCGTCGATCTCCCCGAGACGTGAGGCCGAATGCTACCCGGCCGGCGGCTCCTCGCCCAGCGCCGCACAGCCGACGGTTGACCTCCGGCGCCGATGCGTGCCCCGATGCGGCGAATGCAGTTCGGGGGCTACGGTGCGACGCCTTGTCATTCTGGCCTGCGCAGCGGCGGTCGTTCTGGTCGGCGCCTTGACCGCCGTCGCGATCGCTCGCGACAAGCCGGACACGGCCTCTCACGTCGCCCGGGAGTGTCGCTTCCTGGCCGCCGTGGAGACCCAGCGCATGGTGCGATGGGAAACCAACGAGACGGGGATCGACGCGTTCTGGCGCGCCGAAGGCCGGACCGGCGGCCCGCCGCGGCCCGACCTCGCCGCGTCCCCCGGCGCCGACCTGCCCAAGTCCCTGGGCTCCAGGCTGATCCAGTGGTTGACGCCGAAGCGCGCCCTGCCGTCCATCGACTGCGGCGCAGTCTTCGACGTCATGCGGATCCCGACGCTTATCCGCTACGAGGAAGGGCCGATCGGAAGAGAGCGACGCCTCCAGTACTCCCGCGTGAGCTTCCTTCCCGGGGATCGCTACGCGCTGGTTCGGAGGATTGAGTGCTATCGGGTTGGCGGTCGCTGGGACCAGACGGTCTGGTTTGATCTATGGCGTCGACGCGGCGGCGGCTGGGAACCGGTGAATGTCCATCGCGTGAACGCCGTGTTCATCCGGCCCCGCTTCGAAACGCCGATGCGCTGCTTCGACCCGGCCTATGAGCCAAGGCCTGGCCCGGGCGGATAGGCTGGCCCGGACCGGCGGTCCGGCAGAGCGCTACAGCCGACGGCTGATCTTCACCGCCAAGGCGTGCTGCGATGCGGCCGGGTAGTAGCTTCAGGGGTCATCGTGCGACGCCTTGTCATTCTCGCCGGCGTGGCGGCGATCATCCTGGCCGGCGTCTCGACGATCGCCGTCGTCTTCCATGACCCGCCCGACACAGCCACCCACGTCGCCAGGGAGTGTCGCTTCATTGCGGCCCTGGAGAGGCGGCGCATGGTGCGAGCGGAGGCCCATGGCCCGGCGCCCTCCACGTTCTGGCGCGCCGAAGACCGGACCGGCGGCGCGCCGCGCCCCGACCTCTCCAGGCTTCCGGGCGCCGGCCTGCCCAACACCCCGCGCTCATGGCTGATCCAGCGCCTGACGCCGAAGCGGGACCTGCCGTCCATCGACTGCGGCGCGGTCTTCGACGCCATGGGGATCCCCAAGGTCATCACCTACAACGAAGGACCGCCCACACAGGAACTGCGGCTCCAGTACTCCCGGGTGAGCTTCCTTCCGGGGGACCGCTACGCCCTGGTCGGGAGAACCCAGTGCTCTCGATACAACGATCGTTGGGACCAGGCAGTTTGGTTTGATCTTTGGCGCCGGCGCGACGCCGACTGGGAGCTGACGAATGTCGCCAGCATAGCGGCGGATTTCCGACGCCCCCGCTTGGCGGCGCCGATGCGTTGCTTCGACCCCGCCTATGACCCGATGCTCAGACCGCAAGGATAGGCCGACCTCGGATCGCCCCCCGCCTAGACCGGCCGCCGCTGCAGATGCCGCCGCCATTGGCTCAGCGCGAACAGCAGGACCAGGCCGGCGATGAGGATCAGGTACAGGGCGATCGAGGCCCCGCCCACCGGCAGGGTGGCGGTGCTGAAGGCTTCGATCCAGCCCAGGTGCATCCGCTCGCCGAAATCGGAGGCCCAGATCGCCGCGACCAGGCCGATGACCACCAGCAGCGCCAGCCAGCCGACGCCGGTCCGCCGCGGCTTGGGCGGGTTGAGGATCGAGACCGCGCCCTCAGGAACGCCATGCCGCGCCTCGATGTCCCGCTGCATGGCCTTGGCCGCCAGCAGGTGGCCCTGCCAGAACACGTCGAACAACTCCGACACCCCCGGAAGCGGGAAGTCCGACAGCAGCACGTCCAGGCCCAGGTAGCCGGCCATCTTGGCCAGGGTGCCCATGGAGGCTCCAGCCCGCACAGCGCTGTAGAGCAGGAAGATCGACGCCCCGGCGCTGTAGATGATCCCCGCCCCGGGAATCCAGGTCAGCAGGCCGTCCATGCCGACCCCGACCGGGCCGAAGCCGATCACCCGGTCCGACAGCTTCTTGACCGTCTCCGCCGATCGCCAGGCGCTGTGGGCGCGTTCCCTGCTCATCGCCCTTCCAACCTTCCAGTCGTCGCCGAGTTCCCGCTAGACCGTCGCCGTCTTGGGGCTGCGTCCCAGGAAAACCACCCGGCGCTGCTCCTTGCCGGCCCGCACCCGGGCCATCAGGTCGCGATACTCGGCCGAGTTCATGGCCTGCTCGCGACTGCCCTCGAAATAGATGGTTTCGTCCATGTGCCGCAGCAGCAGGTCGGCCGCCCATTTGTGTCCAGTGAACAGGGCGTCGATGAAACCGCCGGCCTTGGGAATGAACGGGGTCAGGGTGTCGACGGCCAGGATCAGGCTCATCTCGGCCAGCACCATCGGCGCGGCGCGGGCCCGCACGCCGTCGATCACCAGCACCAGGCCGGCCCCGCCACTGTACAGCGCGCCCGCCCAGGGCACGAAGCCGAGCAGACCATCCAGGCCGATCCCGAACGGACCGATCTTCACGACCCCGTCGGACATCTTCTTGGTTCGCTCGATGCTGCTGCGGATGTTGTGCAGATCGAGATGCGATCGCGCGATGACCATCGAAAGGCGCCCCCGGGGAGCCCCGCGCCCCCGCCGGCGCGCACTCTTGCATTAACCTTTGACATCCTCAAAGACCGGCGATCGCTTTTTCGCGCCCCATGCAGTCCTTTCAGGCATTGGGGTCGCGCGTCAGGAGAAGGCTCGCCCGACGGCAGGTTCAAGGTTAATACTCACCGGACCGATCGCCCCGGGGGCCGCGATGCTGATCACCACCACGCCGTTCATCGAAGGCCAGCCGGTCCGCGCCTACAAGGGCGCGATCTACGCCCAGTCGATCCTGGGCGCCAACGTGGTCATCGACCTCCTGGGCGCCATCCGCGACTTCATCGGCGGCCACTCCCGCTCCTACGAGCGGGTGCTGGCCCGAGCCCGCGAGGACGCGATGAAGAACCTGGTCAAGGAGGCCGAGAAGCTCGGCGCCAACGCCATCATCGCCGTGGACCTGGACTACAACACGGTCGGTCCGCAGGCCCAGATGCTGATGGTTTCGGTTTCGGGAACCGCGGTGGTGATCTAGACCGATCCGGTGAGCCGGATTCCCGACATCGACGACCTGGAACGCCGCCTGCGGGCCGGCGACCGCGCCGCCTTGGCCCGCGCCATCACCCTGGTCGAGAGCCGGCGTTCGGATCACCAGGGGGTCGCCCGCGCCCTGCTGGAGCGGGTCATGCCCTACACCGGCCAGGCCCAGCGGCTGGGGATCACCGGCGTGCCCGGCGCGGGGAAATCGACGACCATCGAGGCCCTGGGCGTGAACCTGACCACCGCCGGCCACCGGGTCGCGGTGCTGGCGGTCGATCCCTCGTCCAGCCGAACCGGCGGCTCGATCCTCGGCGACAAGACCCGGATGGAGCGGCTGGCGACCGACCCCAACGCCTACATCCGCCCCTCCCCGTCCGGCGGCACGCTGGGCGGCGTCGCCCGCAAGACCCGCGAGGCCATGCTGCTGTGCGAGGCGGCCGGATTCGACGTGATCATCGTCGAGACCGTCGGCGTCGGTCAGTCGGAGACGGTGGTGGCCGACATGGTCGACCTGTTCCTGGCCCTCCTGATCCCCGGCGGCGGCGACGAACTGCAGGGCATCAAGAAGGGCCTGATCGAGATCGCCGACATGATCGTGATCAACAAGGCCGACAGCGATCCGCCCCGGGCGGAGCGTTCGGCCCGCGAATATCGCGCCGCCCTGCACATTCTCACCCCGGCCTCGCCCGACTGGACCCCGCCGGTCCTGACCGCCTCGGGCCTGAACAACGAAGGCCTGGACCGGCTCTGGGCCCAGATCGAGCGGCACCGCGAGATCATGACCGCCAACGGCGATCGCGCCGCCCGCCGCGCCGCCCAGAACGCCCGCTGGATGTGGGCCATGGTCCGCGACCGGCTGGACGAGGCCTTCCGCGAGGCTCCGGACGTGGCCGCGATCTCCGCCGAGATGGAGCGCCAGGTGCGGGCGGGACGGGTTCCCGCCTCGACGGCGGCGGACCGGCTGTTGAAGGCGTTCGGACTGTAGGGAACTGGGGAGGCTTCGCGCTACCGCTCGCGCTCGGCGATCCAATCGGCGACGTCCTCGAACCGGCGCGCGATCGCGGTCGCCCCCGCGGCCTCGAGCCGCGCGGCGTGCCCCTCGTCGACATGCGAACCGGCCAGCAGGCCGATCACCGCCATCCGCGCCTCGACCGCCGCCCGAACGCCGCTCACGCTGTCCTCGATGACGACGCAACGTTCCGGCGCGACGCTCATGCGATTGGCGGCGTACAGGAACAGATCCGGATAGGGCTTGCCGCGCTCGACCTCGTCGGCGCTGAAGACCGCCCCCGCGAAGTCCTTCGCCAAGCCAAGCCTGTCGAGAGCGGCCCGCAGGCGAACCTGGGCGCTTGAGGAGGCGATGCACTTCCTTCGGCCCGCCAGGGCTCGGACGAAGCGTGTCGCTCCCGTCACCTCCTGAAGCTCGTTCGAGAAGGCGGCGAGCGTGCGGCGCTGAAGCTCGGGAATGAAGCCGGGGCAGGCGCGCCCGCTCCGGGCCTCGACGAGCGCCTGAACGTCGCCCGCGCGGCGGCCCATGAACAGCTCCAGCCCCTCGTCCTCCGTCGTCGGCGCGCCGAGTTCGGTCGCCAGGACGGCGGCGACGCCGCAAGCCAGGCGCTCGCTGTCGGCGATCACGCCATCAAAATCGAAAACGATCAGCTCGAACCGCATAGGGCTAGATAGACGGATAGACCGTGAAGGGCCAGATTGCGCCGCTGGGTTGAGGCGCTCGGGGGAGCTTCCAATGACGGAATGTCATGCCAGCACGAAGGAGCTTCTGAGAACGGGGCTGCGGTTCGAGGATCGCATGGCCATGCATACGGCGATCTCCGAACAGATCTGGCGTGAACAGAACCTCGTTTCACAGCGAATGACCTGGAATTTCACCTTCCAGGGGATGCTGGTGGCGATCTACGTCTTCGCCGGATCCAGCCTGGACGGACGGGCCGGCTCGGCGGTCCAGCTCGTCCTCGGCGGCGCCGGCATCCTGGTGTGTTTGGCGGTCTTGTTCAGCGTCGTGGCGGCGCAGAATCAATCCACCCGCTTGAAGGCGCACTGGGTGCGGGCGTTCTGCGCCCCGGGAACCAAGGTCGACGACTGCGATCTGCAGACAGGTCCGTTTCCCCAGCCCTTCTCGCCCAAGACATACTCGGGTTGGGGGCGCTGGGCCTCGCGCGGCATCTGCATCATCCTCTGCGGCCTCTGGGTGGTTCTCGTGCTGATCGTCGCCGCGGATTGGCGCTCCAATCTCGGCAAGGCCGCGGATCAGGCGACCTGCACCCTGTCGAAAGCCGGCAAGGAGAGCTTCAGGATCAGCTGTCCTCGCCAACCTCCGGACCAGTCGGGGAAGGCGTCGGTTTCAGCGGCGCCCGCACCGCCTCCCCCGGTCATGACGCCGCAAGCCCAAACCCCCAAGGCGCCCGAACCAAAAGACCCGAGCGCGACGGCCTCCGGCGGAGAAGGCGTCTCTCTCACGCGGGCGCAAGGACGATCGCCGAACGGCGGCGGCGGCCCCTAGTTCGCCGCCGCGTCGGCCAGCCGGCGCGCCTGGGCGACCCAGGCTTCGCGGTCGATGCGGCCCAGAAGCTTCAGGTCCCTGTCGATCTGGACGATGTCGTCGGCGGTCCAGGCGGCGATGTCGGCGAAGCGGGTGACCCCGCGCTCGGCCAGCGAGGCGGCCAGCTTGGGCCCGACGCCGGTCAGACGGGTCAGGTCGTCGACGGGCAGGTCGACCGCCGGAGCAGCGGCCTCGACGACTTGCGGCGTCTCTTCGGCGGCCGGTTCGACGGCTTCGACGACTTCCGCCGCCGGCTCAGCGACGGCTTCGGCCGCCGGCTCGGCGACGACTTCGACGACGGCTTCCGGCTCGACGATCGGCGCGGCCTCAGGTTCAGGCTCCGGCGCGGCCTCGAGCGGGGCCGGCGTCGCAGCGGCGGCGCCCGCCTCGGCTTCCAGATTGGTCGGCTTGAGCCAGGCGTTAGCCCAGTAGAAGGCGGCGCCGGTCACGGCGGCCCCGGCGAAGACCAGCCACAGCGGCGAGACGACGCCGACCGGCAGCTTCAGGGCGTGTTCGGCGTCTTGGGAAAGCTTGGACATGGAAGGCTCCCGGTTCAGCGCGATATTGTGCGGCGCAGCATAACACGGTTTCACCTTCGCACGCGCGAAAGATTCACGACGCCGTCGACCACACCTCCGCCCGGCCGCCCGTCTCGCCCAGTCGCCCCGCCACCCAGCCGCAGATGGCTTCCAGCGGGCCTTCGAGGCCAGCCGGCCCCCCGGCGATGACCATGGCGCAGCCATTCATCTTCATCGGATCGCTCAGGGGCTTCAGTCGCGCCTCGGCGATCAGCAGCTCGGGCGCCGCCGGCTCGACCCGGCGCAGGAAGGCGTCGAAGGTCTCCAGGTCCTTGAGCGGCAGCCAGACGGCGACACAGGCGTCCGGGTCGAGCCCCAGGACGGTCCCCATGGCCTCGGCGATGCGCTCGTAGTCGTCGGCGCGTTCGAACGGCGGATCGATCAGCACGAACAGTCGCCCGCCCTTGCCGGCTTCACGCCCGGCGACGCCGAAGCCGTCGTCCTGCACGGCCTTGGCGCCCGGATGCCGCGCCAGGGTCTGGGCCAGCAGGGCGTGGTCGTCGTCGCGCAGTTCGCAGGCGACATAGCGGTCGCCGCGGCGCAGGCCGCCGGCGATCAGGCTGGGCGAACCGGGATAGAAGCGCACGCCGCCCTTCGGATTGCCCGCTCGGACCGCCGCCTTCAGGGCGTCGAACTCGGCCGGCGCGCCCTGGGCCTCCATCAGCCGGAAGATCCCCTGCGCCGCCTCGCCGGTGCGGCGGGACATCTCGCCGTCCAGGTCGTAGCCGCCGGCCCCGGCGTGAGTGTCGACGACGGTCAGCGGCGCGGCGTCGGCGCGCAGCCGGTCCAGCAGCAGCGTCAGGGTCGCGTGCTTGACCAGGTCGGCGAAGTTCCCGGCGTGGAAGGCATGGCGGTAGTTCACGGCGGCGCGCTCGCGGCAGGAGGGGTCGGGCTCTCCCCCTAGCATGTTCCGGCGGGGGCGGGAGACGGGGGCGTGAGTAGGCCCCGCCTACCCGCGCCCCAGCGTTGATCCTGGCCCTGGAGGGCGCCCCCGCCCCTCTTGCAGCAGGCGGCCTTCATGAACGCCAGCTCCCCGGACACCGGGGAACAGTCGGCCGCCACCGTGCGTCTCGAACCACAAGCACAGGGACACGCACCGCTGCGCGGTGCATGTCCCCGGCGGAAGCCTGACGGCGCCCCCCGCCGCGCATGGGTCCCCGTGACGAGCACGAGGATGACGGAGAATGAAGGGACGCCCACGCGGACCCGGAGCACTCGGGGACGCCTTCGCCCCCTCAAAAGCCCGAACAAGAAACAAACCTGGGCCCCGCCTTCGCGGGGATGACAGAATTATGCGGGCGCCAAGCGACTGAGACCGCTCACCAGAAGATGCCCCCTCTAGGGCCGGTTACTTTTGCACTGAATACGCCCTCGCCACCGCCTGCCCTCGCGAAGGCGGGGACCCAAGCCGACTATGCGGCTTCATCGACCAAGCCAGATCTGCAAACCAGCTTGGGTCCCCGCCTTCGCGAGGACCTTCGGATGGAAACGCCTACGCCCAGGCTGAATGTCGATCCCCCCTAGTGCACCACTCGCGCCGACGGGCACTCCCCCGCGAACGGACAGACATGGCAGGCGGGCTGGTCATGGGTGCAGACCTCCTGGCCGAACATCTTCACCAGCCGGTGCAGTTCGTAGAGGTCCTCGGCGTCCCAGGCCGCCTCGGTCAATCGCATCAGCTCGCGGTGCGCACGGTCCAGGTCCTTGCCCGACGAGGCCAGGCCCAGGCGATAGCCGACCCGCGCCAGATGGGTGTCGACCACCAGGATCGGCCGGGCGAAGGTGCTGAAGTTCAGCACCGAGGAGGCCACTTTCGACCCCACGCCGGTCAGGTTCTTGAGCTTGCGGAACGCCGTCTCCAGCGGCAACGGCTCCAGGAAGTCCAGCGTCGGCGCTCCGCGCCATTCGATCAGCGTCCGCAGCGCCGTCACCAGCCAGCGCGCCTTGGCCTCGGCCCAGGTGACCGGGGCGATGACGGCCTCGACCTCGGCCGGATCGGCGACGGCCAGTCGACGCCAGTTCGGATAGCGCGCCTTCAAGGCCTCGAACGCCGGCCAGGAGACCGCGTCCAGCGTCCGGCCGCCGATCTCCGACCGCACCAACTGGTCGACGGGCGGCAGGCGCCGGCCCGCGCCGATTGCGCCATAACGCCCCCGCAGGGCGAGGCGCACGCGCGGCAACATCGGATCGGGATCTAGGGGAAGCATGGGTTGAACGACGGATTTCATGATCGGAACAAAACTAGAACATCCGTCGCGAAAAAGAGTCAAGACCTGCCCCTACGGCGCCCGTTTTTTCGTCTAGCCAGCCCCTTCGCGGGGCGTATGGTGATCGCCGATCAGATAACGATGTCCGGGGAGAGACACGCCATGGTCGGCAGCAAACTTCGCTTCGGGGCGTTCATCGCCCCGTTCCACCCTCTGCGCGAAAATCCCACGCTGGCGCTCGAGCGCGACATCGAGCTGGTCCAGCACATGGACCGCCTCGGCTACGAGGAGGCCTGGATCGGCGAGCACCATTCGGCCGGCTACGAACTGATCGCCAGCCCCGAGCTGTTCATCGCCACGGTCGCCGAGCGCACCCGCCACATCCGGTTGGGCACGGGCGTATCGTCCCTGCCCTACCATCATCCGCTGATGCTGGCCGACCGCATCAACCAGCTGGACCACATCACCCGCGGCCGGGTGATGTTCGGCGTCGGCCCCGGCGCCCTGCCCTCGGACGCCTTCATGATGGGCATCCCGGTCAGCGCCCAGCGCGACCGCATGGACGAGGCGCTGGACGTGCTGGTTCCGCTGCTCCGCGGCGAGCAGGTGACCCGGAAGACCAACTGGTTCGAGCTGAACGAGGCGCGTCTGCAGATGACGCCCTACAGCCGGCCATCGGTGGAAATCTGCGTCGCCAGCCAGGTCTCGCCGACCGGGGCCAGCGCGGCCGGCCGGCACGGCGCCGGCCTGTTGTCGATCGGCGCCACCCAGACCGGCGGCTTCAACGCCCTGGCCTCCAACTGGGCGATCGCCGAGGACAAGGCCCGGGACGCCGGCAAGACCATGGATCGCGACGGCTGGCGCCTGGTCGGCCCGATGCATGTGGCTGAGACCCGCGAACAGGCTCGCGCCGACGTCCGCTTCGGCCTGGAGGACTGGCTCTACTACTTCCGCGAGGTCGCCGCCCTGCCGCTGGCGCCGCAGGACGGCAGCGATCCGGTCGACGCCCTGATCGCCTCCGGCATGGCGGTGATCGGCACGCCCGAGGACGCCATCGCCCAGATCGAGCGGCTGCAGGCCCAGTCGGGCGGCTTCGGCGCCTTCCTGATGATGGACCACAACTGGGCGAACTGGGACGCCAAGCGAAAGTCCTACGAGCTGATCGCCCGCTATGTGGCCCCTAGGTTCCAGGGCCTGAACGACAACCGCGACGCCTCCCTGACCTGGGCGGCGCAGAACCGTCCGCGCTTCATCGGCGAGGCCATGGCCGCCGTCGGCGCCCGGGTGGCGCAGCACGTCCAGGAAAAGGGAACGGAGAACATCCGTCCCGAGATCCTCGCGGCGATGGGCATGGACAAGAAGCCCGCCGCCGAGTGAGGCGGAGCGGCCCCGGCCCGGCGGTCGCGCTGGGCCGGCCTAGCCGAACAGGCGACCGAGCAGCTTGCGTTCGGGCTTGCCTTCGAGCCGCTGGACCGCGGCGTTCAGGATTTTTCGTCGGTGGGTCCTGAGCGCCGGACGGGCTGCCTTCTCGCGGGCGACGGCGAGGGCGTTCTCGCCATGCATGGTCTTCAGGTATTCGACCTCGGTCGCGACATCCCGGGCGAAATCACCTGAGGAACCGTTCAATCCGAACATCGCCGTCTCCTACTGACGCTCGACTCTGCACTGTGGTCTTCCCCGACGGACGCGCGACGATGGAAGCTTCAGAAGGCAGAATTCGGGCCGCCCCGTTTTGGGGCGCCCTTTCAGCATGACAGGCAATTGTTGGGCCGGTGTGACGGCCGGCGCGGATGGGCGTCAACGGCGGCTGCCCAGGTCCTTCAGCATTTCCCGGGCGGCGTTGCGCCCCGGTGCGCCGGTCACGCCGCCGCCGGGATGGGTTCCCGCCCCGCACAGATAGAGCCCCGGGACAGGCGCGCGATAGGCTCCGGCGCCCAGCACGGGGCGGGCCGAGAACATCTGGTCCAGGCTCAGGACCCCGTGGAAGATGTCGCCGCCGATCAGGCCGAAATCCCGCTCCAGGTCGAGCGGGCTCTTGATCTGTCGGCCCAGGACCGAGGCCTTGAACCCCGGCGCCCAGCGATCGACGGTGTCGATCATCAGGTCGGCGACTTCCTCCCGGCAGTCGTCCCAGGATCGGCCATCCGGCAGCTTCGGCGCGACGTGCTGGCAGAACAGGCTGGCCACATGCCGGCCGGCCGGCGCCAGGCTGTCGTCCAGCGTGGAGGGGATCAGCATCTCGACGATCGGCTCTCGCGACCAGCCGTACGCGCGGGCGTCGGCATGGGCCCGCTCCATGTAGGCCAGGCTGGGCGCGATGATGATCCCGGCGGTCAGGTGGTCGCCAGGCTCCGGCAGGCAGGTGAACCGCGGCGGCTCCGACAGCGCCACGTTCATCCGGAAGGTGCCTGACCCGGACCGGTAGCGGTCGATGCGCTCGCGGAAGTCGGTCGGCAACAGCGCCGGGTCGACCAGCCGCTCGAACAGGATCTTCGGATGGGTGTTGGACGCCACCGCCCGCGCCCGGATCGTCTCTCCCCTGTCCGTGACCACGCCGACCGCCCGGCCGCGCTCGGTCAGCACCTCGGCGACGCCCTCGCCGGCGCGGATCTCGACGCCCCTCTCGCGACAGGCCGCGGCCATCGCCTGGGTGATCGCGCCCATGCCGCCGATCGCATGCCCCCAGGCCCCCTTCTTGCCATTCACCTCGCCGAAGACGTGGTGCAGCAGCACATAGGCCGAGCCCGGCGCGTAGGGGCTGGCGTAGTTACCGACGACGCCGTCGAAGCCCAGAACCGCCTTGATCGGGCCGCTCTCGAACCAGCCGTCCAGCCAGTCGCCCGCCGACTGCGAGAACAGGGCCAGCAGGTCGCGCCGCGCGGTGACGTCCAGCTTGGACAGCTTCCGCCCGAGGGCCGCGCCCTTGATCAGCTCCGGGATCGCCCGGACCCAGCCGCCCTCGACCATGTCCGGCGGCGTCTCCAGGACCAACGCGCGCAGCAGGTCGGCGATGGCGTCGAGGCGGTCGTTGTAGGCGTCCAGCCGCTCGGCGTCCCTGACCGAGAACTTCGCCACCTCGGCCTTGGTCCGCCCTTCCCCGGTCAGCAGATAGCCGTCCGGCAGCGGCAGGAAGTTGGAGGCCTTGCGCTCGACGACCCGAAGCCCGTGGCGCGGCAGGTCCAGGTCGGCGATGACCTTGGGATTGAGCAGGCTGACGGTGTAGCTGGCGACGGAGTTGCGGAAGCCGGGATGGAACTCTTCCGTCACCGCCGCCCCGCCGACGACCTCGCGCCGTTCGAGCACGGTCACCTTCAACCCTGCCCGGGCGAGGTAGAAGGCGCAGACGAGGCCGTTGTGGCCGGCTCCGATAACGACGACGTCGGTCATGGCCTGGATGTCGCACGGCGTTCGCCGACGCGCCAGCGATGCGAAGATTGGGGCTCCGCTTCCGACCGATGTTCTGCCAACCTGCGCGGCGAGCGTCCGGCGGAGACCGGCCAGGGAGGGACCGGATGTCGGAGACAGCGGAAGGGGAAGGCCGTCCCGTCGGCCGCAAGGACGGGATGGTCATCGGCGCGGCTTCGGTCGGGACCGTGTTCGAGTGGTACGACTTCTATCTGTACGGCTCGCTGGCCACCTACATCACCCACCACTTCTTCTCGGGGGTAAACGAGACCACGGGCTACATCTTCGCCCTGCTGGCCTTCGCCGCCGGGTTCGCGGTCCGGCCGTTCGGGGCCATCGTGTTCGGCCGGCTGGGCGATCTCTGGGGCCGCAAGAACACCTTCCTGGTCACCATGCTGCTGATGGGCCTGTCGACCTTCGTGGTCGGCCTGCTGCCCTCCTACGAGCAGATCGGCGTCGCCGCCCCGATCTTGCTGGTGGTCATGCGCCTGATCCAGGGCCTGGCCCTGGGCGGCGAGTACGGCGGCGCGGCCACCTATGTCGCCGAACACGCCCCGCAGGGCCGGCGCGGCCTCTACACCAGCTTCATCCAGATCACCGCCACCTTCGGCCTGTTCCTGAGCCTGGTGGTGATCCTGCTGACCCGCTCCGGCGTCGGCGAGGAGACCTTCCAGGCCTGGGGCTGGCGCATCCCCTTCCTGATCTCGATCCTGCTGCTCGGCGTCTCGCTGTGGATCCGTCTGCAGCTCAACGAGAGTCCCGCCTTCCAGCGCATGGTCGCCGAGGGCAAGGCCAGCAAGAAGCCGCTGAAGGACGCCTTCGGCCGCTGGAGCAACCTGAAGATCGTGCTGCTGGCCCTGGTCGGCCTGACCGCCGGCCAGGCGGTGGTCTGGTACACGGGGCAGTTCTACGCCCTGTTCTTCCTGGAGAAGATGCTCAAGGTCGACGGCGCCCTGACCAACAGCCTGGTCGCCATCGCCCTGCTGCTGGGCACGCCCTTCTTCGTCTTCTTCGGCTGGCTGTCGGACAAGGTCGGCCGCAAGCCGATCATCATGGCCGGCTGCCTGCTGGCGGCCGTGACCTACTTCCCGCTGTTCGGCGCCCTGACCATGGCGGCCAACCCGCAGTTGGCCCGGGCCGCCGCCAGCGCGCCCGTGACCGTCATCGCCGATCCCGCCGACTGCTCGTTCCAGTTCGACCCGGTCGGCAAGACGGTGTTCAACACCAGCTGCGACCTGGCCAAGTCCTATCTGGCCAAGGCGGGGATCACCTACCAGAACCAGGCCGCTCCGGCGGGGAGCCTGGCCCGGGTCCAGATCGGCGACCGGGTCCTGCCGTCCTTCGCCGGCGACAAGATGGACAAGGCCGGATTCAAGGACCGCAAGGCCGTCTGGGAGAAGGACCTGGGGGCCGCCCTGAAGGCCGCCGGCTATCCGGCCAAGGCCGACAGCGCCCTGGTCAACAAGCCGCTGGTCGTGGCGATCCTGACCCTGCTGGTGATCTATGTCACCATGGTCTACGGCCCGATCGCGGCGATGCTGGTGGAGCTGTTCCCGACCAACATCCGCTACACCTCGATGAGCCTGCCCTACCACATCGGCAACGGCTGGTTCGGCGGCTTCCTGCCCACGACGGCCTTCGCCATGGTCGCCGCGACGGGCGATATCTACTACGGCCTCTGGTACCCGGTGGTGATCGCGGCCGTCACGGTGGTCGTGGGGATGCTGTTCCTGCGCGAGACCAAGGACGTGGATATCGAAGCCTAGGCCGCCGCCAGGCGCCGGGCCGTGGCGCGCAGCAGGGCGCGGGCGTACAGGCGATGGAACGGAACCATGACGCGGAAGCCGAAGCCCAGGCCGCCGGTCTTCCGGCGCGGGACCAGCGCGGTGCCGAAGTAGAGGGTGGTCGCCGCCTCCGTCGCTGCGCTCATGAGCCACGACCGCGACGCCCCCTGGAAGTCGCATAGCAGGATCTGGTCTTCGCCCCGCGCCTCCACGGTCCAGGCGGCGAACGCCTCGGTCTCGCCGGCGGCCAGCCGCCGCGCCTCGTCGTCGGTCGAGGGCCGCGCGACCAGCAGGGCGAGCACAAGCCGCTCCAGCTTGAACAGCGCCGTGGTGTAGAAGGCTTCGATATAGGCCGTCTGGGTGAACCGGCCCGGGAGGGTCACAGCGAAACAGTCGACGTAGCCGCCCGCGCCCTCGTAACGCCCCAGCTGAGCGCCCGGCGGCAGAGAGACGGCTTCGATGGGTCCGTGTCGCGTCATGGGTCCCCCGCTTCGCTCTATATTCCGCCATCCTCGCGACGAGCGCGAGGATGACGGTTTGGGGTGGGAGCAGCGGACAGCGGCCATGGGAGAGCGGATAGCCGCGTGAGCGACCCGCCGCCCCTACGACATCACCAGCACCGGTCCCTCGAAGGCCTCCCGCCCCCGCCCAATCCCGGCGATCGCCGCCGTCATCGCCCCGCCCCGCTCCAGCAACTCATCCGCCAGCGCCACCATCAGCGGGTTCGGCGTCGCTTCCGGCGAAGCCGCCCGCAACGTCTGGGCCAGCCGCGCTTCCTCGCCCGCCCCCGCCCGCCGGCAGGCGAGCAGATAGGCCGCCGCCGGGGAGCGGCTGACGCCAGCAAAGCAGTGGACCAGCAGCGGCCCCTCGTCCGCCGCGTCGGCGAAGGCGAACAGGCGCTCGATGATCGCCGTATCGGCCGCGATCAGCCCCTCGCGGGGCTCGGCGATGTCGTTGAAGCACAGCACCAGCCGCTCGACACCCGCTATCCGCGGCGCCTCGGCGTCGGGCGAGATCAGGCTGGCGACATGGGTCGGGCGATAGCGTTCGATCGCTTCCGCAAGCCGGCTGGCCGGACAGGCGATGATCACGCCAGCACCGCCGCCACGCCGAGCAGGAAGCCCAGCTCGAACAGCTGCTCGACTCCGCCCAGCACGTCGCCGGTATGGCCGCCGATCAGCCGCCGCGCCGCCAGCGCCAGCAGAGCCGCGAGCACGGCGCCGAACGCCAGTCCCGCGCTCACCGCCGGCAGCGGCAGGAAGACCAGCGGCCAGGCCGCCAGGGCCACGGCGACCAGCGTCTCCCAGGTCCTCACACCCCGGGGCAGCGGCTTCCATTTGGCGCCGTCGCCGTCCCCCGCGTAGGGCGTCAACCGCATCGTGACCACCGCCGCCGCCCGACCGACGCCGTGGGCGGCCAGCAGCGCGGTCGCCGCCATCCAGGGCGCCGGGAGCGTGGCCAACGCCGCCGCCTTCAGCGCCAGCACCATGACCACCGCCAGGGCGCCGTAGGTCCCCAGGCGGCTGTCCTTCATGATCTCCAGGCGACGCTCAGGGGTCTGGCCGCCGCCCAGGCCGTCGAAGCTGTCGGCCAGCCCGTCCTCGTGGAAGCAGCCGGTGATCAGCAACCCGACCGCCAGCGCCAGCAGCACCGGGACCCAGCCGCCCCACAGCTGCGCCGCCACGATCAGCACCACCGCCGACAGTCCGCCGACCACCTGCCCGACCAGCGGGAAGTAACGGGCCGAGCGCGTCACCCAGTCCGGCTCGAACCGCTTCAGCTCCGGCATGGGCAGCCGGGTCAGAAACTGCACGGCGCAGAGGAAGAGCTCGACCTGTCGGATCACAGCCGGCCCGCCAATACGTCCTCGAGGCTGGCCACCTCCTCCAGCAGGCCCGCCGCCGCCCGCACGACCGGCACGACCAGCAGGGCGCCGGTCCCCTCGCCCAGGCGCAGGCCCAGGTCGAGCAGCGGCTCGGCGCCCAGCGCCTCCAGCAGCAGCCGGTGCCCGCGCTCGGCCGAACAGTGGGCGAAGACGCAGTAGTCCGCCGCCGCCGGCTGCAGCCGGATCGCCGCCAGCGCGGCCGCGGTGCAGATGAAGCCGTCGACCAGCACCGGCCTGCCCGCCGCCGCCGCGCCGAGGATGGCCCCGGCCATGGTCACGATCTCCAGCCCGCCGAACTCGCGCAGCACGTCCAACGGCGCCCTCGCGTCGGACCGCGCCGCCGCCTGCGCCAGCACCGTCTGCTTGCGCGCCATCCCGGCCGCGTCGTGACCCGCTCCGACGCCGATGCAGTCGGCCAGCGGCGCCGGCGCCAACCGGTGCATGATCAGAGCCGCCGAGGCGGTGTTGCCGATGCCCATCTCGCCCAGCACCAGGATGTCGTAGGGCTCCGACGCCGCGATCCGCGCGCCGTTGGCCAGCGCCGCCTCGACCTCCGCGCCGGTCAAGGCGGCCTCCTCGGCGGCGTTGCGCGTGCCGTGACGGACCTTGGCGGCGATCAGGGCGGGATGCGTGGGCAGGTCGCTGGCCACGCCCGCGTCGACCACCTTCACCGTAGCTCCCGCCGCCTTGGCGAAGACGTTGGCGCTGGCCTTGCCGGCCAGGAAGGTGGCGACCATCGCCGCCGTCACCTCGGACGGATAGGCGGAAACCCCGCTTTGGTTCAGACCGTGGTCGCCCGCAAACACCAGCAGCAACGCCTCGCCGGTCGCCGGCGCCTTGCCGCCGCCGATCAGGCCCAGCCGCACGGCCAGATCCTCGATCCGCCCGAGCGCGCCCAGCGGCTTGGCCTTGCCGTCGATGGCGGCGCGCAGGCCGCTCTCCAGGGCGCGGTCGACAGGGGGGACGACGGGCAGGCTCATGCTGACAGCTCCAGGCCGGCGATCCTGGCGATCGCGGGAATGTCGAAGGCGGCCTCCAGCTGGGCCGCGATGGCGTCGAGGGCGGCGTCGACGACGGCGTTCTGATCCAGCGCGTCGGACGTCGCGTCCAACCCGGCCAGGAACGCCGCCCGCGCTTCGCCCCGCGCGAACAGTCCATGGACATAGGCGCCGGCGACCCGGCCGTCCGCCGACACCGCGCCGTCCGTCGTTCCGTCGTCGAAGGTCAGCAGCGACCGCGCCGCGCCTGGGCCGACGGTGCGGCCGACATGCATCTCGTAGCCCTCGAACCGCGCCTCGCCCCAGCGGCCGGCGACCGGCCGCAGCGTCTTCTCATCGGTCAGCACCGTCTCGACGTCGAGAAGACCCAGGCCCGGCGCCTCGCCCGGCGGGCCCTCGATCCCGTCGGGGTCGGCCACGGTCCGGCCCAGCATCTGGTAGCCGCCGCAGACGCCCAGCACCCGTCCGCCCCGTCGGACATGCGCGGCCAGGTCGACGTCCCAGCCCTGGGCCCGCAGGAAGGCCAGATCCGCCAGCGTCGCCTTGGTCCCCGGCAGGATCACCAGGTCGGCGTCTCCCGGCAACGGCCGGCCCGGCGGCACGAAGCCGAAGTCCACGTCGGGCTCCCCCCGCAACGGGTCGAAGTCGTCGAAGTTGGCGATCCGCGACAGCATCGGCACGGCGATCCGAACCCTCCGCGCCTCGCCCGCCGCCGCGCGGTCCAGCACCACCGCATCCTCAGCCGGCAGAGCCTTGGCCGCCGCCAGCCAGGGCGCCATGCCGAGGTCCGGCCAGCCGGTGCGGCGCACGATCTCGGCCCGTCCGTCCTGGAACAGGCTTGGATCGCCACGGAACTTGTTGATCAGGAAGCCCCGGATCATCGCCCGGTCGGCCTCGTCCAGCACAGCGTGCGCCCCGACCAGGGCGGCGATCACATGCCCTCGGTCGATGTCCCCGACCAGCACCACCGGCACGCCAGCGGCGATGGCGAAGCCCATGTTGGCGATGTCGCCGACCCGCAGGTTGATCTCGGCAGGACTGCCGGCCCCCTCCACGATCACCAGATCGCTCTCGGCCTCCAGTCTGCGGAAGCTCTCGACGACGGTGTCCAGCAGGTTCGCCTTGGCCTCCTGGTAGCCGCGCGCCTTCCAGGTTCCCGCCATCCTCCCGCGCACGATCAGCTGGGCGCCGACGTCGCTCTGGGGCTTGAGCAGCACGGGGTTCATGTCGACCGTCGGCGGGGTCCGGCAGGCGACGGCCTGCAGCGCCTGGGCTCGGCCGATCTCGCCGCCGTCGGCGGTGACGGCGGCGTTGTTGGACATGTTCTGAGGCTTGAACGGCCGCACCGTCAGGCCGCGGTTGGCGAACAGCCGGCACAGTCCGGCGACCAGCACCGACTTGCCCACGTCCGAGCCACAGCCCTGAATCATCAGCGCGGCCACATCAGTCCTCCCACAAGCAGCAGGAGCCATAGCAGGCCGCAGGCCCGGATGTAGACGCCCAGTCCGCGTTTCAGGTCGCCCGCTTCCGGCCGCCGCCCCTCGCCGAACACCGGCCGCTGGCTGACGACGCCGTCATAGCGCACCGGCCCGCCCAGCTGGACGCCCAGGCCTCCGGCCATCGCCGCCTCGGTCCAGCCGGCGTTGGGCGAGGCGTGCTTACGGGCGTCGCGCAGCATGGTCCGCCACCCCTTCCCGGCCGCCAGGGCGATCAGGCCGCCGGCGATCCGCGCGGGAATCCAGTTCATCAGGTCGTCGGCCTTGGCGGCGGCCCAGCCGAACGCCCGCCAACGGGGCTCCATATGGCCGATCATGCTGTCGGCGGTGTTCACGGCCTTGTAGGCGAACAGCCCCGGCAGGCCGCCGACGACGAACCAGAACACCGGCGCCACGACGCCGTCGTTGAAGCTTTCCGCCAGACTCTCCAGCGCCGCCGTGGCGACCTCGGCCTCGTCCATGGTCTCGGTGTCGCGGCCGACGATCATGCCCACTGCCGTCTGCGCGCCGGGCAGGCTCCCCGCCGTCAGCGGTCGGGCGACGGCCGCGACGTGGTCGTACAGGCTGCGCTGGGCCAGGCCGAGCGAGCCCGCCAGGATCACGACGGCGAAGGCGACAATCTCGGGCAGCGGCAGACTCTCGATCAAGACCCCCGCAACCACCATGGTGACGATCAGGATCGCGACCGTCGCCACGCCCAGCTCTCGCCGCCGCCGCTCGGGCGTCTCGGGATCGTTCCAGCGCCGCTCCAGCCCGGCGATCAGGCCGCCGATCCACACGACCGGATGCGGCAGGCGGCTCTGCAGCCAGGCCGGATAGCCGACCGTCGCCTCGACGATCAGCGCCGCCAGAACCAGCCAGGGGTCAAACGGCACGCCCCACCACCTCGATCATTGGACCGCTCTCGCCCTCCAGAATTCGAGCGCGGACTCCGTAGGCGCGGGCCAGCACCTGCGGCGACAAGGCCTCGACCGGCGCGCCCTCGGCGATCACCGTCCCCTCGGCAAGCACCAGGACCCGGTCGGCCATCCGCAGGGCCATGTCCAGGTCGTGCAGCGTGACGACCACGCCAAGCCCGCCGTCCGCGGCCAGCCGCCGGAACAGGGCCGCGGCGTCCAGGGCGTGGCCGGGATCGAGGCCGGTCAGCGGCTCGTCGGCCAGCAGCCAGCGGCTCTGTCCGGCCAGGGCTCGGGCGATCAGCACGCGGGCCCGCTCGCCGCCCGACAAGGTGGTGACGACCCGGTTCGCGAACGCGGAGACGCCGGTCTCCTCCATCGCCGCCTCGACCGCCGCCTGGTCCTCGGCGCCCAGGCCCCAGGACCCGGTCCAGGGGGTGCGCCCAAGGCCGACGTAGGTGCGCACGTCGACCGCCCAGGCGATCTCCGGCGTCTGCGGAAGGAAGGCCATCCGCCTGGCCCGCTCTCGCGGCGACAGGGACGTCAGCGGCTCGACCCCGAGCCGGACCGCGCCGACGGTCGGCGTGCGCAGCCCCGCCAGGCAGGCCAACAGAGTAGACTTGCCGGCTCCGTTGGGGCCGACCACGGCGGTCACGCGTCCGGCCTCGAACCGGGCGCTGACGCCGTCGACGACGGCCCGGCCGCCGAGCCGGACGCTCAGGCTGTCCGCGATCAGGTCGCTCACGCCATCCTCCGTCGCATGGCGATCAGCAGGACCAGGAAGAACGGCCCGCCCAGCGCCGCCATGGCCACGCTCAGCTTCACCTCGGTCGCCGCCGGGGTGACGCGCACCAGCATGTCCGCCGCCAGGACCAGGGCAGCGCCGCCGAGCGCCGACGGGACCAGCAACGCTCCGGGCCGCGCGCCGACCAGGGGCCGCAGCAGGTGCGGCACGATCAGGCCGACGAAGCCGATGACGCCGGTCACCGCCACGCTCGCCCCCACCGCGCAGGCGACGCCGGCCGCCAGGGCCAGCCGCGTCAGGCGCAGGTCGACGCCCAGCGACCGCGCGCCGGTCTCGCCCAGGGTCAGCGCGTCGAGCGCCTTGCTGGTGGTCAGCAGCAGGACGCCGCCGATCACGATCCCCGGCCAGGCCAGTTTCAGCTCCTCGACGCTGCGGTCGGCCAGCGAGCCGAGCAGCCAGTTGACGATCTCGTTCACCGCCCAGGGGTTGGGCGCCAGGTTCAGGGCCAGCGCGACGCCCGCGCCGGCCACCGTCTGGACGATCACCCCGGCCAGGATGAAGGTCACCACGCTGGAGGTCGCCCCGGCCAGGAACAGCAACAGGGCCACCCCGATCGCCGCGCCCAGCATCGCCGCCGCCGGCAGCATCCAGGGCGCTTCGCCCGCCACCCCGAGATAGAGGGTCAACACCGCCCCGAGCGCCGCCATGGCGGACACGCCCAGCACCCCGGGATCGGCCAGCGGATTGCGGGTGTAGCCCTGCAGCGCCGCGCCGCAGAGTCCCAGTGCCCCGCCGACCAGCAGCGCCAGGACGGTGCGCGGCAGCCGCAGCTCGAACACGATCGCCGACCGCGGGTCGGCCGCCAGCCAGACATCCCAGGGCACCCAGACCCGCCCGGCGCTCAGGCTCGCGAACGCCAGCAGGGCCAGCAACAGGGCGAGGCCGCCATACAGGACCATGCGCGGCGGAGCCTTCATGCGGCGCTCCTCAGAAGGGCGCGGCGAGCCTCGACCAGGGCCTGCGCGCTCTGGATCAGCACGGGCCCGCCGCAGAACATCAGCTTCTCGGGAAAGCTCGCCACCGTCATGCGGCCGGCGACCGCCTTCAGGGCCGGATGGGTCATCACCCGGTCGGCCCAGCTGCGCGCGCCGGGGGCCGGAGCGCCGGCCAGCAGCACGCGCGGCGGATCGGCCAGCAGCCGCTCCAGCGGCACGTTGCCCCAGCGCTTGAGGCCATAGCGCGCGGCGACATTGGTGAAGCCCGCTCGGGTCATCATCTCGCTCACCAAGGTGCCCTCCCCGGCGGCGAAGCCGTTGGGCTGGTAGAGCAGCGCCTCGATCGGCGCCACGCCCTTCGGCGGCGCCGCCGCGGCCAGGGCGGCGTCGATCCGGGCGACCAGGGCCTCGCCGCGGTCCGGCCGCCCGACGAGGCGGGCCATGCGGCGCACCTGCTCCTGGCTCTCGGCGACGCTGCCGGGCACCTTGAAGCGCTCGACGGGCACGCCCAGCCGCTTCAGGGCGTTGCGGGTGGCCAGGGCCGAATGTTCACTGGTCAGAACCAGGTCCGGCCGCAGGGCGATGACCTCTTCCGCCGTCTCCCAGGTGAAGGGCAGCGTCAGGGCCAGATCGGCGATGGTCGAGCCTTCGCGTTCGCGGGCGTAGTGGCTCAGGGCCGCGATCTGCCCCCGGTCGGCCAGATGGACCAGCAGCGTATCGAGGCAGTTGTTCAACGACACCACCCGGCGGGGCGCGGTCGCGGCGCGGGCCGGCAGCGCCGCCAGTCCGGCGGCCAGGCCTCCGGCGATGACGATCCGACGGCTGGTCAAAGCGCGGCCTCCAGCCGCTCGAAGTCGTGAGGCGCGGGAAGGCCGAACCGCAGCCAGCCGGGTTCGTAGGCGAACGGCCGGGTCAGGACCCCAGCCTCGCAAAGACGTTGAAAGCGCGCCTGGGCGTCCGGCGCGGCGGCCAGGCGGAACAGGGCCGTGCCGCCGATCACCTCGAACCCCCTGCTCGTCAGCAAGGCGTCCAGCCGCGCGGCGTCCCGCTGGAGGCGCGTCAGCGTCGCCGTCCGCCAGGCCTCGTCGGCGTAGGCGGCGCGGCCCATCGCGATGGCGTCGGCGCAGACCGGCCAGTCGCCCAGCCGCGCCCGCAGTTGGCCCGCCAGGTCCGGCGAGGCGATCACAAAGCCCAGCCGCACGCCCGGCAGGCCGTAGAACTTGCCGAACGACCGCAGCACCACCAGCCGCTCGCGCTCGACCCCGGCCAGGCTCAGCGTCGGCGCGGCTTCGCCGAACGACTCGTCGACGATCAGCCAGCGCGGTTCGGCCAACAGCCGCTCCGCCGGCCAGGATCGGCCGTCCGGGTTGTTGGGATTGACCACCACCAGCCCGTCGCCGCCGGCCCGGATCGGAACCCCGGCCGCGCGCCAGGCGTCCTCATGGCCGCCATAGGTCGGACCCAGGATCTCGACGCTGGACAGGCGAAGGAGTTCGGGCAGCAGCCGCAGCCCGGCCTCGGCCCCGGCCACGGCGACGACGCGAGCGGGATCGGCGACGCCGAAGGCCCGGGCCGCCGCGGCCTCCAGCCCGGCCAGGTCGACCGGATCAGGCAGCCGCTTCAGATCATCGACGGACGCCCGGACCCCGCGCCAGGCGACGGGATTGATCCCGGTCGACAGGTCCAACCAGGGTTCGGGCGCTCGCGGATACATGGCGGCCGCCTCGGACAGGCGACCGCCATGTCGAATGGCGCCGGAGTGGGACGACGGCGCCATCCGCGTCTAGAAGCGGGCGCGCAGGCCGACGAACGCCCCGCGTCCCGGCGTCCCGTAGTTCCGGACCCGCTGATAGTCCTCGTCGAACAGGTTCTCGACGCGCCCGTAGAGCTCGACGGTGTCGTTCACCTGCCAGGAGGCGCGCAGGTCGACGACGGAATAGGCGTCGACCTTCACGGTGTTGGTCGCGTTGTCGAAGGTCTCGCCGACGTAGCGCAGCGAGGCGGTGGTGCTGACGTCCGGCGTCCAGGCCCAGGTCGCCGACAGGTTGCCCATATGCTCGGGACGGCGAGTCAGCTGCTTGCCGTTGTTGGGGCCCGAAGCGTTCTGAGCGTCCGTCCAGGTGTAGTTGGCCGACAGGGACAGCTGGTCGCCCAGGCGGGCCTTGCCGATCAGTTCGACGCCCTGGGTCTCGGTCTTCTGGGTGTTCTTGTAGAAGCCCGAACGGGGAACGCCGCCGACCGTGCACAGCGGGTCGGTCGAGCCGAAGCAGGATTCGAAGCGGATCTCGTTGTCCGCCTTGCGCTTGAAGTAGGTCGCCGAGACGGTGACCGCGTCGCCCAGCAGCTTCTGCTCGACGCCGGCTTCCCAGCTGTCGAACTCTTCGGGATCGAGGTTCAGGTTGCCGTATTCACTGTACAGTTCGTAGAGGCCCGGCGCCCGGAAGCCCTGGCCGAAGCTGGCCCGCAGGATGGTGCGCCCCTCGTTCAGGGCCCAGGCGGCGCCGAGCTGGCCGAGGGTGTGGTCGCCGTAGGTGTCGTGGCTGTCGCGGCGCACGCCGCCGGTGAGGGTCAGGCCCGGGATGACCTCGCCCTGCAGCTGGACATAGACGCTGTCGACCCCGGCCTTGCCGCGGCGGGTGACCGGCGCGAACGACGACCAGGTCGTCATCTCGGCGTCCTCGGTCTCGGCCCCGAAGGTGGCGTTCCAGGCCTCGGTGATCGCGAACACGCCCTGGTACTCCCAGCGCTTGTTCTGGCCGTCGGCGTCGAAGGTGGTCGGCGAGGCTTGCCGCGGGTCGAAGTTGCGGCGGTCGGTGTCGGTGTAGGCGAAGGCGAGACGGTTCTTCCAGCGACCGTCGAGCAGGTCGAAGTTCAGGCCGGTGTAGACCACCAGCTCCTTGGTCTTGCCGTACTCGGGCGAGTCCACGCCGAAACCGTCGAAGTCGTACTCGCCGTCGGAGTAGACGGCCCGCACCTCGGCCGAGACGGCGTCGGTGATCTTCAGACGGGCGCGCCCGGCCAGGCCGGTGTTGCGGTAGCCGTCCTCTTCCGCGCCGCGCTTGTAGGAGGAGAAGCCGTCGGTCGTGTAGTAGCCGCCGGCCAGGCGCCAATCGAGGCGCTCGGTCTTGCCGCCGACGCCGGCGCGCAGATAACCGGTGCCGCGCGATCCGCCCTCGACGTCGAGGTTGCCCTGGAACGGTTGTGTCGCCTCGGCGGTCACGACGTTGACCACGCCGCCGATCGCCTGGCTGCCCCAGAGGGTGGACTGGGCGCCGCGCAGCACCTCGATGCGCGAGATGTCGCCGACCAGCAGGCTGCCGAAGTTGTAGCCGCCCTGGGTCGAGGACGGGTCGTTCAGCTTCACGCCGTCGATCAGAACGACCGCATGCTGGCCTTCGGCGCCGCGGATGTTGAGCGTAGTGCTTGTGCCCGGACCGCCGTTGCTGGTGAAGCTGACGCCCGCGCTGGTCGCGAGAATATCGATGACGGCGGAACTCTGGGCCGCGTCGATGGCCTTCTTGTCCAGGACGGTGACGATCGTGGCGACCTTGCTGGCCTCGGTCGGCGAGCGGGTGGCGGTGACGACCAGCGTATCGACCGCGGTCGCGCCCGCCACGTCCGGCGTCGGCGCGGTGGGCGCTTCTTCGGCGAAGGCCGGCGCCGCGATCAGGACGGCGGCGACGGCGGTCGAGCTCATCAGGGCTCGGATCATGATGTATCCCCTTCATGACGACCCGCGCACGACGACCGTTCACGCAGGGAGGCGCGAGACCGGCCGCCGTCGCGGCTTGGTTGTTGTGTGTCGTCTCTCGGGAGTCCCCGTCCGTCTGGCGCACCCCGGCCACACGACTAACGACCACGCCGGGCAGGTCTCCTGGCTCGCGGGTCAATGCGGTGCGTGTCGCCTTCCCAGACCGAGGACCGGTCCAGTGGCCGTTGACACGCGCGCTCGCCGCCTACAGTTGCGGGGGCAGCCGGGGATTTGGCCCCGTTCCCTTTTCATCCCCCTTCCGGGGGAACCTGACGCGGGCGCAGGCCTACAGACTGCGCCGCACACCGTCAATCGGAGGCGTGATGGCGCTCACCCTGGTCCTCGGCGGCGCCCGCTCCGGCAAGAGCGCCTTCGCGCAGTCCGCCGCCGAAGCCGCTGCGGAAGGCCGCGGCGTCACGCCGGTGATGATCGTCACGGCCCAGGCCTTCGACGACGAGATGCGCGAGCGGATCGCGCGCCACATCGCCGATCGCGGCGACCGCTGGCGCACCGTCGAGTCGCCGACCGACCTCGCGGAGACCATCCGGACCCTGACCGCCGCCGACGTCGCCGTCGTCGACTGCCTGACCCTGTGGCTGACCAACGTCATGCTGGCTGACCAAAATCTCGAGGCGGAGGCGGACGCCCTGCTCGCCGCCCTGGCCGCCTGTCCCGCGCGGCTTTGGCTGGTCAGCAACGAGGTCGGCTGGGGCCTCGTGCCGGAGACGCCGCTGGGCCGCCGCTTCCGCGAGGAGGCCGGCCGGCTGCACCAGCGCATCGCGACGACGGCCGACGAGGTCTTCCTGGTCGCCGCCGGCCTGCCGCTGCTGATGAAGCCGCAGGCTTGACCGCGACGGACGCTCGCCTCACGACGGCGGCATGACCCAGCCCCTCGACGACGCCGACCGCAACGAACGCCACAACGCCCGGATGAAGAAGCTCCAGGCCGCCCGCGCCCGGCTGATGGAGACCAAGACCATCGAGCGCGGGCTGATCATCGTCCATACCGGCCCCGGCAAGGGCAAGTCGACGGCGGCCATGGGCATGGCCTGCCGGATCATCGGCCACGGCTGGAAGGTCTCGATCATCCAGTTCATCAAGGGCGCCATGACCACCGGCGAGACAGCGGTGTTCAACGCCTTCCCGGACCAGGCCGAGATCCGGGCGATGGGCGAAGGCTTCACCTGGGACACCCAGGACCGCGCCCGCGACATCGCCAAGGCCCGCGAGGCCTGGGAGGCGGCCAAGGCGCGGATCATGGACCCGGAGTGGAAGATGGTCGTGCTGGACGAGCTGAACATCGTCCTGCGCTACGACTATCTGCCGCTGGACGAGGTGCTCGACGTGCTGGCGGCCAAGCCGGCCGACACCCACATCGTCGTCACCGGCCGCAACGCCAAGCCGGAGCTCATCGAGATGGCCGATCTGGTCACCGAGATGACCCAGGTGAAACACCCCTTCAAGGACGGGGTGAAGGCCCAGGCCGGCGTGGAATTCTGACAATCGCCGTTCGGGATTGAGCGGCCCAAGGATTTATTGTAAGGATTCCTGACAATAAATCCTTGGGAGCCATGACGTATGCAGACCCGGGAAGCCTTCCGCAGCGCCCAGCGCCGCCTGGCCGCCACCGTGGCGGTGATCACCGCCGGCCAGGGCGAAGACGCCGTCGGCATCACCGCCACCGCCGTCACCTCGGTCTCGATGGACCCGCCCTCGTTGCTGGTCTGCGTCAACCGCGCGGCGAGCCTGCACGCCGTGGTGGCGGCGACGGGCCGCTTCCGGGTCACCTACCTGCGCGCCGATCAGCCTGAGGTGGCGCGCAGTTTCAGCGGCGGTCGACCTCAGGCGGAACGCTTCGGAAGCGCGGGCTGGCGGCTGGACGGCGACGGCGGCCCTGCCCTCGACGAGGCCCTCGCCGCCTGCGTCTGCGAGCTGGAAGAAGCCGTCGACTTCGGCACCCACACCATCTTCGTCGGCCGGGTGGCGCAGGCCGAGACCGGCGACGGCCGCCCCCTGCTCTACTGCGACGGCGTCTTCGGCGAACTCGCCGCCTGAGTCCGCTACTTGCCGGATTTCTTCTTCAGGAACTTGGCGTGGTAGCGCTCGATCAGGCCGCGAGCGGCCCGGCCGATCTTCTCGTAGTCGGTCTCATTGAGGTTCGCGAGCGACACCCGGCCTGACGGGTGCTGTGCGCCGAAACCGCGTCCGGGCAGCAGGACGACGCCGGACTCCTTGGCCAGCTCGAACAGCAGCTCGCTTGGATTGACCGACTTGAGCAGCCACTCCACGAACGGCTTGCCGTAGGCCTTGGCGCCGAGGATCTCCAGGTCCAGCAAGGTGTAGTAGCCGACCTCGTTGGCGTCGCGCTCGGGTGTGATTCCGATCTCGCGATACAGCGCCCGCTCCCGGCTTCGGATCAGCCGTTTCATCGCCGCCTTGTAGTCCTGCTCGGTGTCCATCAGCGAGAACAGCGAGAACAGGACCATCTGCACCTGCTGCGGCGTCGAGAGGCCGGCGGTGTGGTTGAGGGCCACCGTCCGGCTATCGGCGACCAGGCGGTCGATGAACTTCAGACCGCGCGGATCGGTGGTGATCGAGGCGTAGCGCTTGTCGAGTTCCTTCTTGGTCTTCTCCGGCAGGGCCGCGATGGCGCGGTCCAGGACGTTGTCCTCGTGGGTGGCGATGACCCCCAGCCGCCAGCCGGTCGCCCCGAAGTACTTCGAGTAGGAGTAGACCAGGATGGTGTTGTGCGGCGCGATCGCGAACAGCGAGGTGAAGTCGTCGGCGAAGGTGCCGTAGACGTCGTCGGTCAGGATGATCAGGTCCGGCCGCGCCTTGGCGATCTCGGCGATCTGAGCCAGGGATTCCTCGCTCATCTTCACCGACGGCGGATTGCTGGGATTGACCAGGAAGAAGGCCTTCACCGCCGGGTCGCGCAGCTTGTCGATCTCGGCCTTGGAATACTGCCAGCCGTTGGCCGGATCGGCCTCGATGTGCACGGTCTTGAGCTGGTAGTCGTTCAGTTCGGGGATCTCGATGTAGGGCGTGAAGATCGGCAGCCCCAGGGCGATGGTGTCGCCGGGCCCGAGCAGCCGGTTCTCGCGCAGGGTGTTGAAGATGTAGGTCATCGCCGCCGTGCCGCCTTCGGTGGCGAACAGGTCGAAATGGCCGACGAACGGATGGGCGCCGATCATCTCCTCGCGGATGTAGCGGGCGACGATCTGCTCGCTGAGCTTCAGCATCCGGTCGGGCACCGGATAGTTGCAGGCCAGGATCCCCTCGCACATCTCGTAGAGGAACTGGCTCGCGTCGAGGCCCAGCTGGTCGCGGACGTAGGACACGCAGCGGGCCAGGAATCTCATCCCCGGCGTCGTCGCGTGTTCGCGGTAGTAGATCTCGAACCGGTCCTCGATGCCCGCCAGCCGCGGGAAGCCGCCGACGCCTTCCGGCAGGTAGGTGAACGACCGCTCGGCCTCGCGCATGGCGAACAGGCCCAGCCGCCAGAAGCCGTGCCGCGGGATGGTGGCCAGGAAGTTCGGGTTGCCCCGCCCGGCGTTCAGCATCAGCCGGTTCTCGACGCTGGACGCCAGCTTGATCAGTTCGTCCTTGAGCTCGAAGGGGCTCAGCTGCGCCAGCTTGGACTTGTCGGACGGCATGGCGGTTCTCCTCGGGTCAGACCAGGCCGACGACCAGCGGACCCAGCAGGGTCAGCAGGACGTTGGCCAGGGCGTAGGTGATGGCGAAGGGGACGGTCGGGACGCTGCTCTCGGACTTGTCGAGCACCGCCCCGAAGGCGGGATTGGCGCTGCGCGATCCGGACAGGGCGCCGGCGAAGACCGCGGCGTTGTCGTAGCGCAGGACGTAACGGCCGAACGGGATGGCCAGCAGCAGCGGCAGCATGGTCACCACGATGCCGAGCAGGAAGATGGTCGCCCCATGTTCCTGGATCGTGGTCAGAGCCTGTTTGCCGGAGTTCAGCCCGACGACGGTGACGAAGGCCGCCAGTCCGAACTCCTGCAGCAGCTGCGAGGCCGCCGGCGGCAGGGCGCCGATCATCGGCCGCTTGGCGCGCAGCCAGCCGAACACCAGGCCCGACAGCAGCGCTCCGCCGCCGGCGCCCAGGGTCAGCGGGATGCCGCCGACATTGGCCACCAGCAGACCGATCAGCAGACCGACCAGGATGCCCAGGCCCATGTAGACGAAATCGGTCTTGTTATCGTTGGCCAGCGGATAGCCGGCCGCCTTGGCCGCCCGGGCGGTGTCGGCGTCGGCCCCGTAGAAGGTGACCACGTCGCCGTGCATCACCACCGTCTCGGGCAGCACCGGGATCGGGCGGTTCATGCGGGTGATGGCCTCGATGAACACGCCGTGGCGCATGGCCGGATCGATCGCCGCCTTCACCTGGGCGATGGTCATGCGGTTCATGTCCTTGCGAGTGAACACCGCCTGCCGCGACTGCATGACCAGGGGCGAACCGTCGGGGTTCGGGATCTCCTCGCCGATGTGCGGCACGGCGGCCACCACCTCGTCGCGGCGACCGATCAGGATGACGACGTCCCCGGCCTTCAGGACGGGGTCGTCGCCGAGGTCCAGCGGCTGGCCGCCGCGCAGGACCCGCTCGATGGCGATCGCGTCGTCGGCCGCCGCCTCCAGAGCCGAGACCGTCTTCCCCGCCCCGGCCGCGACGCGGAAGGCGCGCCCCACGATCGAAGGCATGGCGGGGCTGACGCCCGGGCCGCTGACCGGCGCGTTCCCGCGCAGCCTGGCCTCGACCGCCGCGGCGGCGCTCTTGAGGTCCTGGCCCATGAAGCGTGGCAGCAGGTTGGCGCAGACGATGATCGCGCCCAGCGAGCCGAAGACGTAGGTCACCGCGTAGCCGATGGCGACGTTGGCCTGCAGCTGCTTGATCTCGTCCGGCGACAGCGGCAGCCGCGACAGGGCGTCCCCGGCGGTGCCGATGATCGCCGACTGGGTCAGCGCCCCGCCGGCGAGGCCCGCCGCCAAGCCCTTGTCCAGGTGGAACATCTTGGCCGAGATCACCACCGTGGCCAGGGCGACCCCGGCCACGAAGACCGCCAGGATGATCTCCTTGAGGCTGGACTTGTTCAGGCTCTGGAAGAACTGCGGCCCGCTGTTGTAGCCGACGGCGTAGATGAACAGGGCGAACATCACCGACTTCACGCCGTTGTCGATCTCGACCCCCACCTGGCTGACGATCACCGCCATCAGCAGCGAGCCGCCGACGCCGCCCAGCTGGAAGCGCCCGAACTTGATCTTCCCGACCGCGTAGCCGAGCGCCAGGGTCAGGAAGAGCGCCGCCTCCGGCGACTTCTGGAACAGGTCGTGCAGCCAGGTCATGGAAGCGGCCTCCGCGTCAGGCCATGCGCGCCGCCAGCCCGACCACGAGCGGGCCGAGCAGCGGGAGCAGGACGTTGGAAAGGGCGTAGGTGACGGTGTAGCCGATCACCGGCGTGGCGTTCCCGGCGGCCCCGACCAGGGCGCTGATCGCCGGAGTGCTGCACTGCTGGCCGGCGATGGCGCCCAGCAGGATCGGCGGCTCGATCTTCAGCAGATGGCGGCCGATGAACAGCGAGGCGGTCGCCGGGACCGAGGCGGCCAGCACGCCGACGATCGGCAGGGCGATCCCGTACTCGCCGATCAGCCGGATGGCGTCCGGCCCGGCGGCCAGGCCGATGGCGGCGATGAAGGCGGCCAGACCGAAGTCCTTCAGGATCTCCGCCGCGGCCGGCGGCAGGGCGGCGATATCCGGCCGCCGCGCCGCGAACCAGCCGAACGCCAGCCCCGACAGCAGGCAGCCGCCGCCGCCGCCCAGGGTCAGGCGCACGCCGCCGACCGTCCAGGCCAGCTGTCCGATCAGGATGCCGGCCAGCACGCCCACGCCGACCATGATGAAGCTGGTGTGGTTGACCGGCGGCAGCGTCCGGCCGAGCCGGCGCGCGGCGGCGTCGACGGCCCGGCGCGGCCCGAGCAGATGAACGACGTCGCCTCGCCGCAGCACGGTTCCGGGCAGCACCGGCGCGGCCTGTCCCATCCGTTCGATCCGCGACACGAACACCCCGCGATGGAGGTCCGGCGTCGTCAGCTCGCGAAGGTCGGCGACGGTGTGGCCGACCGCCTTCGACCGGCCGAGCACGACCGGCCGGCGTTCGAGCACCGTGTTCAGCGCGTCGCCGGCGTCGTTCTCCGGCCCCACGGCGGCGCCCAGCGCCACGATCGCCTCCCGCCGGCCGACCAGCAGCAGGACGTCGCCCGCCCGGATCACCTCGTCCGGCGTCGCGTCGCGGTAGCGCCCGTCCCGGCCGATCCGCTCGACCAGGACGCGGTCGCCCTGGCTGCGCTCGAAGGCCGAGACGGTCGCCCCCGCCGCCGCGCCGGCCTCATAGGCCCGGCCGACGATGTCCGGCAGCGCCCCGGCCGCCTCGCTCGCGCCGCCGCCCAGCTTCTCGGCCAAAGCCGCAGCCTCGGCCTTCAGATCGATGCGCAGCAGGAAGGGGGCGATCTGGCTGGTGAACAGCACGATGGTGATGAGGCCGAACAGGTAGGTGACGCTGTAGGCGGTGGCGATGTGGGCCTGTTGCGTCGCGGCTTCCTCGGCCGGCAGGCCCAGGTGCTGGACGGCCTCCGCCGCCGTGCCGATCACCGCCGACTCCGTCGCCGATCCGGCGAGCAGGCCGGCGGCCGTGCCCGGATCGAGCGACAGCAGCGCCGTGGCGCTCAGCACGATGGTCAGGACGACGACCACCTCGATCAGCGACAGGGTCCCATAACGCCAGCTCTGGCGCAGGCTGCCGAAGAACTGCGGCCCGCCGGTGAAGCCCAGGGCGAAGATGAACAGCGCGAAGGCCAGGTTCTTGAGGTCGGCGTCCAGCTTCACCCCGGTCTGGCCGATGACCAGGGCGACGATCAGCGTGCCGCAGACCCCGCCCAGCTGGACCGGCCCCACCTTCAGGCGCCCGATCAGATGGCCCAGGGCCAGCGACAGGAACAGCGCCATCTCCGGATGATCGGCGAGCAGCTGGATCATCGGACGAAGTCGTACTTGAGGCTGACCTGCAGCCGGGTGGCGTCGGCGCTCCGGCCGTTCTGCAGCTCGTGCCGTCCATGAAGCGCCTCGACGCCGACCGTGAAGGACGGACTCGCCGCCCAGATCAGGTTGCCGGCGAGATAGGCGCTGGATCGGAAGGCGGTCGGCGCCAGCAACGGGTCGCGATCCAGGACCAGCCCCCCGCCGACCAGGCTCGACCGCCAGCGCGGGCTCCAATGGCGGGTGTAGCCGAGGTAGCCGCCGTAAGCCTGCAGCGTGCGGACGGCGCCGTCCGGCGCGATCACCGCGTCATAGCCCTTGCCGCTGATGTCGTTGAAATAGCGACCGATCCCGTCGCCCCAGGTGAAGCCGGCCATGACGAAGTCGCCGCCGACATGAACCAGGCCCGACAGGCTCAGGCCGTAGCCGAAGGCCGCGTCGTCCGAGGCGGCGCTCGTGTAGCCGACGTTACGCATCACGCCGGACAGCTGGACGTGGCCCCAGGCCTTGCCGTAGCGCAGCGCCAGCGACAGGTCCGGCGCGCCCTGGGCCGCCGTCCGCCCGGCGCTCAGCGCAATGTCCGACGACGGGTCCTCGATCGACACCGTAGCGGAAAGGTCCGGATTGATCCGCCAGAGCTGCCGGATCGACACCAGCCGTACGAAGGCCTCGCCACCCGGCCCCTCGTCGTCGAGGGTCTCCGGCAGCGCGTCGGGGTCCATGAAGGCGCTGTAGCCGTAGCCGGCGTAGGTGTTTCCGACCTGGCCGTGGGCCTGGCGCAGGCGGAAGGCCAGGCTGCCCGAGCCGCCGTAGAAGTCGTTCTCCAGATAGAACCGCAGCGGCCCCATCGACGACGGCCGCCGGACTTCGAAGCTGAACCGCGTCGCTTCGGCGCCGAGGTTGGCGTTGGCGTGGTCGCGGCCGTCCATGGGGATGGTCGAGGTGACGAACTTGTCGGTGTTGCCGGCCGGATCGAGGTCGTAGATCGCGTTGACCTTCGCGAACCCGCCCAGCTTGACCATCGTCTGGGTCCCCGGGATCGGGATGAAACCCTTCAGGTCCGGATCATTGGGCGGCGGCGCGGTGCCCGGGCGGGCCACGCCGGTGATCTCGTCGCCGACCGTGTCGCGCCCGGGTCCCGGCGCAGGCGCGAGGATCTGGCGAGGCTGGGCCATCTCCCGAGGCGGAGCGACGACCTCAACAGGATCGGGCCGACGCGCTGGGCCCGCCGTGATCGGCCCCGCGCCGCCGGTCCGGGCTTCAAGCAATTGTATGCGGGTCTGCAGAGCATCGATGGTGCGCTTGAGGTCATCGATCTCGGCCTGGACCGCCGGGTCCGCCGCCGGCGCGGCCAGGACGGGCTGAGGCAGGGCGCCGACGACGGCCAGCACTCCGGCCGCCCATCCGATCCTCTGTCGAACGCGTCCGTCTCGGTCCTGGTCCCGCACGGAGCCCCTCACACATCCATAGGCTGCAGGCGACCATGGCCGACGCCTCGCGGAGGCGGCATTCGGGAAAACCCGGATGCGCAGATGGGCTGCAACCCTGTCTTCCAAGGGGCGGCGATCCGGTGAAAACCTTAGGAATCGGAATAGGCTGCGGGCCTGTCCGTCGACGATGGAGGCCCCGGGTGGCGGGTGCTGAACGTGTGAGATGGCGGCTTGCAGCCCTGTCCCTGGCGGTCGCCGGATGGGCGCCGCTGGCAACGGCCCAGGCCCTTCCCGACGGCCCGGCGCTCAGCTTCACCGAAGCGCATGAGCGGCTGATGTCGCGCTCGGACTCCCTGTCCGCCGCCCGCGCCGGCCTGCGCGCCAGCCAGGATCAGGCCGCTGCGGTCGGAACCCTGGGCCGGCCGATCATCTCGTTCGACGCCCAGGCGCTGCGCTATCAGAAGACCATCGACCTCTCCCTCGATCCGGCCAAGGCGCTGGTCCAGTCGTCCGTCGACGGCTTCCTGGCCTCCCTGCCCAGCCGGTTGCCGAGCGTGCCTCCGGCGATCCTCGGCCAGGTGACCGGCGTGGTCGACCAGGGCATGTCCGACGCCCTGGCCCAGCTGCCCGGCTCGGTCCGCCTGCAACAGGAAGAAAGCCTCGTCCGCTCCAGCCTCACGGCCGTGGCGCCCCTCTATACGGGCGGGCTGATCACGGCGACCAAGCGCGCCGCCCAGGCCGGCGTCGTCGGCGCCGAAGCAGAGCTGGCCCAGGCCGGCGACGAGGCGACGATCAAGCTGGTCCAGACCTACTTCGGCCAGCAGCTCGCCGCCCAGATCCTGAAGGTCAGCACCGAGAGCCGCGACGGCTTCGAGCGTCACCTGCAGGACGCCCTCAAGCTCGAGCGCGAGGGAATGATCAGCAAGGCCCAGCGGCTGCAGGTCGAGGTCGCTCGCAACGCCGCGCTGCGCCAGTACGAGCGGGCCGTCGACCAGCACGACACGGCCCGCCGGACCCTCGCCGCCCTGCTGCGCGAGACCTCGGCCGTCCGGCCGTCGACCCCGCTGTTCGTGAACCCGACGCCGATCGGTCCAGCCGACGCCTTCATACAGGCGGCCATGGCCAACCAGCCGCTGCTCAAGCGCCTGGACGCGCTGCAGGATCAGGCCGCCCAGGGGGTGAAGGCCGCCCAGGCGGCGCAGAAGCCCACCGTCTACGGCTTCGCCAAATACAGCCTCGACCGCGACCAGGCCCTGCTGATCGAGCCGGACTGGATCTTCGGCGTCGGGGTCCACTACACCCTGCTCTCGGGCCTGGATCGCGGCAAGGCGGTCAGCGCCGCCCGCGAGCGCGCCAGCCAGGCTGCCTCCGCCCAGGCCGAGGCCCGCGTCGCCCTGCAGACCCTGACCCTGCGCGCTCACGGCAACGTCGAGACGGCCCGCCGCCAGTACGGCCTGCTGGCGGTGAACATCGAGGCGGCGCGCGAGAACCTGCGCCTGCAGGACCTGGCCTTCCGCGAGGGCGAGGCCCCGTCCAGCGCGGTGATCGACGCCCGTGTCGCCCTCAGCCTGGCCGAGACCCAGCGCGCCGCGGCGGCCTACGAATACGACCTGGCCCTGGCCGAACTGCTGGCTGTCAGCGGCCAGGCGACGAAGTATGCGGACTACATCCGCGGCGCTGAACAGGAGACGCCGTGACCGAGACGCCCCCTGCCCCCGAGCCCGCCGCCGCCCTGCCGTCAAGACCTTCGCCGGACCGTCGCCGGCTGCTGGTCTGGATCGCGATCGCCGCCGTGGTCCTGATCATCGCCTTCGGCCTCTGGCTGGCTTATCGCCCGCAGCCCGACCAGCTGCAGGGCATGGTCGAGGCCAAGGAAGTCACCATCGCCACCAAGGTCCCGCTCTCGCGGGTCGAGAAGGTGCTGGTGAAGGAAGGCCAGCCGGTGACGGCCGGCCAGCCGCTCATCATCCTGTCCAGCCCGGAGCTGGAGGCCAAGACCGACGCGGCCCAGGGCCTGCTGGCCGGGGCCAAGGCGACCGAGGCCCGCGTCGACCGCGGCGCCGTCGAGGAGGACATCGCCAGCCTGCAGGCCATCTGGCAGGCGGCGCAGGCCGCCGCGACCCTGGCCCAGAAGACCTATGTCCGGACCAGCAATCTCTACGCCGAGGGCGTGGTCGCCGCTCAGCGCCGCGACGAGGCCCTGGCCGCCCGCGACGCCAGCGCCCGCAACGCCGAGGCCGCCCGACAGCAGTATCTGAAGGCCGTCCGCGGGGCGACGCAGGAGGCCAAGGACATCGCCGCCGCCCAGGTCCAGGTCGCCCAGGCCGGCGTGCGAGAGGCCGCCTCGATGACCGCCGACACCCGCCTGTCGGCCCCGCACGCCGGCGAGATCGCCAAGGTCATGGTCAAGGGCGGCGAGCTGGCGCCGCTGGCCTTCCCGCTGTTCACCCTGATCGACCTGAGCGACGTCTGGGTCACCGTCAACGTCCGCGAGGACCAGTTCCACGGCCTCCAGCGCGGCCAGGTGATCCGCGGCTCGATCCCCGCTCTCGACCGGAAGAACGTCGCCTTCCGCGTCGAATACATCAGCCCGCAGGGCGACTTCGCCACCTGGCGGGCGACGCGTCAGTCGCGCGGCTACGACATCCGCTCGTTCGAGATCCACGCCAAGCCCGTGCAGAAGGCCCCCGGACTGCGGCCCGGCATGAGCGTGCTGTTCGACTGGCCGCAGCGCTAGGCATGCAGGGGTTCGTCGCCACCGTCCGGCGCGAACTGGCCTGGCTGGCGGGCAGCCGCTGGGATCTGGCCCTCTGCACCCTGGCGCCGTTCCTGGTGCTGGTCGTCCTGGGCTGGATGTTCATCGACAGCGTCGCCCGCGGCCTGCCCGTCGCCTATGTCGACCAGGACCATTCCACGGTCAGCCGCCGGCTGGAGCAGGCGCTGGACGCCTCGCCCAGCCTGACCATCGCCGCCCGGGTTCCGGATCTGGAAGCCGCCTGGCCGCTGATGCGTTCGGGCCAGGTCTGGGCGGTGGTCTACACGCCGAACCACGCCGAGAAGACCATCCTGGCCGGTCGTCAGGCGACGATCTTCGTCTATGAGAACGCCGCCTTCTATTCCCTGGGCGCCCTGGCCACGATGGGGGCTCGGTCGGCGGTCCAGGACGTCACGGCGGAAATCCTGCCGGAGCTGGCCCGCACCCGCGGGCTGCCGCTGCCCCACGTCACGACGCCGACGATCCAGTCGACCATCCTGTTCAATCCGCAGCTCAGCTACGAATGGTTCCTGGAGGCCTTGCTCCAGCCCGGCGTGCTGCATCTGATGATGAGCTGCGTCGTGGTCATGGCCGTGGGCCGCGAGATCCGGGACGGGACGCTGGGCGAGTGGCTGTCGCAGGGCGCGCTGCCGGCGGCGCTGCTCGGCAAGCTGGCTCCCTACGTCGTGATCTTCACCGCCTGGAACCTGCTCGGGATCGGCTGGCTGTGCGGCGTGCGCGGCTGGGGCGTGCACGGGAGCATGACCGTCCTGATCCTGGGCCTGTTCCTGTTCTACGCCGCCTATGCCGCCATCGCCGCGATGATCACCCTGCTGGTCAAGGACATCGCCACCGCCCTCTCGGCCGCGGCGGTCTACGGCGGGCCGGCGATCACCTTCTCCAACGCCACCCTGCCGACCATCGACGCGCCGCTGTTCACCCAGATCTGGAGCCGGGTGCTGCCCTTCACCTCCTACGTCGAGCTGCAGATGGAGCAGATGTTCATGGGCTCGCCCGCCCGGGCCTCCCTGGACGCGTTGCTGGCGCTGCTCGGCTTCACCCTGGTCCCTCTGGCGATCGCGCTGCTGCTGCTGCGCCGCCTGGGTCGCCCCGTCCGGGAGGTCGCGGCGACATGAGCGCTTTCGCCGAGGCCTTCCGCGAAACCTGGCGCAGGATCTTCCAGCATCGCGCCGCCTTCTCGATCCTGATCCTGGCCGTCGTCGCCTACGGGTTCTACTACCCGATGGCCTATCGCCATCAGACCGCCACCCAGCTGCCGCTGGCGGTGGTCGACCTGGACCACAGCGGCCTCAGCCGCCGCCTGACCCAGGACATCGCGTCCACCGAAGGCGTGTTCCTGGCCCATGTCGGCGGCGACTTCGCCGAGGCCCGGCAGCTGCTCCAGGACCGACGCGTCGACGCCATCCTGCTGATCCCCTCCCATCTCGAGCGCGGGGTCCTGACCGGCGCCCCGCCGACCGGCCTGGCGATCTACGTCAACGGGGCCTACATCGTCCGCGCCAGCACCATCGGCGGGGTGCTGTCGGCGGTGATCACGGGCTCCATCGAGGAAGCCCTCCACACCCCCGCCAAGGCGCTGGGCCTCCAGACCCTGGCCCCGGTCAAGATCGTCGAGCGGCCGATGTTCAACACCCGCCAGGGCTACGGCAGCTACGTCGTGCCGGGGGTGGCGATGTTGATCGTGCACCAGACCCTGCTGCTGGGCGTGGTCATGCTCGCCGCCGGCCGACGGTCCGACCCGCGGGGTCCGGTGCGGACGGCGGGCTTCCTCGGGGTGCTGGCAGCCTTCTCGCTGCTCGGGCTGGCCTCGACCCTCTTCTATGTCGGCTTCGTCTTCTGGTTCCAGGACTACCCGCGCGGCGGCGACTTCATCGGCATGCTGGCGGCGACGGCTCTCTACGTGCCGACGGTGGTGCTGCTGGCCATGTTCCTGGGCAGCTTCTTTGACCGGCCTGAACGCTCGGCCCAGGTCCTGGCCTCGACCTCGGTGCTGCTGTTCTTCCTGAGCGGCATGTCCTGGCCACTGGCCTCGATGCCGGCGCCGCTCCAGGCCCTGGCCTGGTGCCTGCCCTCGACGCCCGGCATCCAGGCGATGGTCAAGCTGAACCAGATGGGCGCCCGTCCCGGCGAGGTGGCCCCGGAGCTGACCATCCTGGCGATCCAGATGATCGTCTACGGCCTGCTGGCCGCCTGGCGCTGGCTGGGCGGCGGAGCGCTCCTGGACGCCGAGCGGCGGTCGACCTAGGGTCGCCCCTCACTGACGAGGTCTAGTAATGCGGACAATGACGGCGCTTTCCCTCGGCCTGGCCCTGCTGGCCTCGCCTGCCCTGGCCCAGAGCATCACGGTGAAGGGACCAGCCGGGACCGTCACGCTCGACGCCGCCGCCCTCGCCGCCCTGCCGCGCCAGACCGTCACGCTCGACGCCCACGGAACGAAACACGACTACTCCGGTCCCCTGCTGATGGACGTCCTGGCCAAGGCCGGCGCCCCGACCGGCAAGGCCCTGCGCGGCCCCGAACTGGCCAACGTCGTGCTGGTCACCGCCGCCGACGGCTACCAGGTGGTCTTCGGCCTGGCCGAGGCCGACCCGAACACCCGCGCCAACCGCATGATCCTGGCCGACCGCGACGAGACCGGCCCGCTGGACGCCAAGACCGGCCCGCTGCGCCTGGTTGTCGAAGGCGACCTGCGCCCCGCCCGCTCGGCTCGGCAGGTGATCCAGCTGGAAGTCCTGCTCATCGGCCGCCCGCCGCCGGCCGCGGCGAGCGCCGAACACAAGCACTGACCGAAGGGTTGGTAGGCCCGGAGGGACGGCACGTCCCGAGAAACTTCAATGCCGTATGGATGTCTACCCGGCTAGATGTACCCCAAGCGCCGCAAGGGGTTGCGAGGAAGTGTCTACCTCCCTCATTCCGGGTCATATAACTTGGCATGTACAAGGCCGCGCCCGTGCGATCTGGAACGCGGCCAGGGGACCATTTAGGTGAGACCGAGGCGCGTTCAAGCCTCTCTGGACCTCTCTCGAACAAGGCCCGGCTGCTCTGTTGGGACTCGATACCTGGGCCTGCAAAAGGGTCCTGGCTTGGCGGAACTGCGAGATTTGGCGCACACCTCCGTTGTGAACCTTTCGCCCTCGCGAAGCGTTGAGGCCAACCAAGGCAGTTCGGAAAACCTGGGGCCAGGCAGGAAAGGCTCGTGATGCCCGATCGCCGATCGCGCGAAGAACTCGCGCAGGTGCGACAGGAGCTTATCGAACTCCTGGACAACTTCTCCATCTCCAATTCCAGTCTGTCAGAACGCTCGGCGCTCGAGGACACGATCGACGACCTGACCGCAGCGTTGTGGCGCGCGAACAACGAGCCTGCGAACGACTGACAGTCGACGAAAGCCCCCAGCCTAGCCGAGGGCCGAACGCCTACTTCGACCGGCCCATAAAGCCCCGGCCGTGGAACGAACGATAGGAAAGACGGCGGCGTGGCATCCCGGCGCACTCTCTGCCATGTCGTCGGCGATCGGCTGCAGGGCGGCCTTGCCGACACGGACCAGGACGTTGCGGCCGGTCCACGGGTGGCTGGGGTCAAGGGGGAAGCCGCTTTCGTCGCACCCGATCTCATGACCGCGCTTCTCCTCGCGCTGCTTGGACGAGTCGTGGTGGTCCTTGCAGAGGGATTGCTTCGCCCCAGTGAAGAACAGCTCAGGGTCGCGCTTGTCCTTCGGGTCGATGTGGTCACAGACCGTGGTCACGGAGACCGAGTCCGCCTTGAGACACATGCGGCAGAGAGGCTCGCGGGCCAGCTGCTCGGCTCTGATCCTGCGCCAGCGCGCCGTCTTGTAGAGCTTCCGGTACTCGGCAGCTTCGTGGCTACGCCGGTCCGTGCGGGGAGTTCGCTCGAGCACGAGGAGCTAGGTGGCTGCGCGAGCAGCCAATGACGGACAATGTGGAGCGATCTCGGTTGGCCTAGCCGGCGTGACGTCGTCGGTCATAGAGCCCCCGCCATTTGCCTTCCAAGCCGCAGTTGATAGCCTTCCCCGATAGGGTGGGAGGCTGAACTATGGACTGTCTAAAGATCGCACTACAGTTGGTCGCAGCTGGCTGCGGCCTCGTATCCGGGTACTGCTGGATCCGGGCGGCAACGGATCGGGTCATCTACCGCGTCGATGCAGACGGGCGCGGGCTGGATGGTGCAGCGGTGACTTGGACTGGCCGTGACGGCGTCAAAATCAACCTGAGCGAAACTCTGACCGTCCAGGGCCGCTGGAATAGTCGCGCTGCCTACCTAGCGGCGGCCAGCGCTGTCGCCATTGCGGTCCAGATGCTGATCAACCTCGCATAGGTGCGTCGGAGCCGCCTGGTCGGGGCAGCGCGGGGTGAAACGCGCCAGGGCGACCAAGATTCAGGCGTTTCTGATTTGGATGCCTTGCGGAGACGACTGCCACTTGGCAGGTTGAAGGTTCAGCCGAGGCATGGGGGAGCCGTGGTGGCTGAGGGGCATAGCTCCAGAATCCAAGATCCCCCTGCTGGTTCTCATAGGCGGTGTTCGGCTCATCAAGGGATCCGCCTACTCGACAAAGGAGAAAGCCATTGAGGTTTTCACTCGACATCGAGACCAGTAAGCCCTGCGGTGACAAGTTCCGCTTGGCCTTTGGGATTTCGATCCCGCTGGTCTTGGTGGTTCTGCTCTGTACGCTGATGGGGCTCATCTGATGAGGAGGCGTCCGGCTTGCCGGGCGCCTCTTGTCTCATTGCCCTACCGCACATGGTCGGGAGCCTGAAACGCGAAAACCCGGCTGAGACGCCGGTGCGAGCTCAACGTACCCGACAGCGCCTCCAACCAGCGCCCCCCTTCCGGCTCAGCGCTTTCGGTTGATTTCGCTGGCACCGCCCCGTTAACTTTTCCCCCAAAGGGGGAAGGCCATGGAAATACACGCTCTGATGCGCTGCGCCCTCGCAGCCAGCGCCGCCTTGCTCGCTACGTCTGCCGGAGCCGCTACCCTTCTGCGCCGCTCTCGGTTGCCCTCGTAGCGGGCCACGACAATGGCGGTCGCCACGGCCGCCACCGAACCAACCCCCTGCACCCACGCCGCAGCATTCGGCCCCGTAAAGACAGCAAGCAGCTTAGGGTTCAGGAGCAGCCCAACCCCCAGCGGCATCACCACCGTATAGCCAGCGGCCCAGGCCATCGGAGATACCTTTGGCAGTTTCATAAGGCCCCCAGCCTTCGCCACTCTCTACGAGAAGCCACCGTTGAGGGACGGCAAGCCCTCTTCAGCTGCGATGATCTGGTTGAGCGCGCGGCCTCCTCGTTCCGTCACGCTATGCACCTCTCGCCAGTGCGCGACGGATCCATCGTATGCGTCCAGGGCGGCCACCAGGCTCTCAAGCTCGGTTCTGGCGACCTGCAACCAGCGGACGGCTTTTGCGGACGTCAGGGGCTGCTCAAGGAAGTACCGCACAACGCCAAGGCTCCGCTCGGCATCGATCAAGGCCGTCGATCGGCGCTGCAGGAAGACCCTGCTGTCACCGTTGGAGTTTCGCAGCGCCATGTCAGTCGCAGCGAAGGAGGTAAGGGCGTCCTCGACCGCGTCCAGTGCTGCGCGCGATCGGTCCTGTCGTTCCGCCTCCTGCGTCGCCAACTGACGTCTTACGCTGCCCCGATCGATCCAGACCACCACCAGGATTGCGACTACCGACCCGACCGCCTGGACCCAACCGGCCAGGCCCGGGTGTTCGTCTGTCCAGGCGACGATCTCCCCGCCCCACATCGCCCCGAACAGCAGCCCGAAGCCGCCGATGGCGCCGGCGGCGTACGGCACCCACGATTTCAGTTTGCCGGCCCCCATGCGGTGAACGGTGGCACGATTCCCGCGAGGGCGGCATGAGGGCAGCGCAGTTCACCAACGCCTCACCCGACCACCACACCTCGGCCGCGGCGACCAAGGCCTGCCGTTTGGCGCTACGATGGCGATGGTGGATAGTCGGCAGGTGGCCTTGGCGTGTCGCGCGGCCGAAAATGAATGTCTTCGATGGTTATCGATATGTCGCTAGACCGGATGCGGATCGCACCGACAGTTTCAGCGACCTTGCCCAACTGGCCCACAACGGCGTCCAGTTGGTCGATCGTAATTTGCGTAGCCGGCGCCTTAGGTCGGAACTGAGCACGCGCACGACCGTAGAAGTCGTCAATGACGAATCCGCTTGCCTTGAGCAGCGTCATCAATGCCATGAAGTTGGCAACGGCGGTTGCTTGGGCACCGCTGAATGCTGCTACTGCTGCATTTGCGATAGGCACCACCTCGAAGATCAAGTCGAGAGATCCGGCGCCCGCTTCCCTCAGGGTCAGGAGCGAGGACGGAGGTCCCAGGTCGAAATGGACCTCCCACCAGTCGTACACGGAGCCGATGCTGTTGATGAGCGTTCCGATCGTCGCGGCATCGGGTGGGGCGGGCTCATCTACATCACGCGAGCTTTGAATTCTGACACCAATGTTCCTAGCACCGACCGCCAAGCCGGCAGTTCTGGTCGCCATCTAGCCCCCCGTCCTGGAAGAACTCACGTCACATCACAGCGGCTTGTACGCAACCATAGCGAGGAGTCCATGTTCGTGGCGAGCCCGACGATGGGCTTCAGGAATCGCCTTGAGCCACTTCCGCTCACCGACAAGCTCAAGCCACGCATATGACCAGGCCCTCCTTCACACAGGCGGATATCAAGAGAGCGGTTCAGGCGGTGGAAGCGGTGGGTAAGTCAGTTGCGGCTGTGGACTTTCCGCCACAGGGTGGCTTTCGGGTCTTGCTCGGTGAGCCCGAAGGCGCCGCGTTGGCCGGCAGGAGCGGCGAGAACGAGTGGGACGAGGTTCTTCGCCAGCAATGAAGCGCATGGCGAAGATAGAGCTGAAGTACGTGAAGGCCTACAAGGACCGGCACGGCACCCTGCGCCACTACTTCCGGCGCAAGGGCTTCCCGACGGTCGTGCTGCCCGGCCCGGCCGGCTCTGCCGAGTTCCTGGCGGCCTACGCCGAAGCCGAGGCCCAGGCTCCCCGACCGCAAGCTGTTGGGTCGAAGGTTCAGCCCCGCTCGATCAACGCACTGATCATCCAATACTACCAGTCGACCGAGTTCCGGGATCTCAAAGAGATCACCCAGCGTGGCTACCGGAACATGCTCGATCGCTTCCGCGACAAGCACGGCAACAAGAGCGCGATCAGCGTCCAGACCCACCACTTCGAGGCCATCTTTCACGGGATGGCCGACACGCCTGGCGCCGCGGTGAACCTGCGGAAGCGGCTGCGGCGCGTCTTCCGCCTGGCCGTGCGACTGGGCTGGCGGAAGGACAATCCGGTCGTGGAGACCGAGCTCCGGCGGAAGAAGACGAAGGGCTTCATCCCGTGGTCGGAGGAGGATATCGCCAAGTATCTGGAGCACTGGGCGCCTGGCACCCGCGAGCGCCTGGCGCTGCTTCTCTTTCTCTGCGCCGGCCAGCGCCGCAGCGACACGGTCACCATGGGCCGCCAGCATGTGAAAGACGGGAAGATCAGCGCATGCCAACTGAAGACCGAAACGCGCGTGCTGATCCCGATGCACCCGCTGCTAAGGGCGGAGCTTGAACTGCACCCCTCAACTGACCTGACGTTCTTGCTCACGCAGTACGGCCTGCCGTTCTCGGCCGCAGGATTTACGGGCTGGTTCGTCGAGCGCGCGAAGATGGCAGGAGTGGTCGACCGCACCCCACACGGCCTGCGGAAGGCCGCCGGACGCCGCCTCGCCGAAGCGGGCTGCACCGTGCACCAGATCATGGCCGTCCTGGGCCACGTCTCCCTAGGCGAGGCCGAGAAATATACGCGCGATGCGGACCGTGCTCAGCTCGCGGATGATGCCTTCGAGAAGCTGCTCGAGGCCGAAACCAGAACGTCGAGTGTCTAACCGGTTAGACACTTTGGCCCCTACCCCTTGCGCCATAAGGGTTTGCGCTAGGGGTTGGTAGGCCCGGAGGGACTCGAACCCCCAACCAAGCCGTTATGAGCGGCCGGCTCTAACCATTGAGCTACGGGCCCCCGAAGCACAGTTGGCGCGTTACCATGAACCGAACGCCGCTTACAGGTCCGGTTCATGTGCGTTCTGTCAAAAGCCCCCTCAACGGACGCGATCAAGCGTCCGCGTTGGAGAAAAACATGAAAGCCTTCTTGCGGGCCGCCGCCGTCGGGGCCCTGATCACCGCGACGGCCCTTCCCGCTGTCGCCCAGACCGCCGCCGCCCCTGCTCGAGCCGAATCGATGTTCCAAGCCACCACGCTGAACCTCGCCGCCTTCGGCGAAACCCGCGTCCGTCCGGACCAGGCGACCATCACCCTGGGCGTGACCACCGACGGCGCCACCGCCGCCGATGCGATGAAGGCCAATACGGCCAAGATGAACCAGGTGATCGCGGCCCTGAAGAAGGGCGGCATCGCCGATCGCGACATCCAGACCAGCAGCCTGAACCTGAACCCGCAGTACCACTATCAGGAAAACCAGCCGCCGAAGCTGACCGGCTATCAGGCGTCGAACCAGGTGACCATCGTGGTCCGCGACCTGGCCAAGCTGGGCCAGGCGGTCGACGCCGCGGTGACCTCCGGCGCCACCAACATCGGCGGCATCGGCTTTGGGCTGCAGAACAGCGACGCGGCCGAGGACGCCGCCCGGCTCCAGGCGGTGAAGGCCCTCCAGGCCAAGGCCGACCTCTACGCCAAGGCCACCGGCTACCGCGTCGCACGCCTGGTCAACCTGTCGGAAGGCGGCGGCTACGCCCCGCCCCCGCCGATGCCGATGATGGCCTACGCCCGCATGGAGAAGGCCGCCGACGGCGGCGCTCCGGTCGAGGCCGGCGAACTGAAGGTCCGGGTCGACATCACGGCCCAGTTCGAACTGGTGAAGTAGGGCTTCTTCGGAAGCAGCGCTTCTTAGGGGAGCGGGTTCGCCCGCTCCCCTTTTCTACATTCCGGCCCGGACTAGCGCGGCCTCCAGCCGGATCTTGATCTCGCGCCCAGGCAGGACGCCGGGGCCGACCATCAGGGCGGCGTAGGCCAGGTCGCCGTGCTGGGCGCCCGGACTCTTGGGAACCGCGCCCGAGGCCCAGGCCACCCGATCCTCGCCGCTGTCGCAGCTGATCGTGCGCTCGTCGCCCTTGGCGGCCAGCTTGGCCAGCTCGTCGGCGTTCAGCGATCCGGGCGTGTTGCAGGACGGCAGCGGCCGACCGCAGTTGGCGTGCGTCCCGTAGCGGTAGACGACTTTCGCCGTGCCCTTCTCGACCAGCAGCACGCAGGTGCTCGGATCGCCGACGGCGCCGGCGACTTCCGTATCGAGCTTGGCGAGGTCTGTCCCCTTCGGCGCCGGGTCGCAGGCGGCGAGCAAGCTCAGGACTGGCAGGACGAGGACAAGGCGGCGCACGATCGAAACTCCAGGCGTTGAACCCGGAGTTTGCGCGCTTAGCGACCCCAACTCAATTGGAGCTTAGGCGGCCCGCTTGGGCTCGTTGCCTTCGTCCAGCAGGACGACGCTGGGATTGTAGTTGCGGGCCTCCTCGGCCGGCATCTGGCAGTAGGTGACGACGATCACCTTGTCGCCCTTCTGGACCAGACGGGCGGCCGCGCCGTTGACGCCGATCACTTTGGACCCGCGCGGGGCCTCGATGGCGTAGGTGGTGAAGCGGGCGCCGTTGGTGATGTTCAGCACATCGACCTGCTCGTTCGGCAGGATGCCGGAAGCGTCGAGAAGATCGCGATCGATGGCGATCGAACCTTCGTAGTCGAGATCGGCCTGGGTCACCGTGGCGCGGTGCAGCTTGGCCTTCATCATGGTCAGCAGCATGGCGTCTACAACCTGCAATCGTGGGTAGGATCGCGGCGCCGCACACACAAGGCCGCCGTTGAGAGGCAGGGGATATACAGTTTCGAGACCCCTGTTTCAATTGCGGTGCAACATGACGTCGCGGCAGGGTTCGACGGGACAGGGCTTCCGCCGAAGATCATCAGTTCGGATTGCCGATATCGAACAAGCGTTTGCGGGCGCGGGCTCACCTCCGTCCGGCGCCGGACCAAAGTGAGGCGGCGGCCCCTGGCCCGCCGCCTTCGGCCGTCTAGCGCTGTGTTTCCACCAGCCGCCCGATCGCCTCCAGGTAGGTCGCGAAGGCCTTCCGCCCGTCATCGGTGATGGTCAGGGTGGTCAGCGGCTTTCGTCCCACGAACCCCTTCTCGACGGCGACATAGCCGGCGTCCTCCAGCTTCCTCAGGTGAGCCGACAGGTTGCCGTCGGTGGCCTGGAGCCTGCCCTTGAGGGTGTTGAAGTCCGCCGATCCCGATCCGGCGAGATAGGCCATCACGCCCAGCCTCAGACGTCCGTGGATCACCTCGTCGATGCGGTCGATGTCGAAGTCGTCCATCGGTCCGCTCCCTAAACGATGTCCGCGGGTTCCTGGCGCATCAGGATCAGGCCCGGCAGGGTGGCCAGCAGAATCAGCCCCGCCGCGTAGGCGAGCATCTGATAGGGATTCCCCGTCAGGGCCGCCATGCCCACCGCCGCTGCGAAGCTGGCGAAGGCCACGCCCTTGATCCAGCCGGTGTTGCTCAGCGCGCCGGCGATGAACCAGCAGGTTCCGTAGAGGGCGAAGATCACCACCGGAATCACCGCCATCGCGGCCCAGTTCCCGGAGACCAGCCCGATCACCGTCAGGCCGAGGAAGAGGGTGAAGATGGCGAACCCGACCCCGGACCAGGCGACCCCGGTCGCCTTGTTGACCCCGGCGCTGTAGCCCGGCCGCCCCTTGGAGCGATTCAGGATGACGCTCATCACCACGCCGAACGCCACGCCCGCGAGGCTCCAGTTGATCAGATAGGCCCAGCCCGAGACCTTCAGGACGCCGCTGGCGATCAGCCAGTGCCCCACAGCTCCGGCCCCGAAGATCAGCCCGGCCGAGAAGAGGACGCCGCCAAACAGCAGCGGCGCGGAGCTGCCCTCCTGGGCGAGCGCGCGCATGAAGGCGATGTCGTCCTTCAGCGCCTGAATGTTGTCTTCCGTCATGTCACGGCCCTCCTGGCCGACAGCCTCGATGACACAAGCATGCGCAATGCACTTTGTAATGTAAAGTTCTTTTTCGTGGACCGCCGCGGGGGCGCCCGGCTGCGATGTCCCGTCCACAACGGGAACCCGAACCATGTCCATGAGCTACGAGGAGGTCGTCGTCGGGCGCCGCAGCATCCGGGGCTACAAGCCGGACCCGGTCCCCAGGGCCCTGATCCGCGAAGTCATCGACATCGCCATGCGGGCCCCGTCGTCGCTGAACACCCAGCCCTGGAACTTCTACGTCCTGACCGGCGAGCCGCTGGACCGCATCCGGGCCGGCAACACCCAGCGCAACCTGGCCGGCGTGCCCCACTCCCGCGAGTTCCGTATCCATGGCGAATACGCCGGCGCCCATCGCGAGCGGCAGGTCGAGATCGCCAAGCAGCTGTTCGCCGCCATGGGCATCGCCCGGGAGGACAAGGAGAAACGCACCGACTGGGTCATGCGCGGCTTCCGCCAGTTCGACGCGCCGGTCTCCATCGTGGTGACCTACGACCGCTCCATCCATGGCGGCGACATCGCGCCCTTCGACTGCGGCGCGGTCACCAACGCCCTGGTCAACGCCGCCTGGTCGCGCGGCCTGGGCTGCGTGATCAACAGCCAGGGGATCATGCAGTCGCCCGTGGTCCGCGAGCACGCCGGCATCCCGGACGACCAGGTGATCATGATCTGCGTCGCCATGGGCTGGCCGGACGACGAGTTCCCGGCCAACGCGGTGGTCTCGCGTCGCAAGTCGGTCGACGAGGCGGCGGTGTTCCTGGGGTTCGGGGACTAGGAGGCCGCTTGATGGGGGACATGCTCCGAAGGTGCGTGTCCCCCGCCGGCCGAGTGCGCGGGGACACGCACCCTGCGGGAGCCTGTCCCCACAGTTCACGCACATCCCATGTCACAACCGCGCCGGTCGCCTCGTCTCATCATCGAACCCCAACCGATGGAGACATCCGATGACCGCGACCGCCGCCGCCCACCCGCAGAAGAACCTGCCCGAAGTCTTCCAGGCCTTCATCTCCGCCCAGACCGCGATCAGCGGCGCCGGCCTGGATCCGAAGCTGCGCCACCTGCTGACCCTGCGCGCGTCGCAGATCAACGGCTGCGTCTTCTGCATCAAGATGCACGTCCACGAAGCGCTGGAGGACGGCGACACCCACGATCGCCTGCACCGCCTCACGGCCTGGCGTCACATGAGCGATTTCTCGCCGGCCGAGAAGGCGGCGCTGGCCTGGGTCGAAGCCCTGACCCTGATCGATACGACCGCCGACCTGGCCCCGCTGCGAATGACCCTGCGCGAGCACTTCAGCGACCGCGAGATCGCCGCGATCACCTCGCAGATCGCGATGATCAATCTCTGGAACCGGCTGCAGATCGCCGGCCACTAGGCGGCTTCAACCCCGTGCGTCCCGGCGAAGGCCGGGACGACCGAGCAGAGGGCGGCCCCTAGTCCATCGCCCCGATGTAGGGCAGGCCGCGCATGCCGCCGGCAACGTCCATGCCGTAGCCGACGAGGAACCGCGCCGGCGCCTCCCAGGCGACGAAGTCGGGCTGGATGGCGCGGTCGGTCGGCCAGGGCTTGCGCGCGAACACCGCCGTCAGCACCTCGCTGGCGCCGGCGTCGCGGACCAGCCGGGCCGCCTCGCTGAGCGACAGGCCGGTGTCGAAGACGTCGTCGACGATCAGCGCCTTGCGGTTCAGCACCGGCCGCTGCAGGTCGGCGCGCACTTCGCAGCGGCCATAGCTCTGGCGCTCGTCCCGATAGGACGACAGCCACAGGGCGTCGAACTTCACGAACCGGCCGAGCCGGCCCAGCGCCCGGGTCAGATCCGCGGCGAACCAGATGCCGCCCGTCAGAAGACAGACCATGGCCGTCTCGTCGTCGATGACCGGCGCGATGCGGGCGGCGACCTCGGCCACCCGGTCGGCGATCTCCGCTTCGGTCAGCAGCACGGTGGGCGGGACATCGCTCATCAATGGCTCTCCGCGGGCAGGGCGTAGGGCGAATCCGCCGGCAGCGGCTGGGCGTCGGTGGTCGCCGCCGGCGGCACCGGAGAGGGCTGGACGGCCCCGCGCAGCGCCACCTTGGTCTTCTTGGCCTCGACCTGAGGCGCGTGGGCCGGTTCGCCCTTGGCGCCCTTGGCCAACTCGAAGCCGATGTCGAGCCCCACCGCCGAGGTTGGCGGATCGAGCAGCGAAACCGCGAAATGCCGGGTCTCGCCCGGCGGGATGATCGGATCGGCGGGCGTCGACAGCTGGGCGCGGACCACCTTGGCCTCGCGGTTCAGCAGCTCGATGCGCAGCGGCGGCGCCTTGACCGGGCGGTCCTCGACGTTGCGCATGATCCCGGAGACCACCAGGGCGGCGTGGCCGTCCTGGAGGGCGGCTTCGGCCCGCACCTCCTCGAGGGTCAGGCCGACCCGGTTCACCGGCAACCCGACGCCCGCATAGGCCGCCGCGCTGGTCGGCCAGATGTCGACCACCTTGCCCCGGAAGACGACGGCCGCCGCCACGATGGCGACCAGGGCCACGCCCATTCCGGCCCAGACCACGCCGGCCGTGGCCGCCTCGCGGACGCGGCGCTCGTTGGTCGCCTTCTGGCGAAAGACCTTGGGCAGCTCCTCGCCGGGCAGCGCGCTGACCGGCGCCTCGTCCGGCTTGGCCTCGGAGGGCTCGCGCGCCTGGGCGCCGTTGGGATCGACGAAGAGCTCGAGGTCGGCTTCGGGCTGGGCGCTCCAGCGGGTTCCGCAGGCCGAACATTTCACGGTCCGCCCCGTCGGGCCGACCTTGTCGTCCGGGACGAAATACCGGGTGGCGCAGTCAGGACAGGTCAGTATCATGCCAGCGAATCGGACGCTCCCGCTCCTCCTACCGAGGTCGCCGATTTCGGCTCTCATGTCCAGAAACCCCGACGCCGCCCTCGCTGGCGAGCCCATCGCCGGACCCATCCTGCGCCTCGACGGCGTGGGCATGCGCTATGGCCGCGCCGCCGAGGTGCTGAAGGACGTTTCGTTCGAGCTGGCCCCAGGCAGCTTCCACTTCCTCACCGGCCCCTCGGGCGCTGGCAAGAGCAGCCTGTTGAAGCTGATCTACCTGGCCGAACGCCAGTCCCGCGGGACCATCGAGCTGTTCGGCCGCGACGTGGAGGCCGTGCATCCCAACGACCGGCCGTTCCTGCGGCGCCGCATCGGCGTGGTGTTCCAGGAGTTTCGCCTGCTCGACCATCTGTCGGCTTTCGACAACGTCGCCCTGCCCCTGCGCATCGGCGGCGAGAAGCCCGACGAGTACCGGCACGACGTCGCCGAACTGCTGGGCTGGGTCGGCCTGAAGGAGCGGATGCACGCCCTGCCCCCCACCCTGTCCGGCGGCGAGAAGCAGCGGCTGGCCATCGCCCGCGCCGTGGTCGGTCGGCCCGACATCCTGCTCGCCGACGAGCCGACCGGTAACGTCGACGACGCCCACGCCCTGCGCATCCTGAAGCTGTTCGTCGAGCTCAACCGGCTGGGCACCACGGTGCTGATCGCCAGCCATGACGAGGACCTGGTCGCCCGCTCCGGTCAACCGGTGCTGCACCTCGACAAGGGACGCCTGCAGGCCTACGGCCGCGGCGCCAGAGGGCGGGCGGACGGGGAGCCGGCGGAATGAGCGTGCTGTTCGACGTCGGCCGCTGGAAGCCCGCGCCGCTGCTACCGCGCCGCGATCCGCGCGACGGGTCGCTGATCTTCGTGGTGGCGGTGCTCTGCTTCCTCGCCTGCGTCACCGCCATCGGCGCCCTGGCCGCCAACCGCGCCGCGCATGGCTGGACCAGCCAGCTGACCGGCTCGGCCACGGTCGTCGTCCGCGCCAGCGGCGCCGAGACGCCGGAGGCCGCCGCGGCCCGCGCCGCCGAGACCCTGGCCGGCGTGCCCGGCGTGGTCGAGGCCCGCGCGCTGGAGAAGGCCAAGGCCGAGGCTCTGCTCGAGCCCTGGCTGGGCCGTGAGGCCCTGATCGACGACCTGCCCATCCCGCGGCTGGTCACGCTGGAGCTGCGCGAAGAGAACCCGGCCAGCGCCGCGGCCCTGGACAAGGCGCTGAAGGCCGCCGGCCTCGACGCCACGGTCGACGACCACAGCCTGTGGATCGCCGATATCGAGCGCTCGGCGGGGATCGCCCGCTGGTCGGCGCTCGGCGTCTTCCTGCTCATCGCCTCGGCCGCGGGAGCGGTGATCGCCTTCGCCACCCGCGCGGCCATGGCCGCGCATCGCGAAACGGTCGAGGTCCTGCATCTGTCCGGCGCCCAGGCGAAGTTCGTCGTCCGGCTGTTCCAGACCCGTTTCGCCAAAGTCGCCGCCCTGGCGGGCTTGTTCGGCGCCGCAGGGGCCGCCATCATCGGCGCCTTGGCCAGACTGGTCGGCGGCGGGCATGGCCTGACGCCCGTCCTGCCGGTCGCCTGGACGGACCTGCTCGCGGTCTCCCCCGCCCCTATCCTGGCGGCGCTGATCGCGGCGGTGGCCGCCCGTCTGGCCGCACGGGGGCTGATCGGAGAGCTGGCGTGAGGAGTCTCGCCGCTGTTTTCGTCGTTGTGCTGATCTGGGCGGCGGGCCTGCTGGCCTTCGCCCAACGCGTGGAGCGTTCGACCCCACCGCCGGAGCCGGCCGCCGCCGAGGCGATCGTGGCGCTGACCGGCGCCTCGGACCTACGCCTGGAAGCGGCGGTCCGCCTCCTCGAGCGCGAGAAGGCCGAGCGCCTGCTGATCTCCGGCGTCAACCGCGAGGCCAGCCGAGCCGACATCCGGGCCATCACCGGCGCGGTGAAGGACGTCTACGACTGCTGCGTGGACCTGGGCTATACGGCCGCCAACACCATCGGCAACGCCGATGAGATCGCGAAGTGGGCGCGCGGCAAGGGCTACAAGCGCCTGATCGTGGTGACCTCCGACTACCACATGCCGCGGTCGATCCTGGAGATCCGCGCCGCCATGCCCGAGGCGACCCTCGTCGAGTATCCGGTCGTCACCGGCCCCGTCGACGTCCGTCACTGGTGGCGCAAGGCGGGCGATGCGCGTCGCCTCACGGTGGAGTACTGCAAGTACCTGGCGATTCTGACGCGGGAAGGCTTCTTGTCGTTGGGACCGAAAGACGAGCCGGCCGCTTCGCCGGCGACGAAGGACGCTACATCTTGATCTGGATCCGGTCGCTGGCCTTCATGGTCGTCTTCTATGTGATGTCGACGATCGTCGCGATCATCATGACGCCGCTGCTGCTGGCGCCGCGGCGCTGGACGACCGCGACCCTGTCGGTCTGGGGCAAGGGCGTCACCCTGTGCCTGCGGCTGATCTGCGGGATCAAGGTCGAGGTGCGCGGCCGTCAGAACCTGCCGAAGGGCGGCGCCCTGATCGCGGCCAAGCACCAGTGCATGTTCGACATCTTCGGCAGCTTCGCCTTCCTGCCGGACGCCTGTTTCGTGCTGAAGAAGGAGCTGATGATCATCCCCTTCTTCGGCTGGTACGCGGCCAAGGGCGGCATGATCGTGGTCGACCGCGAAGGCCATTCGGCCGCCCTGCGCAAGCTGGTCGCCGACGCCAAGGACCGCTTCACGGCCGCCCGCCAGCTGGTCATCTTCCCGGAAGGCACCCGAAAGGCGCCCGGCGAGGAGCCCGACTACAAGCCCGGCATCGCCGCCCTCTATCGCGAGCTGGAGATGCCGGTGATCCCGCTGGCCCTGAACACCGGCGTCCACTGGCCGGCGCACGGCTTCCTGCGTCATCCCGGCACGATCGTGTTCGAGTTCCTCGAGCCCATCCCCGCCGGCCTGAAGCGCGGCGAATTCATGCGCGAACTGGAGGCCCGTATCGAAGGCGCCTCCAACGCCCTGGTCGCCGAGGGGATCTAGGGTCCGTTTCGCGCGACCAGCGCCTGGATGGTCGCGTAGAGCTCGCCCTTCGCCTGGCCGGCGGTGATCTCTCCGATCGCGGCGGCGTTCGACAGGGCCTCGGCGGCGCCGAGCATGGCCCAAAGGCCCGGCCGGGCGATGTCGCCGGCTCCGGCGAAGGGCGCCAGGACCGCCCGGCACTTCTCGATGAACACCGCCTCGTAGTCGCGCTTGATCCGCGCCAGCTCGGGCGAGCCGGCCAGGGCCGCGATCACGCCCGGGATCTCCCGTCCCTGCAGTAGCACGCAGTCGACATAGGAGGAGGCGATGACCGCGGCGCGGTCCGCCAGCGTGGGCTTGCTCGCCTCGATCGCGGCGTCCATCAGCGCCGTCTGGCGAGCGTCGAAGTCGCGATACAGCGCCGCCAGCAGGCCGTTCCGCTCGCCGAAGTGGTCGTAGACCACCGGCTTGGCGACGCCGGCCGCCTGCGCCAGGCGGCCCAGGGTCAGGGCGTCGGTTCCCTCCTCCCGCGTCAGCCGCCAGGCGACCTCCAGCAGCTGCTCGCGGCGCTGGTCCCGGGTCAGCCGCACACGCGGCTTGCGATCATCCGAGGGGTCTCTTGTGCGGGCCTGGGGCATCACTATGTACCAATCGTAACTACCAAACGTATATAGCCGCCCAGCCCCCGCTTCGCAAACCGGCACAGGACCCAGCCTCATGCATGCGCTCGTCGTCGTCGCCCATCCCGACCCGCAGTCCTTCACCCACGCCGTCGTCGCCCAGGTCGCCGAGGGCGTGCTGACCGCGCCGGGCGCGACGGTCGAAATCGCCGACCTGAGCGCCGAGGGCTTCGATCCGCGGTTCACGGCCGTCGACCATGCGGTGCATCTCCGGGAAGCGCCGCCCTCCGCCGACGTCGCAGCCGAGCAGGCGCGGCTCGATCGGGCCGACGCGCTGGTGCTGGTCTATCCGGTCTACTGGTGGTCGATGCCAGGGCTGCTGAAGGGCTGGATCGACCGGGTGTTCGCCAACGGCTGGGCCTATGACGAAGGCGCTGACGGCCGGACGGTGAAGCGCCTCCGTCGCCTGCCGGTGCATCTGGTGGCGATCGGCGGCGGCAGTCAGCGGACCTACGCCCGCCACGGCTACTTCGGCGCCATGAAGACCCAGATCGACCACGGCATCTTCGACTACTGCGGCGCCCCGGTGATCACCTCCGAGCTGCTGCTCGACTCCGAGAGCCCGGCGGCGCGCCTCGAGATCGCTCGCGCGATCGGACGTCGCGTCTCGGAGACCGTCCGGATCGCCGACGCCGCCTAGGCCTCCGGCAAGGAGACGCCCCGACAAAGAAGAGGCCCGGACACGCCGGGCCTCGAGTCGGGAGGACTTACGCTACGCCTACGCTACGCGGCTTCCGCTCTGGGCCCGTCGGGCATCAGGCGGGATACGATCAGGCGGCTGATCATCCGCCCGTCCATCGGGATGATCGCGTCGACGAACCGCTCGTCGACGGTGGCGCCCAGCTCCGGCGCCGCCTGCGGCAGGGTCGCCTCGACCGTGAAGGTCTCCTGCACTCCGTCGACCAGCAGGCCGGCGCAGCGATCGGCGTCCTGGACCACCACGATCACATGGCGGGAGGACGGCTCGGTCGCCCCCAGCCCCAGGCGGGCGCGCAGGTCGATCACCGGCATGATCGAGCCGCGCAGGTTGATGATCCCGTGCACGAACTCGGGGGACTGGGGCATCGGCGTGGCGACGCTCCAGCCGCGGATTTCACGCACCACGCTGATGTCGATGCAGAACTCCTGGCCGCCGATCTCAAAGGAAATGAGCTCGACGGCGTCCTGGGTCGTGTCCGTCATGGCGCCCTCCTAGAACTCTTCCCACTCGTTGACCGCGGCGGCGGCCGATCCGCCGTTGGCGTAGGCGGCGACCTTGGCGCGCGCCCTGTGGACCGGGTTCTCGGCCGGAGCGGAGGCCCTCTGCGTCGCGGCGACAGGCCTGACGGCTGCGACCGGAGCCGGCCGGGCGCGCTGGACGCGCGGCGCGGTCGCCTCGCCGACCTGGAAGCCGGCCACCAGCTCGCTGAGCTGGTTGGCCTCGCTCATCAGGGACCGGGCCGCCGCCGTGCTTTCCTCGACCATGGCGGCGTTCTGCTGGGTCATCTGGTCCATCTGGTTGACGGTCTCGTTGATGTCCGCCAGCGCCGTGGCCTGCTCCTGCGCCGAAGCGCTGATCTCGCCGACCAGGCCCTGGATCTCCGCCACCTTGTTCACGATCGCGACCAGGGCCTCGCCGGTCTTGCCGACCAGTTGAACCCCCTGCCCGACCTGCTGGGTCGAGGCCGAGATCAGGGTCTTGATCTCCTTGGCCGCCTCCGCCGAACGCTGGGCCAGGGCCCGCACCTCGGAGGCCACGACAGCGAAGCCGCGGCCGGCGTCGCCGGCCCGGGCCGCCTCGACCCCGGCGTTCAAGGCCAGCAGGTTGGTCTGGAAGGCGATCTCGTCGATCACGCCGATGATCTGACTGATCTCCTTCGACGAGTTTTCGATCGAGCCCATGGCCGAGACGGCGTCGCGGACGACCTCGCCCGACCGCTCGGCGTCCTCCCGAGCGGTGTTCACCACCTGGGCGGCCTGCTGGGCGCCGGACGCCGACCGCTTCACCGTGGCGGTGATCTCGTCCAGCGCCGCCGCGGTCTCCTCAAGGCGGGCCGCCTGCTGCTCGGTGCGCTTGGACAGGTCGTCGGCGGCGCCGGCGATCTCGTTCGATCCCGCGTCGATCCCGGTCGTGGCGTCGCTGATCGAGGCCATGGCCGTGCGCAGGCTCTGCACCGCCGCGTTGAAGTCGAGCTTCAGCTGCTGGTAACCGCCGGCGAAGTCGACGACGATCTCCGCCGTCAGGTCGCCCTTGGCCAGCCGGCCCAGGCCGTCCGCCAGATGGGAGACCACGGCCTTCTGCTCTTCCTCGCTGCCGCGGCGGGCATCGTTCTCGATCCGCTCCAGCTCGACCGCGGTGATATCGCTGGCGAACTTGATGACCTTGTAGGGCCGCCCCGTCTCGTCCATCACCGGGTTGTAGGTGGCCTGGATCCAGATCTCCCGGCCGCCCTTGCCATGCCGCAGGTACTTGTTGGCGAAGAACTCGCCGTTGTTCAGCTGCCGCCAGAAGTCCCGATAGTCCTGGCTGGCCGCATAGTCCGGCGGACAGAACATGCTGTGGTGCCGTCCGACGATCTCGTCGAGGCTGTAGCCCAGCGTCTGCAGGAAGTTTCCGTTCGCCTTGATCACCGTCCCGTCGAGCTGGAACTCGATCACCGCCTGCGAGCGGTCCATCGCCGCCACCTGCGCCTCGAGATCCTTGACTCGCTGACCATCCACGGAGGCCGACTGGCTCCGCGCGCCGCCAAACCTGATCATCACACTCCGCCCCTTGCTGCGATGTCGCGTCGGCAACCGCCGCGTCCGGCAAACATCGCCGGGCGGCGACCACCTATGTCGTGCACCTTAAGCGTGCATGACAATCATTCACCCTCGAAGGTTAAAACTCTCGAAATCCTGAGAATGACGCATGCGTCACCCGCATGGGGCCGCATTTTCATCCGTACACGGCATTCTCAACCTTTAGGCGAGAACCGCCGCTTCCCGCGCCTCGACCATGGTCAGCAGCCGCTCCATCCCCTGGTCGCGGACATTCTCTTCGCGCAGATGGGCGACGAGGTCGGCGAGATACTCCACGTTCGGACCGGACAGGCCCCGCGCGCCGGCGATCAGGTCGGCCTGCTGCTCCAGGGTCAACGCCCCAGCCCACTGCGGATGGTTGACGTCCGACAGAAAGACCAGGGACCGGACCGGCCCGCTCCCATCGACGCGCACGTCGCGCCAAGCCTCGAAATAGGTCTCGGTCGGCTGCTCGCGCTCGCGGAGATAGGCGTAGACCTCCTCCCAGTCGGCCTCGGCCACACGGTAGGCGACGCCCCGGGTCGAGCCGCCCGGCGCCAGGCCCAGCACCAGCCCCGGCCGCTCGTAGGTGCCGCGGTGATGGACCGAATAGATGCAGAAGGCGCGCCGGCGCCCATGGAGCGTGGCGCAGCGGCGGTCTACAAACGGGAACCCGGGCCGCCACATGAGCGATCCATATCCGAACACCCAGCGGTCTTCCGCCGCCCCGTCGCCCATTCCTCGTCCGTCGCCACTTTCAACACGCATCGCCCCATGACCCTGCCTGAACGAGAGCCCGCCCGCAAACCCCGTCGGCGCGGACTTTTTCTGCCCTGGCTTCTAATGATCCTCGTGATCGTCGGCTGGTCGATCGGCTGGTTCTGGCTGCGCGGCGAAGCGGTCGGCCGCATGGACGCCGGCGTCGCCCAGCTGCGCAAGGCCGGCTACGACATCGCCTGGCGCGAGCGGAGGGTCGGCGGCTTCCCGTTCCGGCTGGACGTGACGCTTCAGGACGCCCGCATCGCCGAGCCGTCGGGCTGGGCCGTGTCCGCCGACGAGGTCAAGGCCGAAGCCTGGATCTACCGGCTGGACCACTGGGTCGCCGTCCTGCCCAGGGGCCTGACTCTCGGCCGCCCAGAGGGCGGTCCGGTGGTCGTCCAGGCCAAGGCCCTGCGCGCCAGCCTGGCCGGGCTGGACCAGCGCCCGCCGCGGCTGTCCGTCGAGGGCGTCGACCTGACCTTCACCGCCTCTCCCGGCGCCAAGCCCTATCCGATCGAGACCGCCGAGGGCCTGCAGCTGCACCTGCGGCCGGGGCCGAACGACCAGGGCGGCGTGCTGTTCAAGCTCGACCGGGCCAAGCTGCGCCTGACCGGCCTGCCCGAGCGGGTGGCCCAGGGCAAGCCGGTCACCGTCACCTGGGATCTGGTCCTGGCGCGGATGGCGGCCTTCGACGGCCCGAGCTGGCGCGAAGCGGCGCGGAACTGGGACCAGGCCGGCGGCGTGGTCACCGTGCGCGAAGCCTCGATTCGGGGCGGCGACGCCCTGCTGACCGCCGAGGGCGGCCCGCTGCGCGTCGGCGACGACGGCCGGCTGCAGGGCGAGCTGAAGGCCAAGCTCAAGGACGCCGACAGCGGGGTCCAGGCTCTGGGCGGCACGGTGGTCCTGAGGGACGGCAAGGCTACGCTGGGACCGCTGGAGATCGGCCCCTCGCCGCGCGTCTTCTGACGCCCCGCCGTCGACGGGCATGATCTTGCGCCGCACAACGGGTATTGCCCCGCCGCTCGCAATGCCATAGGTCCGCCCTCTCACTTCCGGGGAAGAAAATGGGCCGCGACACGCCCGCCGCACCGCAGAGCCTGGACGCCGTCCGCGCGCGCATCGACGCCGTGGACGCCGACCTTCTGCGCCTGCTCGGCGAGCGCGCCGCCCTGGCCAAGGCCGTGGTCGCCGCCAAACGCGAGGCCGGCGATGGCGGCAAGTTCGGCCTGCGTCCCGGCCGAGAGGCCCAGATCGTCCGCAAGCTGCTGGCCAACAAGGACCCGGCCGCCTCGAACGCCCTGGTCGTTCGGGTCTGGCGCGAGATCATGGCCGACAGCCTGTCCCAGCAGGGGCCGTTCCACCTGACGGTCTGGGGCGGCAAGCTGGAAAGCCGAGCGGTCGAGCTGGCCCGCCTGCGCTTCGGCGCCGCGCCGGCGCTGAAGGTGGCGGCCAAGCCCGAGGACGCCCTGGCCGCGGCCAAGACCCCCGGCGGAGTCGCCATCCTGGCCCTGACGCCCGATTCGTCGTGGTGGGGCCGTCTCCTGGCCGAGCCGACGCTGCGCGTCTTCGCCACCCTGCCCTGCCTCTCCGCCTGGGGCCCGACCGCCGCCGTCGCCGTCGCCCAGGTCGCGGTCGAGCCCACCGGAGCCGACCAGACCCTCTGGGTCACCGACGCCCCCGACATCGGCAAGACCATCGAAGCGCTGAGCCGCGACGGCGTCGCCGGCGGCCCGCTGGCGCAGCACGGCGGCCTGACCCTGTACGCCCTCGCCGGCTATTATCAGCACCACGACGCCAGGCTGGCCCGCGCGCCGGGGCGGCTGCATGGCGTCATCGGCGCAGCTCCAGAACCCTTCGACCTTTAGGCCTCGACCATGACCGTGTAAGAGGCCGGTTCCCTTAGGACCTCCTCCCATGACCGTCATGCCCGTTGATCGCTTCGCCGCCGAACGCCCCGTCCCCAAGCCCGGCATCCTCGAGATCGAGCCCTACAAGCCCGGCAAGGCCAAGGCCGACGGAATCGAGAACCCGATCAAGCTGTCCGCGAACGAAAACATCCTGGGCGCCTCGCCCAAGGCCGTCGAGGCCTTCGCCGAGGGCGCGGCCAAGATGGCCCTCTATCCGGATCCCCGCGCCTCGATCCTGCGCGGCGCCATCGCCGAGAAGTACGGCCTGGAGCCGGACCGCCTGCTGTTCGGCTGCGGCTCGGACGAGGTGTTCCAGCTGCTGAACCAGACCTTCCTGGAGCCGGGCGACAACATCGTCCAGCCCGCGCATGGCTTCGCGGCCTGGGCCATCGGCGCCCGCGCCTGCGGCGGCGAGGTGCGCAACGCGCCGGAGAAGGACCTGCACGTCGATGTCGACGCCATCCTGGAGCTGGTCGACGAGCGCACCCGGCTGGTGTTCGTCGCCAACCCGGCCAACCCGACCGGCACCTGGATCCCGTTCAGCGAGATCCGCCGCCTGCACGAGGCCTTGCCGCCGTCGGTGGTGCTGGTGCTGGACGGCGCCTACGCTGAATTCCAGAGCGACCGCGACCACGCCGACGACTTCGAACTGGCCCGCCACGAGCACAACGTCGTGGTCACCCGCACCTTCTCCAAGATCCACGGCCTGGCGTCGCTGCGCGTGGGCTGGGCCTACCTGCCGGCCGAGATGACCGCCGCGGTCGACCGCATCCGCCTGCCCTTCAACGTCAACATCCCGGCCCAGCTGGCCGCCGTGGCTGCCCTGGGCGACGACGACTTCCAGCGCCGCTCGGTCGAACTGGTCGAGATCTGGCGTCCCTGGCTGACCCAGCAGCTCAGCGGCCTCGGTCTGGACGTCGTCCCCTCGGCGGCCAACTTCGTGCTGGTGAAGTTCCCCTCCACGCCCGGCAAGACCGCCGTCGAGGCCGAGGCCTTCCTGACCTCGCGGGGCTATCTGGTCCGCGGGGTGGCCAACTACGGCCTTCCCGACCACGTCCGGATCACCATCGGCCTGGAGGAGCACAACCGCGCCGTCGTCGACCTGCTGGCCGAGTTCATGGGCCGATGACCACGGGCAGGATCTACGAACGGATGGCCGTGGTCGGGTTCGGCCTGATCGGCTCGTCCGTGGCCCGTATCGCGCGAGAAAGGGGCGTGGTCGGCGAGATCATCGCCGTCGACGCCTCCGAGAAGCATCGCGAGCGGATCGAGGCTCTCGGCCTGGCCGACCGCGTCACCGGCGACATCGCCGAGGGCGTGGCCGGGGCCGATCTGGTGGTCTTCGCCGTGCCGGTGTTGGCCATGGGCGAGGCCATGGCCGCCGCCGCCGCCGCCCTGGCTCCCGGCGCGACGATCACCGATGTCGGCTCGGTGAAGGGCAGCGTCGCCGAGGCCCTGGCCGCCAGCGCGCCGGACAACGTCTTCGTCATCCCCGGCCATCCGATCGCCGGCACCGAGAACTCGGGCCCGGACGCCGGCTTCGCCGAGCTGTTCGACGGCCGCTGGGTGATCCTGACCCCGGACGACGGCCGCGAGGACCCCGCCTACGCCGAGGCGGTGGCCAAACTGGCTTCGTTCTGGCGCGGCTGCGGGGCCCAGGTCGAGGTCATGGACGTCAAGCACCACGACCTGGTGCTGGCCATCACCAGCCACCTGCCCCACCTGATCGCCTACAACATCGTCGGCACGGCCTCGGACCTGGAGGGCGTCACCGAGGGCGAGGTGATGAAGTACAGCGCCGGCGGCTTCCGCGACTTCACCCGCATCGCCGCCAGCGACCCGACCATGTGGCGCGACATCTTCGTGGCCAACAAGGAGGCGGTGCTGGAGGTGCTGGGCCGCTTCACCGAGGACCTGCAGGCGCTCAGCCGCCAGATCCGCTGGGGCGAGGCCGACAAGCTGCACGACCTGTTCACCCGCACCCGCGCGATCCGCCGCGGCGTCATCGCCCTGGGCCAGGAAAGCGCCGAACCGAACTTCGGCCGCGACCGCGGGAAGCACTGAGGGGCTCCATGGCGGACATGGTCCTGTTCGTCACCCACCCGGAGGTCGTCATCGACCCCGCAACGCCGGTGCCGGACTGGGGCCTGTCCGACGTCGGCCGGCGACGCATGGCGATCTTCGCCGCCTCGCCGGAAGCGGCGGGATTGACCGCGATCTGGTCCAGCGAGGAGACCAAGGCCCGCGAGGCCGGCGCGATCCTTGCGGACGGCCGCAGCCTGACGGTCCGGACCCACGTCGGCCTGGGCGAGAACGACCGCAGCGCCACCGGCTTCCTGCCGCCGTCGGAGTTCGAGGCCGTGGCCGACGCCTTCTTCGCCCGCCCCGAGGAGAGCGTTCGCGGCTGGGAGCGGGCCATCGACGCCCAGGCGCGCGTCGCCGCCGCCTTCGCCGAGGTGCTGGCCGCCTCGCCGCCCGGCCCGATCGCCGTCGTCGCCCACGGCGGGGTGGGGACCCTTTTGCTGTGCCATCTCGCCGGCCGGCCGATCGACCGCGCCGAGGACCAGCCCTTCCAGGGGTGCTTCTGGCGATGCGAGCGGGACAGCCTGCGCCCGCTCCACGGCTGGCGGCCCATCGCGCCGCGTTAGAGGCCACGCGGAAGTCTCCTGCGTGGTTCGAGACGCTCGCTTGAAGCCCGGCGTCTCGAAGGACGCAACGCCCCGACCGTCGTCATCCTCGCGCTCGTCGCGAGGACCCATGCGTGGTGAGGCGGACATCCTTCCGCGCACGCCCGCCGCCTGTGTTCATGGCTCCTCGGAACAGGTCCGAGGGTGACGAGGGAGGAAGCGCTTAACCCGATCAGCGCCCTAAGCCGATCAATCCTCGCCGGTCGCCACGGCCTTGAGGTTGGTCAGCACCTTGGGCGTGTCCTTGCGCAGGCCGGCGCGGACGACGATGGGCGGGGCCAGGATGCGGGCCGCCAGCCGGTTCTGATAGGTCACCCGGGTCCAGCGACCCTCGTTGAGGGCGGCGAACCCCCACTCCCCCTCCATCGCCTTCAGATCACCGTCGACCCGACGGAAGCGGATCCTGCGATAAGGGTCATAGTCCGAGCGGAAGACGTTGCGCAGCGTCGGCAGCAGCAGGTTGCCCGAAGTGACATGCTCACGGATGTCCCAGCCCTGCCCCTGCTGCAGCACCCGGCAACGGGTGACGTTGGCGACCAGCCTGGACGCATAGCGACAATCGGTCATCCGGTCCCAGATGCGCTCCGCCGGCGCGGGAATGTCGATCGCCCCGTGGATGCGGATCGATTCGCCGTCCGGATCGAGGGTTACCGAAATCCAGGGCAGCCCGGCCTTCAGCGGCTTGGCCGCCTCGGCCGGCAGCGACGCGCCGGCGCCGGCCGGGATCCCGGCCGAAAGAACGATAATGGCCGCGACGGCGCATGCCCGCATCGGACACTCCTGCTACTCGACCGTGCCTATCCTTCGTCGGCGACAATCTTGCAACAACCATACCGCCGTCATCGAACCGGGGTTGCGCCGGATCGAAGACCCGTGATATCGGCCCGCCCCTCGACAAGGAGACCATCCGTGTTCGCCCAACGGCCAACCGAACGCCTGTGCAAGCTCGCAACCGTCAAGATGAACGGCGGCGATCGCGCGCGCGCGACGGAGGGGTAGCGGGTCACGGGTCCTCGGACATCGAGATCAGTACGAACGAACCCCTCCTGGCCCGGCCGGAGGGGTTCTTCGTTTCAGGACGACGACTTTCCGACCGTGACGCCAGGAGGGGCGGCAGAGAGAAAACGAGAAAGTCGAAAGGAGAACCCCATGAGCGGGTTCGAAGTCATCGAAAGCCCCGGCGCGCCGATCAAGGCCTGGACCCGAGGCGTCCCGATCGAAGACGCGGCGATGAAGCAGCTGCGCAACGTCGCCGGCCTGCCCTTCATCCACCAGCACGTGGCGGTGATGCCCGACGTGCACTGGGGCATGGGCGCGACCGTCGGCTCGGTGATCCCCACCGTCGGCGCCATCATTCCGGCGGCCGTCGGCGTGGACATCGGCTGCGGCATGATGGCGGTGCGCACCTCGATCCGGGCCGAGCACCTGCCGGACTCGCTGGCCGGGATCCGGACCGCGATCGAGGCCGCCGTGCCGCACGGCCGGACCGACAACGGCGGACGCAACGACAAGGGCGCCTGGCAGTCGGAGCCGCCGGCCGTCGCCGCTGCGAAGTGGGCCGAGCTGGAGGCCGGCTACAAGGCCGTCGTCGACAAGCACCCCAAGGCGGCGCATCCGCGCGGCTTCGGCCACCTGGGCACGCTGGGCACCGGCAACCACTTCGTCGAGCTGTGCCTCGACGAGGCCGGGGACGTCTGGGTGATGCTGCACTCCGGTTCGCGGGGCGTGGGCAACAAGTTCGGGACCTACTTCATCGAACGGGCCAAGCACGACATGCGGCGGTGGTTCATCAACCTGCCGGACCAGGATCTGGCCTACTTCCCGGAAGGCAGCGACGGCTTCGTCGACTACATCCGGGCGGTGAGCTGGGCCCAGAAGTACGCGCGGGCCAACCGTGAGGTGATGATGGACCAGGTTCTGGACGCCCTGCGCATCTGGTTCCCGGACCTCGTCGCGACGCAGGAAGCGGTGAACTGCCACCACAACTACGTCACGCGCGAGCGTCACTTCGGCAAGGACGTGTACCTGACCCGGAAGGGCGCGGTGCGGGCCGGCGACGGCGAGCTGGGGATCATCCCAGGCTCGATGGGCGCCCGGTCGTTCATCGTCCGCGGCAAGGGAAACGCCGACAGCTTCTGCAGCTGCTCGCACGGCGCGGGCCGGACCATGAGCCGGGCCGAGGCCAAGCGGCGGTTCACGCTGGACGACCACATCGCGGCCACGGCCGGGGTGGAGTGCCGAAAGGACGCGGGCGTCATCGACGAGACGCCGATGGCCTACAAGGACATCGACGCCGTCATGGCCGCCCAGTCCAACCTGGTGGAGGTGGTCCACACGCTGAAGCAGATCGTCTGCGTGAAGGGGTAAGGTCCCGGTCGCCGCAAGGCGAGTGGTCGGTCCGACGGACCGACCACAGGGACCGAACGCCGACGCTTAGGCGACGGCCGGGGAGACAGCGGCCTCCTGAATCAGGAGCATCCTTTTTAGAAACTTTCCCTTGCCTCCCACTACGTCCCGGGTAGTGGGATAGGCGTCGTCGGCGGGCTGTGATCCTCCGAACCCTTCCGGGAGAGTCCATGACCGCCGCACTGCATCCGCTCGACGAAGCCACCGCCCTGACGCCCATCGGCGAGCGCCGTGCGCTGGGCCGGACCAACCCGCTCTACCGGAACATGGCCGGTCCGTTCGGCGGGGTGACGGCGGCGGTTCTACTGCGCGCGGTGATGGACGACCCCGGCCGGATCGGTGACCCGATCGCCTTGACCGTCAACTTCTGCGCGGCCGTCGCCGATGGGGAGTTCGAGGTGGCCTGGACCGAGACCCGCGCCGGCAAGACCGTCCAGCACTGGAACGTCGAGCTGCGCCAGGAAGGCCGGATCGTGACTACCGGCTCGGTGGTCTGCGCCGTCCGTCGCGAGACCTGGACCCACCGCCCCGGCGTGGCGCCCGCCGTTCCGCCGCCGGAAGAGGTCCCGCCGGCCGACACCGCCGGCCGCCTGCCCTGGCTGGAGCGTTTCGACTTCCGTTACGTCGAGGGTCCGCCGCGGTTCGAGGAGCCCGCGCCGGAGACGCCGCGCAGCCCGCGCTCGGTGATCTGGCTGCAGGACCAGCCGGCGCGGCCGCTGGACTTCGTCGCCCTGGCGGCCATCGCCGACGCCTTCATCGTCCGCATCATCCAGGTGCGCGGCCGGCCGGGCCCGATGGGCACGGTGACTCTGACCACCTACTTCCATGCCGGCCAGGCGGCGCTGGAGGAGATCGGCGCCGCCCCGGTGCTGGGCGTGGCCGACAGCAAGATCTTCCACGACAACTTCCAGGACCAGGACATCAGCCTGTGGACCCCGGACGGCCGCCTGCTGGCCACGGGCGTCCAGATGGCCTGGTTCCGGGAGTAGGCGCCTCAGCGCGTCGCCGAGCTCAGCGCCCGCGGGTCGTGGACGATGTTGCGGATGTGGGCGCGCAGGCTGGGATCCGGACGCACCCGGCCGGCCTCGACGTCGCGCAGGGCGTCCGGATCAATGGCGAACACCTGGGCGAAGGCGGTCTGGCTGAGTCCGGTCAGCCAACGGATGCGCTGCACCTCCGCCCGGGCGCAGATCGCCTCGGACGGCGCGGCGGCGTCGTCGGTCGGAAGGTCGGGGCGCGGCGAGGGCAGGATCATGAGGCTTACTCCGTGACTGACTTCGGCCCCCGTCTTCACATCTCCGACGATAGCGCCGCGACGTTGCAGGATTAAGACGAAGACAGGTCCGTTCGGAGGCGGTTGTCAGGACGCCCGCGCCGCCCCAGCTTCCGAAAATGATCAGCAAACGGCGATTCCTGACCGCGTCCCTAGCCGCCGCTCCGGCGGCGCTGGGACTGGCTTCCACCTCGGCCGCGGCGGAGCCGCCGCCCACGCCCCAAGCGTCCCAGACGCCCCCGCCGCCCTCCCCGCGCGACCTGGCCCGCGGCGTCATCCGCGACGCTCGCAAGATCGTCCGCAAGGACGGGATCGAAGAGCTGCGGCCGATCGTGCTGGGCGGCGTCACCCAATGGATCTCGGTCCGCGGGCGTGACCGGCGCAACCCGATCCTGCTGTTCATCCACGGCGGTCCCGGCTCCACCGAGATGCCCGGCAGCTGGCTCTACCAGAGCGCCTGGGAGGACTATTTCACCGTCGTCCAGTGGGACCAGCGCGCCGCCGGCAAGTCGGCCGCCAGCAACGACCAGGCCGCCGTCGTGCCGACCGTGACGGTCGAGCGGATGACCGCCGACGGCGAGGAACTGGTCGCCCACCTGCGCCGGCACTACGGCAAGCGGAAGATCTTCGTGCTCGGCCACTCCTGGGGCACGGTGATCGGCATGAACCTGGCCGTTCGCCGGCCGGAGTGGCTGCACGCCTACATCGGCTCGGGCCAGATGATCCACATGCAGGCGGCCGAGCGGATCGGCTACGACTTCGCCCTGCGCGAGGCCAAAGCCGATGGGCACGAGACGGCCGTCCGCGAACTGGAGGCCATCGCCCCCTACCCCAAGCCGGACGGCTCGCTGACCTTCAACGACATCGTCACCCAGCGGAACTGGGTCATCCATTACGGCGGCCTGACCGCCGGGCGCAGCGATTTCGCCTACGAGATCAACGCCCGCCGGATCTCGCCGGACTACACCGACGCCGACCTCAAGGCCGGCGCCGACAACGGCGTGAACCTGGTCCGGCTGCTGCCCGAACTGGAGAAGCTCGACTACCGCCCGGTGACCAAGCTCGACTGCCCGGTGTTCATGTTCCTGGGCCGCCGCGACTACCAGACCCCCTCGCAGATTCCCGCCGAGTGGCTGGAGCGGGTGAAGGCCCCAGCGAAGAAAGCCGTCTGGTTCGAGCACTCCGCCCACATGAGCCACATCGAACAGCCCGGCCGGTTCCTGTTGAAGCTGGTCCAGGACGTGCGCCCGATCGCCGTGAAGGCCGGCGACGCCGCGCCGGACGACGCGCCGGGGCTCTGACGAACGCGCGCGCCTCATTGACATCGGCGTCAGTTGCGTCCGTCCTTAGGGCGAGACGCAGCCGCCCCGGGGGGAGCCGCCATTCGCAACCTGCGCGCCATCGAGACCTCGGCGGACGAGCATCAGGCGCTCGCCAAGCTCTACGGCGATCATCGCCGCGAGCTGAGCGCCTATGTCCGGCGGATGGTCGGCGCGGGCCCGCCGGAGCCCGAGGACGTGGTCCAGATCACCTTCGCCCGCTTCGCGGCGATGTCGGCGGAGACGCCGATCGCCAACCCCCGCGCCTTCCTGTTCCGGATGGCGCATAATGTCATCGTCGACGCCCATCGCCGCCTGGCGCGGGAGCGTCGGCGGATGGCCGACGAGGCGGTGAGGGTCCAAGGCAGTGTCGATGTCAGCCCTGAAGACGTCTTACTTCCGAAGGAAGACATCGCCCGGCTCGAGGCGGCCATCGCCCGACTCAAGCCCAAACAGAGAACCGCGCTCCTGATGCACCGCGTCGACGAGCTTTCGTTCGCCGAGATCGGCCGTCGGCTGGGCCTGTCCCCGTCCGGCGCGCGGAAGCTCGTCGAACAGGCCTTCGCCGCCTGCGCCGACGCCATGACGAGGGGGCGGTGATGGCCGCTCCCTTCTCCCCGACCGACGACGCGCGCATCGAGGCCGAGGCCCGCGCCTGGATCCTGCGCCGCCAGGACCCCGACTTCCCGGCCGCCAGCGCCGCCTGGCGCGCCGCCGATCCGCGCCACGACGAGGCCTATCGCGAGGCCGAGCTGGTCTGGAGCGCCCTGGGCCGCACCGCCCAGGCCCGCGAGGGCGCCTGGCGCACGTCCGAGGCCGCCCGTCGCCCCGCCCTGCCGCGGTTCGCCGTCCCGACGGCCATCGCCGCCGGCCTGGTCGCGGCCGTGGCGGTCGGCGCCAACCTCGACCGCCTGACGCCGGGCGGCGACCATTTCGAGACCCGGACGGCGCAGCTCCAGACGGTCGACCTGAAGGACGGCAGCCGGATCTTCGTCGGCGCCAAGTCCTCCGTCGACGTCAAGCTTGAACCCCGCGCCCGCAAGGTGGTGCTGAACGACGGCGAGGCCTTCTTCGAGGTCGCCCACGACCCCGCGCGGCCGTTCACCGTGGTCACCGACGACGCCGTGGTCCGGGTCCTGGGCACCAGGTTCGACGTCCGCCGCACGCCCGACGGCACCCAGGTCTCGGTCCTGGACGGCCGGGTGGAGGTGCGCCGCAAGACCCTGCTGCCCACGATGCTGACGCCGGCGAAGGCGCCCGAGCGGGTGCTGACCGGCGGCGAACGGGTCCGGGTGGAGCGCGGCGAGACGCCGGGCGCCGCCCTGCCCGCCTCCGTCGAGGCCGGCTCCTGGCGGCGCGGCCGGCTGCTCTACGACAACGCGCCGCTGCGCGACATCGTCGCCGACGCCAACCGCTACAGCGACCGCCCGATCCGCCTGGCCGACGACCGGGTCGGCGACCTGCGGGTGACGCTGTCGTTCCGTTCCGACGCCGTCGGCGACCTGATCGCCAATCTCGACCAGGCCCTGCCGGTCCGAGCCGACCGGCAGGCCGACGGAACCGTGGTGCTGACCTCCGAACGCTAGCCGCGATGCGACGACCTCAGCCCCCTTCCCCGTTCGCCCCGACGAAGGTCGGGGTCCAGGTCGTAGGGCCGAGGCTTGGCGGAAACGCCCTCGATCCCGAGGCCGGATCTGAGTCCCGGCCTTCGCCGGGATGGACGGCTTGAGCGTCCGTGAAAAAATTTGGTGTCGATCCGCATACCCCCGTCGTCTCACCTTGTGAGGGCCGCTGAACAGGCCCACGCGACGCGGGTCAGCCGCGCGTGATCACTCGGGGAGGCACCATGAAGACCACCGACCACTCGCGTCGGCGAGCGACGCTGCTCGCCCGCGCCGCGGCGCCGGCCATCGCCCTGGCCCTGTTCGCGGCCGGCGGAGTCCAGGCCCAGGAGGCGGCCCGGACGTTCCAGATCCCGGCCCAGCCGCTGTCGGAAGCGCTGCTGCAGTTCTCGAAACAGGCCGACGTCGACGTCATCGCCCCCGGCGGCCTGACGCAGGGCAAGACCGCGCGGCCGGTGAGCGGCGCCATGACCCCGACCGAGGCCCTGGACCGGATGCTGGAGGGCGCCGGGCTGAAGGCGGTGCGCAGCCCCAGCGGCGGCCTGATGCTGGTCGAGGCCGCCGGCCCCCAGTCCGCAAGCGCCGACCCCGGCGCGACACCAACGGCGGTCGTTGAGGAGCTGATCGTCACGGCGCAGAAGAAGGAGGAGTCGATCCAGGACGTGCCGATCGCCGTCTCGGCCTTCTCCGGGGAGTCGCTGGACGAACGGAAGATCGAAGGCGGCTCGGAACTGCTGCGGGCGGTGCCGAACGTCACCTTCTCCAAGGCCAACTTCAGCATGTACAACTTCTCGATCCGCGGGATCGGGACCAAGGCCATCTCCGCCTCGACCGACCCGGCGGTGGCGGTCAGCTTCAACAACACCCCGCTGATCCGGAACCGGCTGTTCGAGTCCGAGTTCTTCGACGTCCAGCGGGTGGAGGTCCTGCGCGGCCCGCAGGGCACGTTGTACGGCCGCAACGCCACCGGCGGCGTCGTGAACATGCTGCCGACCATGCCGACCAGCGTCTTCGAGGGCGAGTTCCGCGGCGAGATCGGCAACTTCGACACCCGCCGCATGGGCGGCTTCGTCAACGTGCCCGTCGGCGACACCTTAGCGGTGCGGGTGGCGGGCGCCATGACCCAGCGGGACGGCTTCGACTACAACACCGTCACCCAGAAGAACGTCAACGGCCGCGACCTGTGGTCGGTCCGGGCCATCGCCGAGTGGGAGCCGACCGACAGTTTCAAGGCCAACTTCATCTGGCAGCATTTCGAGGAAGACGACGACCGCTCGCGCACCGGCAAACAGCTCTGCACGCGCGATCCGAGCCGGGAGACCTACAACGGCGTCGCCCTGCCGACGCTGCTGCAAGGTCGCTTCAGCCAGGGGTGCAAGCCGGGCTCGCTCTACAGCGACGACGCCTACGGCGCGCCCAACGCCAGCGGCCTGTCCTACATCATCGCCGGCGGCATGGCGGTGACCATGGGCGTGCGTCCCGGGACCTTCGAACAGCAGTACGGTTTCAAGCTCGGCGATCCGTTCGCGAACGTCCGGCAGTCGCGTAATCTGCGCGAGATCGCCACCAACTACGATCCGGTATTCCGGGCCAAGAACGACCTCTATCAGCTCAATCTGGAATGGGAGATCACGGACGGCCTGACGCTGATCTCGCAGACGGCCTACGCCAAGGACGACTACTACTCGTCCCAGGACTTCTTCCGGTTCGTCTCTGCGCCGATCTTCAACGACTCGAACGGGCTGGTCTCAGCCTTCACTGGCCAGCCGATGGGTCAGCAGCATGGCTCGCCGGGCGGCGTCTTCGTCGACCCGCAGCTGGGCGCGTCGAGAGGTCTCCTGTCCGCGGACTTGAACCGATCGAGGAACGAGCAATGGTCGCAGGAATTCCGCCTGCAATCCTCCTTCGACGGCCCGTTCAACTTCAGCGTCGGCGCCAACTACCTGCACTTCGAGTCGCAAGACGACTACTTCGTCTTCAACAACGCCTTCAGCTTCATCGCCTACAATCTGTACAACAGGCCTGAAACGGATCATCAGCCCTGCCCGCCGGGAACGACCAGCCGGGACTGCGTCTATGTCGACCCAAATCCGATCGGATCCCTCGACGAGCTGGGCCACAACTACTTCCTCAGCCGGAACATCGTCGAGACGAAGTCCTGGGCCCTGTTCGGCGAGGCCTACTGGAACGTCTCCGACACGGTGAAGATCACGGCCGGCCTGCGGTTCACCCGGGACGTCAAGACCGCGACGCCGATCCCCAGCCAACTGCTCCTCGGCGGCGCGCCGGATATCGGCACCAGCGGCGGTTTCGTCAACGCAGGCTATCCCGCCGACCCGCCCATCAAGCAGCGCTGGTCGGAACCGACCGGTCGTCTGGTCGTCGATTGGAAGCCCGACCTGTCGTTCACCGACGACACCCTTGTCTACGCCTCGCTCTCGCGCGGCTACAAGGGCGGCGGCTCCAATCCGCCGCGTCCTGGCCTGAACCCGCGCGTGGTGCAGTTCCAGCCGCTGCCCGCGACCTTTGATCCCGAGTACGTCAATGCGATCGAGATCGGGACCAAGAACATCCTCGACGGCGGCAAGCTGACGCTGAACGCCACCGCCTTCTACTACGACTACAAGGACTATCAGGTCTCGCAGATCGTCGACCGCATCTCGCTGAACGAGAACTTCGACGCCCGGACCTGGGGCCTGGAGTTCGAGGCGGCCTGGCGGCCCACGCCGGCGCTGCGCATCGACGGCAGCCTTGGTTACCTGAACACACGGATCGGCAAGGGCGCCAAGTCCATCGACGTCATGAACCGCACCCAGGGCAACCCCGACTGGGTCCTGCTGCGGCCCTGGATCCAGGTGCCCTCCAACTGCATCGCGCCGAAGAAGCACGTGGACGCCATCATGAGCTCGCCGTTCCTGGACGGGTTGGGCATCAACGCCCTGGCGGCGCTCTGTGGCGGCTCGAAGGACACGGGGACCTTCAACCCCTCCGTCGACGGTTTCCCGATGAACCTGTTCTTCGGTTTCACCTACGACCCGCTGACCGAGGCTCCGAACGGCGGTCGCGGCTTCGCGCAGGACCTGGAAGGTAACGAACTGCCCAACGCGCCGGAGCTGACCTTCAACCTCGGCGCCCAGTACACCTTCTTCCTGGACGACTGGAACCTGACCCTGCGCGGCGACTACTACCGCCAGTCCGAGAGCTTCGCCCGGGTCTACAACACCGAGTACGACCGGCTGAAGGCCTGGGACAACGTCAACCTCGCCCTGACCCTGCGCAAGCCGGACGCCGACCTGATGTTCCAGGTCTATGTGAAGAACGCCTTCGACAAGACCCCGATCACCGACGCCTTCACCAACAGCGACGACGCCGGCCTGACCACCAACGTCTTCACCCTGGATCCGCGGATCATCGGCGTGAACGTCACGAAGGGCTTCTAGACCACCTCCTAGTCCCGACGGGGTCCCTCAACCCCAACGTCCCTCGCGGCGACGGAGTCCCTCCCGTCGCCGCTTTTTTTGTCAGGCCCGGCCGGTCAGCTTCAGGAACAGGGCGTAGCTGGCCGCCGCGCCGGCCTCGCCGGCGCCGGTGTCGATCTGCTGGAAGCCAACGAAGGCCGCGTACTCCAGCCGCGCCAGCGCCTGGGCGTCGGCCGCGTCGAACCGGCCGGACACCTGGTGCAGCTCGGCCAGATAGGCGATCCGCTCCCGGTCGACCTCTGCGCAGACCCGCCTCACCGTCTCGTCCACGGCCGCCAGCCGGCGCATGCCCTGCTCCACCCGTTCGTCCAGGCGCAGGGCCAACTGATCCAGCGCCGACAGCTGGGCGTCGGCCCGATCCTCCGCCCGCGCCGCCTCGACCAGTCGCCGCGTATGACGCTCGCGCCAGTGCTCGGCCAGGGCCGCCAGATAGGCCTCGCTGCCCGCGAAATGGGCGTAGAAGGAGCCCTTGGTCTTCCCCGCCCGCTGGCAAAGCGCCTCGATGGTGAGCGCCGGCGGGCCGGCCTCGGCCAGCGCCGCCAGGCCGAGGCCGAGCCAGTCGGCGGTCGTGAAGCGGCGAACGGTCCCGGTCACATCCACAGACCCAGGCCGCCGCAGACGGCGATCGGCAGGAACAGCGCCCACTGCGGGAAATGCCCCGGCTTGAGCCGGAACCGGGCGATCATGATCAGGCTCCAGGCCGCGAACAACGCCGCGCACAGCACAGCGAACAGGCCCAGGTCCCGGCTGCCCTCGCCGGTCGCGACCAAGCCGAAGGCCAGGGCCAGTCCGGCCAGGACGATCGTGACCAGGTGCCAGCAATAGTAGTTGGTGTACTTGGCCACCTTCCCCAGATCGCTGGCCAGCAGAGGCCGGGCGGTCTCGCGCCCGCCCAGCGTCGCGTGGATCACACAGGTCAGCGCCGCGATCGCCGTCGCCGCCAGAAACCAACCGTTCATAACCGCCTCTCCGCCTAAACAATACCATACCTTATGGTATTGTTTAGGGATCGGCAATCGTCACCCCGCACCGGTCGACGAAGGCCTAGCTCGTCCCCAGGAACTCCGCGGTCGCCTCGATCGCCTCGACCAAGCCGACGCGCTGCAGCTCCACGCCCGGCGGCAGGCCGCTGAACAGACGGGTCGGGGCGGCGGCGTCGAGCATCACGAAGACGCCCTTGTCGTCGGCCCGGCGGATGAGGCGGCCGAAGGCCTGGGCCAGTCGGGCGCGGGCGATGGAGTCGTCGTAACTCTTGCCGCCGAACCGCTGACGGCGGGCCTTGTGCAGGATGTCAGGGCGCGGCCAGGGCATGCGGTCGAAGACCAGGAGCCGCAGCGACCGTCCCGGCACGTCCACCCCGTCCCGCACCGCGTCGGTGCCGAGCAGGCAGGCGTCCTCCTCGGCCCGGAAGATGTCGACCAGCGCGCCGACCTCGAGCGGGTCGACATGCTGGGCGTAGAGGGCCAGCCCCTTGTCGGCCAGAGGTCCGGCGATCCGCTCGTGCACCGCGCGCAGGCGGCGGATGGCGGTGAACAGGCCCAGCCCGCCGCCCCCCGCCGCCAGGAACAGCTCGCGCATGGCGGCGGCGACCTGGCGCGGGTCGTCCTTGCCGACGTCGGTGACCACGAAGGCGCGGCTGTTGGCGGCATAGTCGAACGGCGAGCTCAGGCGCAGCGTCTGGGGCCGGTCCGGCAGGCGGGCTGCGCCGGTGCGCATCTCCGCCAGAGCGAAAGGGTCCTCCAGCGTGCTGTCCGCCAGGGTGGCGCTGGTCACCAGAACCCCGTGCGCCGGCGCGATCACGGCGGCGGTCAGCGGCTCGGTCGGGTCGACCCAGTGCCGACGGCAGGCGGCGTCCACGACCCGGCCGTAGAGGAAGGTGGCGTCGAACCAGTCGACGAAGTCCGGATCGTCCTCGGCGTCTTCCTCGATCGCCTTCAGCATCGACCGCCAACTCGGCAGGGTCATGCGAGCGCGCCGGTCGAGGCCGCGCAGCGCGCCTTCGATCCTGGCGCGGTCGGCCGGCTGGAGTTCGTCGGTCTCGTCGTCGAGGATGTCCTCGAGATGGCGCGCCAGGGTCAGCAGCGGCGCCTCGATGCGGGCCAACGCCGCGGCGGCCAGAGCCGCGGTGTCGCGGACCAGGTCCGTGGCCGGCCGGGCGGCGGCCTCCATGCCCTGGTCGCCGGGCGTCGCGCGGGCCCGCAACTGCTCCAGCACCGCGACCAGGAAGGCCTCGATCGGGCCGATCGGATTGACCTGCCCGTCCGGCGGCGCGATGCGGCCCGACCAGCCCTCGCCCGGCAGGGCGGCGGCGGCGTGGATGGCGTCCTGCAGCGCATGGCGCGCGTCCTCGCGGTCGCCGACGATCTCGAGCAGGCGCTGCTCCAGCCCGCGGCCGCGCCGGCCCCGACCCTCCGGTCCGCGAATCCAGCGGCGCAGCTCCGCCGCCTCGGCGCCGGACAGGGCGGCCGAGAAGGCGCTGTCGGCGGCGTCGAACAGGTGGTGCCCCTCGTCGAAGACGATCCGGCGCAGGGTGGTGGTCTCGTTGTCGCCCTTCAGCCCCCGGGCCGTGCGGGCTCCGTCGAAGGCCGCCTGGGTCATGACCAGGGCGTGGTTGGCGATGACGATGTCGGCCCGCTTGGACCCGCGCACCGCCTTCTCGATGAAGCAGGCGCGGTAGTGGACGCAGCCAGCGTGCACGCATTCGCCGCGCCGGTCGACCAGGTTGGCGGCGCTGGCCTGAGCGGCCGGCGGGATGGCGAACAAGGTCGGCAGCCAGGCCGGGAAGTCGCCGCCGGTCATGTCGCCGTCGCGCGTGGCCCGGGCCCAGCGGGCCGCCAGGCCCATGCCGATCAGGTCGCCGTTGCCCAGTTGCGCCGCATTGGCCTGCTCCTGATAGTTCAACAGGCACAGATAGTTCTCGCGGCCCTTTCGCACGACGGCCTTGCGCGCGCGGACCGCCGGATCGGGATAGAGGGCGGCGCTCTCGCGCTCGATCTGGCGCTGCAGGGCGCGGGTGTAGGTCGAGACCCAGACCGACGGACCGTTGGCCTCCGCCCACAGCGAGGCCGGCGCGAGATAGCCCATGGTCTTGCCGATGCCGGTGCCCGCCTCGGCCAGCATCATCCGCGGCTCGCCCTCTCGGTCGCGCGGCTGGAAAGCCCAGGCGGCCTCGGCGGCGAACACTTTCTGCGAGGGTCGGGCCTCGTCCAGCCCCGCCTTCTGGAGCAGCTCGACCAGTCGCTGCTCGGCGGCCTCCGACGCGATCGGCCTGCTGCCCGCATCCCCCGGCGGGGCCTGATCTTCCCACTCGGCGATACGGCTCCAGATCTCAAGGCCCGACCCCCGCGGCGTGTGGCGCAGCGGCCCGCCGGACCGCAGGGCGCCGATGACATGCGCGCCCCAGGCCCAGCCGCCGCGCTCCAGCGTCTCGGCCAGGACCAGCGCCTCTTCCCGAGAGGGCCAGGGGTCGGCGGCCAGCTCGGCCAGCAACTGAGCGCAGGCGGCGCGCAGGGCCTGGGCTTGGGCGACCGCGCCCCTCGGCTCCGGCAGCGACAGCGCCATGGCCAGTCCGGCCGCCGACGGGGCGGCGAACCGCGCCGGCCGTGCGAAGGCCCACAGCTCCAGGGCGTCGAACACCCTCCGCGACCGGCCCGGCGCGTTCAGCCCCAGTCGCCGGGCGGTCATCGCCGCGTGGGCGACCAGCACCGGGGCCTCCTCGAGGATCTCCCGCGCATAGGGCGGTCGCAGTTCGCGCGCGCCGGCCGCGTCGGCCACGGCCGATCGGCCTCCGGGCAGAACGACCAGGGCGGACGGCAACTCAAGCGTGGCGGACACTTCGTTCACGGCCGAGTCCTAGCGCGCTTCGCCGCGAAACGGAACGAGAACAACACCGGTTTCCGGCGCCGCACCCGATTGACGCCGCCCCCTCCCGGTGGCGTCCTTCCTCCATGACGAGCCCTTCCCGAAAGCCGGTCGTTCCCTCCCATGTCGGGCTGCGCCTGGCCTGGGCCGTGGCGGCGGGCGTCCTGGTCGGGATCGTGGCGCTGGCCGTCCCGGCCCTGCGGACGCACGCCTGGCTGGTCGGCTGGGACGCCGGCGCCCTGGCCTATCTGGTCGGCATGTGGAGCCTGTTCCTGCGCGCCGACGAGGATCACATCCGCGCCCGCGCCGCGCAGCAGGACATCCGGTCCGCCGTTGTGATGATCGTGGTGATCGCCGCCCTCGCCTTCAGCCTGGGCGGCGTCTTCACCGCCCTGTACGCCGCGCGGGGACACGACGGCGGCGGCCGAAGCCTGACCAGCGCCTTCGTGGTCGCCACCCTGGTGCTGGGCTGGCTGGTGCTGCAGACGGTGTTCGTCGCCCACTACGCCCATCGCCACTTCGTCGAGATCAAGGCCAACCCCGACCACGGCATCGGCTTCCCGGGCCAGGCCCCGCACAGCTACCTCGACTTCGCCTATCTGGCCTTCTCGGTCGGCGCGACCTTCCAGGTGTCGGACAACACCATCGGCAGCACCCGGCTGCGCAACCTGGTCACCGCACACGCCGCGGCGGCCTATGTCTACAACACCGCCATCCTGGCCGTGGGCATCAGCCTGGTGGTCGGGATGCTGGCCGGCTGATCACCACCCCCTCGAAACAGAACGGGAACATGCTATAGCGGTTGGCATGGACGGCGCCGCCCTCCCCTCCCTGTTGCCGAAGCGGTTCGCCGACTGGTTCGCCGCGCGCGGCTGGGCGGCGCGGACGCACCAGCTGGAGATGGTGGCCAAGGCGCGCGAAGGGCGGCATGCGCTGCTGATCGCCCCAACCGGCGGCGGCAAGACCTTGGCCGGCTTCCTGCCCAGCCTGGTTGAACTCAGCGAGCGGCCGCCGGCCAACGGCCCGCGCGGCATCCACACCCTCTACATCTCGCCCTTGAAGGCCCTGGCCGTCGACGTCGAGCGCAACCTGCTGACGCCGGTCGTGGAGATGGGCCTGGACATCGTCGTCGAAAGCCGCACCGGCGACACCGGCGCCGCCCGCAAGCAGCGCCAGAAGGTCCGGCCGCCGGACATGCTGCTGACCACGCCCGAACAGTTGGCCCTGCTCTGCGCCTGGGAGGGCGCGCGGGGCCTGTTCGAGGACCTGCGCTGCGTGATCCTCGACGAGGTCCACACCCTGTGGCCGACCAAGCGCGGCGACCTGCTGGCCCTGGACCTGGCGAGGCTGCAGCGGTTCGCGCCGAACCTGCGACGGATCGGGCTGTCGGCGACGGTGGACGACCCGAACCTGATCCGCGAATGGATGAGTCCGGGGGCGGAGGTCGACCTTGTCCGCGGCCCGCCCGGTCCCGCGCCGGTGGTGAACACCCTGGTCTCGGAGGGCCGCGTGCCCTGGGCGGGACATACCGCCGAGCACGCGATGGAAGAGGTCTACGAGATCATCAAGCGTCAGCGGACGACGCTGATCTTCGTCAACACCCGCTTCCAGGCGGAGTTCGCGTTCCAGAGACTCTGGGAGCTGAACGAGGACGGCCTGCCCATCGCCCTGCACCACGGCAGTCTGGCGGCCGAGCAGCGGCGCAAGGTCGAGGCGGCCATGGCCCGCGGCCAGCTCAAGGCGGTGGTCTGCACCTCGACCCTGGACCTGGGCATCGACTGGGGCGACGTCGACCTGGTCATCCAGCTGGCCGCGCCGAAGGGGGCCGCGCGGATGGTCCAGCGCATCGGCCGGGCCAACCATCGGCTGGACGAGCCGTCGCAGGCGCTGTTCGTGCCGGCCAACCGCTTCGAGATGCTCGAGTGCCAGGCCGCCATCGAGGCCATCGCCGAGAACAGCCTGGACACGGAACAGCGCCGCGCCGGCGCGTTGGACGTCCTGGCTCAGCACGTCATGGGCTGCGCCTGCAGCGAACCGTTCGACCTGGTCGCCCTCTATGACGAGATCCGCAGCGCCGGCCCCTACCGCGACCTGGCCTGGGAGGACTACGAGGCCGTCGTCGACTTCGTCTCGACCGGCGGCTATGCGCTGAAGACCTACGACCGCTTCCGGCGGATCGTGCAGGGGCCGGATGGCCTCTGGCGCGCCCGCAACGCCGACACCGTGCGGCGGCACCGGATGAACGTCGGGGCCATCGTCTCGCCCGCCACCCTCAACGTCCGCATCGCCAGCCGCCGTGGCCAGGCCGGGCGCAAGATCGGCGAGGTCGAGGAGGGCTACCTGGAGATGCTCGACCCAGGCGACACCTTCATCTTCGCCGGCCAGGTCTGGCGGCTGGTTGCGGTGACCGGGGTCGACGTCCTGGTCCAGGCGGCGCCGAACGCCAACGCCAAGATGCCCAGCTGGGGCGGCAGCAAGTTCGCCATCTCGACCTTCCTGGCCGGCAAGGTGCGGCGGATGATGTCGGACGAGAGCGCCTGGACCGTGCTGCCCGCCGACGTCCGCGAATGGCTGGAGGCGCAGCGCGACCGCTCGGTGATCCCCGCCCCCGACGAGATGCTGCTGGAGACCTTCCCGCACGGGAAGCGGCACTTCATGGTGGTCTATCCGTTCGACGGCCGGCACGCCCACACCACCCTGGCCATGCTGCTGACCCGGCGGCTGGACCGACTGGACATCGGCCCGCTCGGCTTCGTCTGCAACGACTACGCGATGGCCATCTGGGCGCTGAAGCCGATGGACGGCCTCGACCTGGACGCGCTGTTCGCCGAGGACATGCTGGGCGACGACCTGGAGGCCTGGATGGACGAGAGCTTCATGATGAAGCGGTCGTTCAAGGCCTGCGCCCTGATCAGCGGCCTGATCGAGCGGCGGATGCCGGGCGCGGAGAAGTCGGGGCGGCAGGTGACCTTCTCGACCGACCTGATCTACGACGTGCTGCGCCGCCACCAGCCGGACCACCTGATGCTGCGCTGCGCCCGCGAGGACGCGGCCACCAACCTGATCGACGTGGCCCGGGTCGGCCGGCTGCTGAGCCGGATCAAGGGGAAGATTCGGCATGCGACGCTGCCGCATCTATCGCCCTTCGCCGTGCCCATGTTCATGGAGATCGGCCGCGAGCGCGCCCCGGGCGGCGCCGCGGACATGATGCTGGCCGAAGCGGCCGAGGATTTGATCGCGGAGGCGATGTCTTGAGTGCCGTAGCCGTGCATGCCGAGCGGCGGGCCTTCGCCGCCTCTCCCTGCGGCGGCGTGACCCTGGCCGTGAACGGAACGGAGGTCGTCCTGCGCGCGTCCGGAGCCCTGCACGTCCGGGCCTCGAACGCCCTGCTGGTCGCCGACCTGCATTTCGAGAAGGGTTCGGCCTATGCGACGCGCGGCCAGCTGCTGCCGCCCTACGACACCCGCGAAACCCTCGCGCGCCTCGAACGCGAAACGGCGGCGGTGAAGCCCGACCTTCTGGTGTTCCTGGGCGACAGCTTCCACGACGGCGCGGCCGAGGATCGGCTGGCGGCGGACGACGCGAGGCGGCTGGCGGCGCTGGCGAGCGGCCGGACACTGCTCTGGATCGTCGGCAACCACGACGCCGACGGCCCCCGCGCCCTGCCCGGCGAGATCGCCGCCGAGATGACGCTGGAGACCCTGATCCTGCGCCACGAGCCCCAGCCCGGCGCCCAGCCCGGCGAATGCGCCGGCCACCTTCACCCGGCGGCCAAGGTCGCCGGCCGCGGCGGCGCGGTGCGGCGACGCTGTTTCGTCACCGACGGCTCGCGCGTCGTGCTGCCGGCCTTCGGCGCCTACGCGGGCGGGCTCAATGTGAAGGACGAGGCGTTCCGCCCTCTGTTCGCGACCCGCCCGACGGCGGCGGCCCTGGGAAGCGGACGGGTGCACGCGATCGGCTGGCGGTCGCTGGTGAGGGATTGAGAAGGGGTTTCTGGAGACCAGGCCCTACGTCGTCACCCGCGTGTCCGCTAGCGAAGCCAGTAGTGGAATTCCTCGAGTCGCAGACACTCCGCCAAGTTGTCGTTCTCGGCATGGAGAACATCTTCCAGCCGCTCCCATCGGTCCCGGGTCGGGTCCACCCGCCGCCACCGCTCGTCTCGCGAAAATCTGGCCAGCTCCGCCTTGTCGAGCGTCTGCATGTAGAGAAGACAGGCCGGATCGTGCACGCCGATGGCCTCGAAATTCGCCTGAGCCTCGATCAAGGAAACGGCGTTCGCTCCGCCGTCGAGATAGGGGTATCGCAACTGAACTCCGTCGTCCTCCCAGCCGCACACGGCGCAGACCGCATAGCTGCCGGGGAAGTCGTCGAACGTCAGATAGCCGCAGCAGGGGCAGGTGTAGTCGAGCGCCACGCCCTTGCCCCTACATCCGCAGCGCCTGCTCCAGCGCGAAAGCCAGGGCGATGATGGCGCCGGTGGTGATCCAGGTGCGGAAACGGGGACGCCAGGACGGGCCGTCGTCGCTGCGCTGGTCCCACAGCCAGACCAGCAGGAAGGCGACCATGAAGCCAGTCACCTGCTGCACCGGATCGAGCAGACCGCGATAGGCCCCGAACAGCAGCCCGAAGCCGGCGATCGGCGACAGGATGGCGGGGATGACCGTCCACCAGCGCGGCTGGACGTGGGAGTCGATCTCCACCCCGGCCCGCACGCCGCCGAGATAGCTGAGCATGGCCGCCGACCAGCCCATCAGCGCCAGCAGAGCCTCGTCGCGATGCGGCTGGGGGCCGAAACAGTACAGTCCGGCCGCCGCATAGAACGGGACGAGGCTGACCGCCCCGATCGTCCAGGCCGAGGCCGGCGCCCGTGCTGCTCCTGACCTCATGCCCGCTAGCTCCTGCGAAACGCCCGCGCGGCCGCCCAGCCGGCGGCCAGGGCGATGAACGCCGACGCCAGACCATAGAGCCAAGGCCGCTGATGCGCGAACAGATACAGCGCCCGCTCCAGCCCGACCTTCTCCACGACCAGCGGCCGCTCGCGGACCGAGATCAGCTGGCCGTCCTGGAACAGGATGATCTCGGCGCGATACTCTCCCGTCGGAGCGTCGGCCGGCAGGTCGAACTCGGCCTGGAACAGGCCCTGGTCGACGAAGCGCACGCCGCCGGGATCGGCGCTGTAGAGGCCCGCCTGCTGCTTCAGCCGGATCACCGCCCCGCGCCACTCGTGGTAGTCGGGGCCCAGGCTGCTGACGACCATGTCCTTGATGCCGTAGCGGGTCTCGATCCGGCGCTCGGCGGGCGCGGCGATGGCCAGGTGGTCGAGGCCCAGTCCCTGCCGGCGCAGCACGCCGAAGCGGGCGATGTCGGTGAGCGGGCGGGTCGAGGCGGCGCGATAGAAGCCCGGCGCGCCGTGGAACACCACCGGCCGGCTGTTCAGCCACAGACCCGCCGCGCGGACCTTGCGCGCGATCCGCACCGGCTGTTCGGGCCCGCGCACGACCACGACCACGTCGCTGGGCCGCTGGGCGGGATCGAACACCGCGCCGTAGACCGAGATGCGCGCGCCGCGAAAGCCGGAGCTGACCTTGACCTGGGTCTCGGTCAGGACGGCGGCGACGGCGGCGGGGGGTTCGGGCGGCGCGACGGTCATCAGTCGGCCCCCGACATCAGAACGAAGGGATCATCCGGCGTGATGAACAGGCCCAGGCCCATCTGCAGCCCGACCAGCAGCACGATCAGCGCCAACAGCGCGCGCAGCTCCTCGGCGCGGAACCGGGCGGAGGCCTTGGCGCCCAGCTGCGCCCCGACCACCCCGCCGATGAGCAGCAGCGTGGCCAGGACGATGTCGACCGTCTGGTTGCGTCCGGCCTGCAGGATGCTGGTCAGGGTGGTGGTGATGACGATGTTGAACAGGCTGGTGCCGACCACCACCCCGGCCGGCATGCGCAGCAGATAGACCATCGCCGGCACCAGGATGAAGCCGCCGCCCACGCCCATGATCGCCGACAGGATGCCGACGAAGATCCCCAGCAGGATCGGCGGGATCACGCTGATGTAGAGCCGCGACCGCGGGAAGCGCATCTTCAGCGGCAGGGCGTAGAGCAGCACCGGCCGCTTGTCCCGACGCGGCTTGGGGGCCTCGCCCTTGCGGCGGCGGATGATGGTCTCCAGCGACTCGCGCAACATCAGCGCGCCGATCACGCCCAGGAACAGCAGGTAGCTGACCGAGACGACCAGGTCGGCCTGGCCCAGCAGGCGCAGCAGGCGGAAGACCTCGACGCCGATGAAGGCGCCGACCACCCCGCCGCCGGCCAGGACCGCGCCCATGCGGAAGTCGACCACCCGCTTGCGGCTGTAGGCGATGACGCTGGACACCGACGAGGCGGCGACGTGGTTGGCCTCGCTGGCCACGGCCACGGCCGGCGGGATGCCGAGGAAGACCAGCACCGGCGTCATCAGGAAGCCGCCGCCGATCCCGAACAGGCCGGAGATGAACCCGACCGCCGCCCCCAGCGCCACGAGAAGCGGCGCATTCACCGACACTTCGGCGATGGGCAGGTACAGGTCCAAACGTCTCTCCGCTCAGCGCCCGGACGGGACGCTACCGCGCGTAGATGGAAAGCTGCGAGAGCGTCTCGGCGTCAAGGTTTCCCGTCGCCGGCAACCGCTTGTCGCGCTGGAACGCCTGGATCGCGCCCTTCAGCGCCTGGGACGACACGCCGTCCTGCGGGCCGCGGTAGTAGCCCAGCACCGACAGGCCGCGCTGGGCCGACAGCACGCTCGAACCGCCTTCCGCCACCGCGGGCGCGCGGGTCGAGGCGTTGCGGACCGAAGAGCGGAAGCCGGTCGCCGACCGCTCGGCGGCGGCGCGGGCTTCCGGCGACAGGGCCTTCTTGACCCGCTCGGCGCTCTGGCGCGCCTCGGCGTCGCCCTGGCGCGCGGCGATCAGGTACCACTTGTAGGCCTCGGCGGCGTTCTGGCTCACGCCGTAGCCCTGCTCGTAGAGGCTGGCCAGGTTGTACTGGCTGTCGCCCATGCCGAGGTCGGCGGCGCGGCGGAACCACTGGGCGGCGGAGGTCTTGTTGGTCGGACCGCCCGTGCCGTGGAAATAGGCGAGGCCCAGGTTGTGCATGGCCTTGGGATCGCCGCCCTGCGCGGCGCGCTCGGTCCAGCGACGGGCCTCGCCCTCGTTCTTGCGCACCCCGCCCTCGCCGTTCTCATACAGCTTGGACAGGTAGAACTGGGCGGGCGCATAGCCGAGGTTGGCCGCGCGGCGCAGGGTCTCCAGGCCCGTGGAATCCTTGGCCTCGATGCGGCGCACGCCCTCGGCGTAGAGCGAGGCCGGCGTTTCCGTCGGCGCGGGCTGCGGTGGAGGCGTCGTCGCGGCAGGAGCGGGCGCGGACGGCGCGCCGGCCAGGGCCGGAGCCGGAGCGGCGGCGCTCGGGGTCGGCGTCAGGCCGGGGGCGATCGCCACCGCCAGGCGCGGCGAAGTCGGCAGGGTCGGCGTCGTGTCGGCCTCGCCGGTCTTGATCTCGCCCTTGGCGTCGGCCTCGGTGACCTTGGCCATGGCCGCGACGCGCGCGCTGGCGGGACCGCCGACGCCGAGACTGTCCTTCCAGACCAGGTAGCCGAAGCCGCCGACGCCGACCGCCGTGGCCGTGCCGGCCAGCAGCACGACCCAGCTCTGCAGCGACGAGCCGCCGGCGCGGCGCTTGGCCTTCTTCTCGCCGCCGCCGAACAGGCCGCGGCGAGCCTGCGGCGCGGCCTTGTCCGGCGCGCTGGCGGCGCGGGCGGCCATACGGGCCTGCTCGATCACCTCGCGCGTCGACCGGGGCTGGGCGAAGTCCTCGACCGGCGGCGGCGTGATCACCGGCGCGGCCGGAACCTCCGGCGCGTCGGGGATGACCGGTCCGGCGTCGACGGTCTCGAACTCGTCGATCGGATCGAAGCCGTCGGCGGCGTCGAAGTCTTCCTGCGAGAAGGCCGGCTCCGCCCGCTCGGGCGCGGGGAACGGCGCCGGCTGGGCGGCCGCCGCGGGGGTCGGCTCCGGACGCGCCTCGGGCGGCGGCATCTGGGCGAAGGCCTGCGGCGCGTACGCTTCCTCGGCGAAGCCGCGGACCGGCGCGGCGAAAGGATCGGTCGCGAACGGATCGCGCAGCGGCGGGGCCTGGACGGACGGCTGGGCCGCGGCCACGGCCGCAGGCGGCGTGACCTGTTCGACCAGGCGGCGGTGGTTGCTGTTCAGGCTGGCGTCGATCTTCTCGCGCGCCTCCTCGAGCAGCCGGGCGGTGCGTTCCTCGCTCTGCCGGATACGCTCGGCCAGGTCGGTCGCCGAGCGCTCCTGGCGCTGGCCGATGCGTTCGGTGACGCGCGCCACCTGCTCGCCGATCTCGTCGATGGCCAGGGCGCCGCGGCGTTCGGAGTTGGCGATCCGCTCGGAGAGGCGCTCGGTGATGCGGGCGATCTCGCCGCCCAGCTTCTCCAGGGCCTGGGCCTGAACCGTATCGGCGCGACTGAGCTTCTGCTCGACGGCGGCGGCGATGCGGGCGACTTCGCCGCCGATCTGCTCCACCGCGTCAGCGCCGCGATGCTCCACGCCCTGCACTTTCCGGCTGAAGCTGTCGGCCATGTTGACCATCTCCCGCCCCATGCGCTCGATCGCCTCGGCCGAACGGGTCTCGGCCGCCCCGATGTGCTGGGCCATCTCCGACAGGCGGCGATCCATGCGGTCGAAGCGGGCCTCGGCCGAGGCCGCGAGCTTCTCCGACAGGTCGGCGCGGGTCGCCTCGAGGCGGCGAGTCAGGTCGAGCGCCAGGGATTCCAGCCGCTCGGCGCCGCCACTGCCGGCCTCGACCGCCTTCAGGCGGCGGTCCAGGGCGACGAAGGAGGCGCCCATGTCGCGCAGGGCCGACGTCGTGCGCGCCTCGGCCTGCTCCAGACGCTCGGCCACCCGGATGGCGACGGCGTCGACCAGGTTGGCCGGATCGGACTTCTCGATCTGGGCCAGGCGGCCTTCCACCCCCACCAGGGCGTCGCGGGTGCGGCCTTCGCTCTCGTAGAACTGGCTGGCGACCTTGCCCATCATGCCTTCGAGCGCGCGCAGGGCCTCGGCGGAACGCGGACCGGCGGCGTCACGCTCCATGCGGCGTAGCCGCTCGTCGGCCGTTTCGTGCTCGGTGCGCAGATCGCCGATTGCGCCCTCGAAGCGCGAGGCGATGGCGACCTGGTCGCGTTCGGTGTTCTCCAGGCGAGACAGGGCGCCGCGCACCGACTGGTCGATGCCGCTGATCGCCAGGGTCGAGCGCTGCTCCGCCGCCTCGATGCGCTGGGTCAGCCGCTCCATCGCCTCGGCGATGCGGCCGACCTCGTCGGCTGGATGTCCCGGAACCTCATAGCGGGAGCCGCCGCCGCGTCCGGGCATGGCGATGGCGATCGGCTCGTCGGGACTGTCGAAGGCGTGGTCGTGGGCGGTGTCAGGCGACGCCGGAGCCTCGCCCTCGACGATCATCCGGTTCAGCCATTCGCCCAGGGTCATTCCCGAACGCCGCGCGAGATCCTTGGCGATCTCCCGCGCTTTCGGGTCGATACCCTTCACGCTCCAGGGCGCCCCCGCCGTCATTCGAATCGCACCTCCGGCACCAGTAGGAGGACGCTAGCCACCGACATGTAGTGTGTAAACGCGCCGTTAACCCCAAATCTGGCGTGTGCGACGATTTGCTGTGGACGAAGCTTGCCAAGCCGGCGCGGGCCCGCCATCTGGCGAAAATGGACCTGCCCGTGACTTCCGCCATCGTCGGCGCCTTCCTGGCGCTCACCGTCTTCGCCGGCTGGCGCGGCTCACGGCCGGCCGATCTGGCCAAGGGCGTACGGATGATTCCGTGGCGCACGGTGATGGTGTTCGCGGCCGCCGGGACGTTGCTGATGACGGTCCACCTGGTGAACCTGCTCGGCTTCCACACCGGGCGCTAGGGCCTGCGATCAGTCCTCCGCCGCCGGCCGTTTCGGCGCTCGCCGGGTCAGCCCCGCCACGCCGCCGGAAGACAGCAGGCCGACGTCGGCGAGGATCATCGGGATCTGCCACTTGTGCGGCGCGGCGACATAGCGCGGCTGCCACAGCGGATCGTACTTGTCCTTGTATCGGCGCACGCCGCGGAAGTTGTAGATTTCCTCGCCCCGCTCGAAGAGCAGCCGGCCGACGCGCGACATGATCGGCGCCAGGGGGCGATCCTCCAGCCCCGCCAGCGGCGCGGCGCCGAAATCGAACGCGGCGTAGCCCTGCTCCCGGCCCCATTCGAGCAGCTCGACGAACAGGTAGTCCATGACGTTCTTCGGCGCTCCGTCGCCGTAGCGCATCAGGTCCATAGAAAAGGACTTTCGCGTCGCCGTCGGCCACAGGGTGGCGAAGGCGACGATCCGGCCGTCGACCCGCACCACCGCCACCGGGAATTCGCCGACGTAGCGCGGGATGAACCCGCCCAGCGAAAAGGCCTTCTCGCCGCCGGAATGGTGCCCCAGCCACTCGTCCGAGATGGCCTTCAGCTCGTCCATCACCTCGAGCGTCCGCTCGGGCGCCAGCACCTCGAACGAGGCCCCGCCCTCCCCGGCCTTGCGCCAGTTGCGCCGCAGCACCTCTCGCCGACGGCCGGCCAGCGAGAAGCTCTCCAGCGGCACGGCGGCGGCCTCGCCGATCTTCTGGATCGAAAAGCCCAGCTCAACGGCGTCGGGCAGGTCCTCGGGGCCGATGCCGTAGAGGGCCGGCCGCGCCGCCCGGGCGTCGGCCAGCTCGCGGAAGCGCCACAGCAGCTCCATCCGCTCGTTGGGATTGCCGACCGGCCCGTCCATGGCGATCCAGGAGCGACCGCGGACGCCGAACATCAGGAAGGTCTCGCCCGACGGCGAGAACAGGAACCGCTTGTCGCCCAGCAGAGCCAGGTTGGAGTCCGGCTGCGACCACTCGGCCTTGGCCAGGATCGCCCGCACGCGCTGAAAGTCCGGATCGTGGTCGTCGGCCACCTGGGGCTTGGCCGGCATGACGAACATCCGCCAAAGACCGAACAGCAGGAGCGCCATGGCCGCGCCGAGAGAGGAGCGGATCGCCCGCTCCACGTCCTGGTCCGCCACCAGCCGCCAGACCGGCACGTCGCCATAGTCGGCGTTGGCGAACGACCACCAGCCCAGCATCCCGGCGCCGACCAGGACCGCGGCCGCCGACAGCAGCCAGCCGGGCGTAATCTCCATCCGCGACAGCCGCGCCTGACGCGGAAAGGCCGGATGCAACGGCGACACGACCAGGATGCAGACGATCAGGACCGCAGCCTCCTCCCAGTTGAAACCCTTGAACGGCGCCAGCAGGGTCGCCAACACCAGGGTCACCAGGGTCGCGGTCCAGGCCGCATCCAGACGGGCGCGCAGGCCGAACGCCAGCAACACCAGGACGATGCCGAGGATCGAGGACAGGAAGTGGCTGGCCTCGATCAGGATCTGGGGCGTGAAGCGCAGCAGGTGCAGGAACCGCGACGGGTCCGACGGCGTCGCGCCCGAGGCCAGGAGCATGACCCCGGCCGTCAGGGCGGCGATGGCGCCGACCGTCGGTCCGACGCCGAGAAGCGCCGGCCTCAGTTCACGAAACAGCTGCATTCGAATCCCGCGCCAACCAGCAGGACTATAACCACACCCCGCCCAAGTCGCGCAGTGCGGAAGCTGGAGGAGGCGATTACCCTTCGAACAATCGTTTGAACCCGCTTGCCCCAACGGGATGGCGCGCTAATGTGCGCCGCAACAGAACACCCTAGGGAGGACGTCATGGCCGATTTCGGCGGGACCGATCTGGAGGCCTTCCGCGCCGAGGCGCGCGCCTGGCTCGAAGCCAACTACCCCCCTTCGCTCAAGGCGCCGATGGACGACGAGTCGGAGGCCCCCTGGGGCGGCCGCCGGTTCGCTCCGAAGAACCCGGACGCGCAGCTCTGGCTCGACCGCATGGCCGAGAAGGGCTGGACCGCGCCGATGTGGCCCAAGGAGTACGGCGGCGGCGGCCTGAGCCGTGAGCAGAACAAGGTGCTGGAGAGCGAGCTGCGCCGCATCAAGGCCCGCCCGGCCCTGATGAGCTTCGGCGTCTGGATGCTCGGCCCGGTGCTGCTCGAGTACGCCACCGAGGAGCAGAAGCAGCGTTTCCTGCCCGACATCGTGAAGGGCAAGATCCGCTGGTGCCAGGGCTACTCCGAACCCGGCGCCGGCTCCGACCTCGCCTCGCTGCAGACCCGCTGCGAGGACAAAGGCGACCACTATCTGATCAACGGCCAGAAGGTCTGGACCAGCTACGCCGACCAGGCCGACTGGATCTTCTGCCTGGTGCGCACCGACACCAGCAAGAAGCATGAGGGCATCTCCTTCGTGCTGTTCGACATGACCAGCCCGGGCGTCGAGACCCGCCCGATCAAGCTGATCAGCGGCAGTTCGCCCTTCTGCGAAACCTTCTTCACCGACGTGAAGGTCCCCAAGGAACAGCTGGTCGGCAAGCTGAACGGCGGCTGGGAGATCGCCAAGCGACTGCTCCAGTATGAGCGCCAGAACATCTCCGCCGGCGGCTTCGGCGGCGGCGGCGGCATCGACATGGTCGAGGCGGCCAAGGAGCATGTCGGCGTGGACGACCAGGGCCGCATCGCCGACGCCGACCTGCGCGCCCGCATCGCCGCCCACAAGATGGACCAGCACGCCTTCCTGCTGACCGTCCGCCGGGCCGAGGCCGAGGCGAAGGCCAGCAAGGGGCCCAGCGCCGCCACCTCGATCATCAAGTACGCGGCCGCCAAGCTGAACCAGGAACGCACCGAGCTGACCGTCGAGGCGCTGGGCCTGCAGGGCCTGGGCTGGGAGGGCGACGCCTTCAAGCCGGGCGAGGTCGCGGCCCTGCGCTCGATGCTGCGCGCCAAGGCCAACTCCATCGAGGGCGGCACCAGCGAGATCAACCTGAACGTCGTCGCCAAGCGGGTCCTGGGCCTGCTGGACCACCAGTAGACGCCGACGCCAAGACGATGATCGAGTTCTGGTACGAGTTCGCCTCGACCTACTCCTATCCCGCCGCCATGCGCATCGAGCGCTTGGCGGACGAGGCGGGCGTGGCGATCGCCTGGCGGCCGTTCCTGCTGGGTCCGCTGTTCCATGAGCAGCAGGGCCTCCGCGACAGCCCGTTCAACGTCGTCCCCGTAAAGGGGAAGTACATGTGGCGCGACCTGGAGCGGGTCTGCGAGGAAGAGGGCCTGCCCCTCGTCCACCCCAGCCAGTTCCCGCGCAACGCCCTGCTGGCCGCCCGCGTCGCCATCGTCGGCCTGGAGGACGGCTGGACGCCGGCCTTCAGCAAGAAGGTCTACGAGGCCAACTTCGTCGCCGACCAGGATATCTCCAGCCCGGAGGTCCTGGCCCCGCTGGTGGAGGAGGTCGGCGCCGCGCCGGAAGCGGTCTTCGCCGCCGCCCAGGGCGCGGACGTGAAGGCCCGCCTCAAGGACCACGTGGAGCAGGCCAAGGCGCGCGGCGTCTTCGGCTCGCCCAGCTTCATCACCGCCGACGGCGAGCTCTTCTGGGGCAACGACCGTCTGGAACAGGCCCTCGACTGGGCCCAACGACATGCAACGAGGGAGCACGCCTGACATGGCCGTCCTGACCGAAGAACAGACCATGCTGCGCGACGCGGCCAAGAGCTGGGCGCAGGAGTCCTCGCCGGTGACCAAGCTGCGCGCCCTGCGCGACGGCGGCACGGGCGCCAGTTTCGACGCCGCGACCTGGGCCGAGATGGGCCAGATGGGCTGGGCCGGGGTGATCGTGCCGGAAGCCTTCGGCGGGTCGGAATTCGGCTACCTGAGCCTGGGCCTGGTGCTGGAAGAGACCGGCCGCACCCTGACCGCTTCCCCGCTCCTGTCGACCGCCCTGATCGGCGCTTCGGCCCTGACGCTGGCGGGCGGCGAGGCCCAGAAGGCCGAATGGCTGCCCAAGATCGCCGAGGGGGCGATCGTGACCGCCCTGGCCGTGGACGAGACCGCTCACCACGCGCCCGAGCGGATCGCCCTCAAGGCGGAGAAGGCCGGCGACGGCTACAGGCTGACCGGCAAGAAGACCTTCGTGATCGACGGCGACGCCGCCGACCTGCTGATCGTCGCGGCCCGCACCGGCGGCAAGCCGGGCGAGACGGCCGGGATCAGCCTCTTCCTGGTCGATCCGAACGCCGCCGGCGTGACCCGCGAGCATCTGGCCCTGGCCGACAGCCGCGGCGCGGCGCAGATCACCTTCGACGGCGCCGCCGGCGAGCTGCTGGGCGAGGCCGACAAGGGCTGGGACGTCCTGGAGCCGGTGCTCGACCGCGCCCGGATCGGCCTGTCGGCCGAGATGCTCGGCAGCGCCCTGCAGGCCTTCGAAATCACCCTCGACTACCTCAAGACCCGGACCCAGTTCGGCCAGGTGATCGGGACCTTCCAGTCGCTGCAGCACCGCGCGGCCAAGATGTTCACCGACCTGGAGACCACCCGCTCCTGCATCGAGGCCGCCCTCGAAGGCCTGGACGCCGGCGGCAGGGACAACCGCGCCGCCGCCTCCCTGGCCAAGGCCAAGGCGAGCGAGCTGGCGCACCTGGTCAGCAACGAGATGGTCCAGATGCACGGCGGCATCGGCATGACCGACGTCCATGACGCCGGCCTGTTCCTCAAACGCGCCCGCGTGGCCGAGCAGCTGTTCGGCGGCGCCGGCTACCACCGCGACCGCTACGCCAAGGCGCTGGGGTTCTAGAAAGCACCCCTCTCCCGCCGGGAGAGGGGGACCACCCGAAGGGTGGTGGAGAGGGCCAACCCGGCAGGGTTCGGCCCTTTTTCTTTGGGCCTTAGGCCCCCTCCCCCTGCTGCGCCCCAGCCCGCGACAGCGTCGCGGGCGTTCGTCGCGGCGATCGCCGCTGGCGATCGACAACGTCGCGCAAACGCGCGACGTCGCTCCTCACCCCCTCCCCCAGTGGGGAGGATTTCCCCTTTACATAACCATTTAGTTCTAGAACTATTTGGTTATGGAAATGACCCCGTCACAGCGTCTCGACGCGACCTTCGCCGCCCTCGCCGACCCGACCCGTCGGGCGATCCTGGCGCGGCTGGCGACCGGCGAGGCCTCCGTCGCCGAGCTGGCCGAGCCCTTCGCCATGAGCCAGCCGGCGATTTCCAAGCATCTGAAGGTCCTGGAGCGCGCGGGCCTGATCTCGCGCGGCCAGGACGCCCAGCGTCGTCCCCGGCGCATCGAGGGCGAGCCGATGGCCCAGGCCGTCGCCTGGCTCGAGGACTACCGGGCGATCTGGGAGACCAACTACCAGCGGCTCGACGACCTGCTCGCCGAACTGCAAGCCACAAAGAACTGACACCCCCTCAGAAGGAGAGACCCATGCCCGTCCAGGTCAGCACCCCGTCCGACCGCGAAGTCGTCGTCGAGCGCGTCGTCAACGCCCCCCGCGCCCTGGTCTTCGACTGCCACGTCACCCCGGCCCTGATGAAGCGCTGGCTGCTCGGCCCCGAGGGCTGGACCATGCCGGTCTGCGAGATCGACCTGAAGGTCGGCGGCGCCTACCGCTACGGCTGGCGCGGTGTGAACGGCGAGGAGATGTTCATGAGCGGCGAGTACCGCGAGGTCCTTGCGCCCGAGCGGATCGTCCAGACCCAGTTCTTCAACGACGACCCGGCCAGCGAGACCCTGGTCACCCTGGAGCTGATCGAGCGCGACGGCCGCACAACCATCCGCAACACCATGATCTATCCGTCCAAGGAGATCCGCGACTTCGTCCTCGCCCAGGACATGGCGTACGGGATGGAGGCGGGCTACGTTCGCCTCGACACCCTGCTGCCCGAGCTGGCCGAGGCCTGATGACCACCGGACGCAACGCCGCCGACCTCGATCCCGCGCTCAAGGCAGAGGTCGAGGCCGTCATGGCGGCGTTGCGTGCCCAGGCCGAAGAGCCCTATCGCGAGGCCATGAAAGCCCGCTACGGCATCGAGGCGCCGACGGCGTTCGGCGTACGGATGAACCGGGTCCAGGCCATCGCCAAGCCGCTGCGTCGGCGCCACGACCTGGCGCTCGCCCTGTGGGACACCGGCCAGTACGACGCCCAGATGGTCGCCTGCCACATCGACGATCCCAAACAGGTGACGCCCGAGCAGATGGACGCCTGGCGCGCGACCTTCGACAACTGGGCGACCTGCGACACCGCCTGTTTCAAGCTGTTCGACCAGACCCCGCACGCCTTCGGCAAGGTGCGGGAATGGTCGGCGCTGAACGACGAGTTCGGCAAGCGCGCCGCCTTCGCCCTGCTGGCCAGCCTGGCCGGCCACGTCAAGGGCGGTCCGGACGAGCCCTTCCTCGAAGGCCTGGCCCTGATCGAGGCGGCGGCGACGGACGACCGCAACTTCGTCAAAAAGGGCGTCAACTGGGCCCTGCGCTCGGTCGGCCAGCGCCGGAGCCCGGCTCTCAAGGCCGCCGCCCGCGAGGTCGCGGCGCGCCTGGCGGCCTCGTCCGATCGCACCGCGCGGTGGAACGGCAAGGACGCCCTGCGCGCCTTCGCCAAGGACGACGCCAAGCGGGCGGCGAAGGAAGCCAAAAGTTCCGCCTAATCCCGGCGAAGGCCGGGACCCAGGTTCAGCCTCCGCGCCGAGCGACTTCACACAATCGCACAGCCCTACGATCTGGATCCCGGCCTTCGCCGGGACCGTCGGGCGTGGAGGATCAGCCCTTCGGCTTGAACGGCTGCGGCACGCGGTGGGCGCCCTGCCGCTCCAGCATCCAGCCCGGATATTCCGGCGGCAGCTTCGAGGCCTCGTCCAGCGCCGCGATCTCATCGACGGTCAGGGCGATCTCGGCGGCGGCCAGGTTGTCGTCGAGCTGCTCATTGGTCTTGGCCCCGATGATCACCGAGGTCACGAACGGCTTGCTCAGCACATAGGCCAGCGCGATCCGGGCCACCGACACCGCGCGCGCGTCGGCGACCTTGCGCATCGCGTCGATACAGTCCCAGGCCCGATCACGGTTCACCGGCGGGAAGTCGAAACTGGCCCGGCGCGCGCCTTCCGGCCCGTCCTCATCGCGCCCGAACTTGCCCGACAGCAGGCCGCCGGCCAGCGGCGACCAGACCATCAGCCCCATCTGCTGGTCCTGCATCATCGGCACGATGTCCCGCTCCAGGTCCCGGCCGGCGATCGAGTAGTAGGCCTGCACCGTCTCGAAGCGGGCGTAGCCGCGATGATCGGCGATCCCATGGGCCTTCATCATCTTCCAGGCCGCCCAGTTGGAGCAGCCGACGTAGCGGACCAGCCCCTCGCGCACGAGGTCGTCCAGCGCCCGCAGAGTCTCCTCGACGGGCGTGATGCTGTCGTTCCCGTGGATCTGGTAGAGATCGATATGGTCGAGGCCCAGGCGGTCCAGGCTGGCCTTCACCCCGTCCATGATATGGCCGCGCGAGGCCCCGCGGTCGTTGGGGCCCTTGCCCATCTCGCCATAGACCTTGGTGGCGATGACCACGTCGCTGCGCTTGACGCCGAGGTTCTTCAGAGCCTGCCCGACCATCCGCTCGGACTCGCCGGACGAATAGACGTCGGCGGTGTCTATGAAGTTGACCCCGGCCTCCAGCGCCCGGCCGATCATGGCGTCGACGCCCGCCTGGTCGACACTGCCGATGGCGCGCCACATGCTGCCTTCCTGGCCGGCGAAGGTCATCGCGCCCAGGCAGATCTCGGACACGTACAGGCCCGTGCGGCCCAGTCTTCTGTACTTCATCGCGTTCCCCTTCGTTTCCCGGCTCGGTCCGCCCGCGGCGGCCTCGCACCCGCTCGAAATGGAGAGGGGGCGCCCGTCGCGCAAGACGGACGCCCCCTCCGTTTATTTGAAATCGCCGCGACCTAGGCCGCGCGGCCCCGCTGGGCGACCTCGTCGGCCTTGCGCCCGGTGAGCTCGACCATATGGGCGAAGCTGGCTTCGAAGTCGCCGAGGCCCTGGGTCATGGACCGCAGGTCGCGGATGAAGTCCTGCCGCTCCTCGTGCGGCATGTAGACCTCGATGTCATCCCAGCCGGGCCAGTCGGCGCGGGCGTCGTAGCCCAGGATCTGGCCACGCTTGTTGGAGATCGAGGAGGTGATCCGCGCCGTGGTCTGGGCGGGCGCGTGGATGACCAGCTTCTCGATCGGCTCCAGCAGGATCGGCCCCGCCTGCGCCAGACCCTCGATCATCCCGATCCGGCCGGCCGTGCGGAACGCCATCTCGGAGGAGTCCACGGCATGGTAGGAGCCGTCGACCAGCGTCACCGCCACGTCCACGACCGGGAAGCCCAGCGGCCCTCGCTCCATGGCGTCGCGCACCCCCTGCTCCACCGCCGGGATCCACTGTTTGGGCACCACCCCGCCGGTGATCCGGTCGCTGAACTGGAAGCCCTCCCCGCGCGCCAGCGGCCGGATCTCCAGCAGCACGTCGCCGAACTGGCCATGGCCGCCGGTCTGCTTCTTGTGACGGCCGCGCTGGGTGACCGCCTTGCGGATGGTCTCCTTGTAGGGCGTCGAAGGCGTCTGGGTCGTGACCTCGACCTGGTAGCGCCGCTTCAGCCGGTCGATCGCCGTCCGAAGATGCGCCTCGCCCTGGCCGCACAGCCGCATCTCGTGCAGCGCCGCGTCCTGGACCAGCCGCAGCCCGCCGTCCTCCTCCATGAGCTTCTGCAGCGCGCCGGACAGTCGGACATCGTCCTTGCGGTCACGGGTGGCGATAGCGAGCTCGAACACCGAGAACCGTGGGCGCGGCGCGACCTTGGCCCGCGTCGCCTTGCCCACCGACAGAAGGTCGCCGGCCCGCGCGTCCTCCATCTTGCCCAGGGCGATGACGTCGCCGACATCCGCCGAGGCGATCTTCTTGGTCGCCTGGCCCTGGACAGAGAACAGGCCGCTGACCCGTCCCTTCTCGCCGTCCGGCAGGGTCAACTCGGCGCCGTCGGCCAGCGGCGAGCCGAACACCCTGGCCCAGGTCATCTTCCCCGCCTGGCCGGCGTGGCTGGTCTTCACGACATAGGCCGCGGGCCCCTCCGCCCCCAGCCGGGCCGCCGCCGCGGCCGGCTCCGGCGCGTCGTGCCGCAGCGCCTTGAGCAGTCGGCCGACGCCGTTGCGGCTGGCGGCCGCCCCGAAGAACACCGGCGCGATCTGGGCGGCGCGGGTCTCGGCCACAATGTCGGCGAAGACCGCGCCCTGGTCCGGGGTCTCGTCGTTGAGCAGGAGCTCCATCAGGGCGTCGTCGAAATCCGCCATCTGTTCGAGCATGTGGAAGCGGGCCGCCGCCTCCTCGTCCTTGAGGTCGGCGGGGATGTCGACCTGCTCTGACGGCTGGCCGGGCCGGTAGACGAAGGCCCGCTCCAGGGCCAGGTCCACGAAACCGGCGACGTGGTCGTCCTGCCAGATCGGCAGCTGGCGCGCGACCAGCGGCGCGGCGCTGACGGCCTGGAGCGCCTGCAGCAGCTCGTCCACCCGGCCGCGGGCCTGGTCGATGCGGTTGACGAAGATCGCCCGCGGCAGGCCCAGGCGCTCGATCTCGCGTAGCCAGGGCTGGGCCAGAACGGCCTTGTCGGGGTCGGGGTCGATGACCACGATCGCCAGATCGGCGGCCGGCAGGGCGTGGTCGACCTCGGCCCGGAACTCCACCGAGCCCGGACAGTCGAGCAGCGCGTAACGGTCGCCCATGAATTCGAAGCCGGCCAGGTTCAGCTCGACGCTCTGGCCGGCGGCGCGCGCCTCGGGCGAGCCGTCGCCGATCGAGCCGGGCTGGCCGACGGCGGCCTGCCGCTCCGTCGCGCCGGCGGCGTGCAGCAGGGCCTCGAAGAGGGTGGTTTTACCGGCGCCGTTCGGGCCGACCAAAGCGATCGCCCGAACCGCGCCCGATTTCCTTGCAGTCATGCGTTGTCTCCCACCGTTCGGCGGCGAGACCGCGGCCTCGCCGCGTCATTTGGTTTGAAGGGAGCGCGAGGTCCGCGCCCCACGGCTCCACTCCATACCCGGCAAGGCGCGAAGGCAAGCTGAAGTGACCTTGGGTGAGCCTTCCCCCGCCCTTCCGGACGCGCAATAGTTCGTGAAAACACACAGGGAAGCGACGGGTATGGACGGCAATCTGGACGCCATTGTCATCGGCGCGGGCTTCGCCGGGCTGACGGCGGCGATCAAACTCCATGAGGCGGGCTTTTCGCGCTTCGTCGTGCTGGAGAAGGGCGACCGGATCGGCGGCACCTGGCGCGACAACACCTACCCCGGCGCCTGCTGCGACGTGCCCTCGCGCCTCTACTCGCTGTCGTTCGCCCTCAATCCCGACTGGAGCCGCGCCTTCTCTCCCCACCACGAAATCCGCGACTACATGGAGAAGGTCGCCCGCGACTTCGGCGTCATCGACCGTTTCCGCTTCGGCGCCGAGGTCGAGACGGCCGTCTGGGACGAGGCCGCGAGCCTTTGGCGGGTGACGCTGAAGGGCGGCGAAACCCTGGCGGCCCCGGTGCTGGTCTCCGGCCTGGGTCAGTTGAACAAGCCGGGCTACGCCGGCATCCCTGGTCGGGAGACCTTCAAGGGCGAGAGCTGGCACTCGGCGCGCTGGCGGCACGACGTCAACCTGGCCGGCAAAGCGGTCGCCTGCATCGGCGCGGGGGCCAGCGCCATCCAGTACATCCCCGAGATCGCCAAGACGGCGGCCAAGGTCGTCGTCTTCCAGCGGACGCCCAACTATATCGTGCCGCGCAACGATCGCGCCTTCAGCGACTTCGAGAAGTCTCTGTTCCGCTCGGTTCCAGCCGTCGACCGCGGGATGCGCTGGCTGATCTGGAAGCTGATGGACCTGCGGTTCCAGGCCTTCAAGCTGGGCACCAAGGCGGCCGACAAGTTCCGCCAGCAGGCGCTCGACTACCTGCACGCTGTGGTCCAGGACCCCGAACTGCGCGCCAAGCTGACGCCGGACTACGAGATCGGCTGCAAGCGGGTGCTGGTCTCGGACGACTTCTACCAGGCCCTGGTCCGGCCGAACGTCGAGCTGGTCACCGAAGCGGTCCAGGCGGTCACCCCGAACGGCGTGAAGACCCGCGACGGCGTCGAGCACGTCTGCGACGTGGTGATCTACGGCACCGGCTTCGTGACCACCGACTTCGTCTCGCCGGTCGAGGTGGTCGGCCGCGGCGGCAAGACCCTGAATGAAGCCTGGAAGGACGGCGCCGAGGCCTATCTCGGCATGACGGTCGCCGGCTTCCCGAACCTGTTCATGCTCTATGGACCCAACACCAACCTGGGCCACAACTCGATCATCTTCATGATCGAGGCCCAGGTCGGCTACATGATCGAGGCCATGCGGGCGATGAAGGCCAGGGGCGCGAAGGCGCTGGCGGTCCGGGACGACGCCTTCGCCCGTTTCAACGCCCAGCTCCAGAAGGACCTGACCGAGACGTCCTGGGCCGGCTCCTGCTCCAGCTGGTACAAGACCGAAAGCGGCAAGATCACCAACAACTGGAGCGGCGACACCCTGACCTACAGCCGCATGACCCGCCGGCCGGCGCTGGAGGACTACGAACTCACGTGAGCCGTTCGACCACCGCCAGGGTGAAGGCCATGATCCCCGCGATGATGGCGCTGGACAGGAAGGCCAGCACGCCGATGCTGATCGCCGCGATCAGGCCGCCGAACGCGCCCAACAGGCCGTCCCGCTCGGCGATGCCCAGGCCGAAGGCGGCGATCGCCAGCGCCGGCAGCATGTTGCCGAACGGGATGGGCAGGAAGACGATGATCGCCAGCACCAGGCAGATGAAGCCGGTCAGCCCGTCCAGCCAGCGATTGTAGAGGAAGGTCAACCGCGGCCGCAGCCGGCGCTCGATCCAGCTCAGGTACGGCGACAGCTTCTCCATCAGCCCGGCGAAGTCGGCGCGGCTCATGGTGCGGTCGGCCAGGAAGCTCGGCAGCCACAGCGTGCGGCGGCCGACCATCAGCTGGGCGGCGATGAACAGCAGCGGCGCGCCGAGGATCGCCGAGACGCCCGGCGGCATGGGCAACGCCACCGGCGCGGCGAACACGAACATCAGGGCGCCGAAGGCGCGGTCCCCGAACGCCTCGAGCACATCCCGTACGGATACGGTCTTGCGCTTCGCCGAGGCGATGCCGGCGAGAATTTCGGAGATACGGGGGGCGTGACTGACTTCGGGCATCCTCAGCTTGAGCCCTTAGCGCATCACGCGCCCCGGTGTCATGTGTAGGAACTGTCAGGATTCAGTTCAGACACGGCCGACGACGGGCAACAGCGCGCCGGTCACGCCAGAGGCCTGTTCCGACGCCAGCCACAGAATGGCCTGCGCCACCTCGTCGGCGGTCACCCAGGTCGACGGATCGACGCCCGGCATGTCGGCCCGATTGGCCGGCGTGTCGATGATCGAGGGCAACACGGCGTTGACCGTCACCCGCCCCTTCAACTCCTCGGCCAGGCTTTCGGTCAGGCGATGGACGCCCGCCTTTGAAGCGGCATAGGCGCCCATGCCGGCCACGGCCTTGACCGCGCCGTTGGCTCCGACGCTGACGATCCGCCCGGCCTTCGAGGCCAGCAGGTGCGGCAGCGCCGCCTTGCTGGTCGTAGCGCAGGTGGCGGTGTTGAGGGCGTAGAGCTTGCCCCAGACGTCCAGATCGCCGTCCTGCAGCGTCTGCCAGCGGAAGCCGCCGGCGACGTTGACCAGCACGTCCAGCCCGCCGAAGGCCTCGACGACCTTGGCCAGGGCCGCCTCGGCCTGAGCGGTCGAGGTCAGGTCCACCCCGCCCAGGGCCAGCACGCCCTCAGGCAGACCGGCGGGCGCGGGCGCCGCGTCGATCAGCGCCACCCGGGCGCCGTCGGCCAGCGCCGCCCTGCCGACGGCCGAGCCCAGGATTCCGAAGCCGCCGGTGACGGCGAAGACGCGCCCGCTCACTTCGCCAACTCCGTGTGGATGTCCGCCGCTTCCTTCAGGGTCAGGGTCACCGGCGTGCGCTCGGCGATGTCGGCCAGGCGCGCGCGCTGCTCCTCGTCCAGGTCGCCCTGCAAGGTGATCACCCGGTGGATCTTGGAGCGGTTCTCTTCCTTGTGGTGGCTCAGCTCGATGCCGACCTCGCGCAGGGTCCACTGCTTGCGCTGGGCGTACATCCGCAGGGTGATGGCGGTGCACGAACCCAGGCTGGCCAGCAGCAGGTCATAGGGCGCGGGGCCGGCGTCCTGGCCGCCCAGGGCCTGGGGTTCGTCCGACAGGAGCTCGTGACGGCCGGTCTTGATATGGGTCGCCCATTCGGCGCCGCTGCTGCTGACTGTGGCCCTGGCCATCGGAAGCTCCCTCGCTGTGAAGGCGCGACACTAGACCAGGGCCCGCCCCGGATGGAATGGCGCGATCAGCCTCCGGCGCGTCTTCGCCGATGTTCCTCGACCGGCAGGCCGCCGACGCCCCAGTCTTCCAGCGCCACCTCGTCGATGACGACGAAGGTCAAGGCCGGATCCTTGCCCAGGACGTCGTACAGCAGGTCGCTGACGCCCTTGATCAGGCGCGCCTTCTGCTCCGGCGTCGCCCCCTCGCGGGTGATCTTGATGTTCACGTAAGGCATGCGGTCTCCCGGATCAGGCGGCGTGGTCGTAGTGGAACACCTTGGCGATGATCCGCCATTCGCCGTCGAGCTTGATGAAGGTCAGGAAGTCGGTGAAGCGCTTGGGTCCGATGGCGCAGGCGGCCTGGACAAAAGCGGTGACGGGGCCGGCGAAGGCGATCGATCCGATCGCGTCCGCCCGCGCCTCGCCGCGACCGGCCGGCGAGGGCCTGGCCGCCACCATCGGCAGGTACTCGTCCATGCCCAGCCGGGTCAGGGTCCCATCCGTCGCGCAGACGTACTGGGCCTCCGGATGGAACACCCGGCCCAGGCGGTCGATGTCGGAGTGGTGCAGACCGTCGAAGTACAGCGTCATGGCCTGGGCCAGTTCGGCGAAGCGCGGGTCCATGGTCAGGCCGCCTCGGCCGCCAGCGCCACCTGGACCGTCGGCCGTTCGCCGATCCGCTCGACAAGCGCTTTCAGGCGGGGCCAGCCGTCCAGCCCCACGCCCCGGGGGATCGCCCAGCGCGCCACCACGAACAGATAGGCGTCGGCCACGCCGAAGTCGCCGCCGACCAGGTAGGGACGGCCGTCCGACAGCTCGGCCTCGATGACGTCGAAACGCCGCCCGACCTCGGCGATCGCGACCGCCCTGCCCTCATCGGTCACATCGGGCCGGAACAGGGGCGTAAAGGCCTTGTGCAGCTCGGCGGCGATGAAGTTCAGCCAGGCCTGGACCCGGGCCCGCTCCACCGTCCCGGGGCGCGGCGCCAGGTTCCGGTCGGGATAGGCGTCGGCGATGTACTGCACGATGGCCGCGCCCTCGGTCAGAACCTGGCCATCGTCGAGACGCAGCGCCGGCACGTAGCCCATCGGGTTGATCCGCCGATAGTCCTCGCCGCCCTCGGTGCGACGGGTGGCCAGGTCGATGCGGTCCAGCTCGAAGGCCAGGCCGGCCTCGCGCAGCACGATGTGCGGCGACAGCGAGCAGGCGCTGGGCAGGTAGAAGAGTTTCATGGGGCGTCCTCCAACAGATGGCGTCGGAGAGCTAGGGCGCGTGGTTACAGTTGGAAACCAACTATCTTTCGGTTAGCGAACTATCGGGTTTCCGGGCGGTAACCCGCCCCAACCTCCATCGACGCCCCCGGCCAGGAGCCCGCATGCCGCTGAAGGTCCGCAAGAACAGGGCTCCCGAACCCTATCCCGAATGCCCGCTGGCGGTGTGCATGTCGCTGATCAGCGGCGCCTGGACGCCACACGTGATCTGGTACCTGAGCGCCGGCCCGCGACGCTTCGGCGAGTTGCGCCACGACATGCCCGCCGTCTCGGCCAAGGTCCTGACCGCCCGGCTGCGCGACCTGGAGAAGCGCGGGGTGCTGTCGCGGTCGGTGCATCCCACCTCGCCGCCCTCGGTCGAATACGCCCTGACCCCGCTCGGCCGGGAGCTGATGCCGGCGATCCAAGCCATCGTCGAGATCAGCCGGCGCCTCGCCGATCAGCGCTCCGCAGACTGATTGACCGCCTGCACGACCAGATCATGCAGGAGGCCTGCGGAACTCGCCGCAGCTGAAGACCATCGCCGGCCCGCACAGTGGCCCTGGCGGCGCTCGCGTCCCGCGCCGAACCTGACTAGGGTCCCGCCGGTCAGCTTTCGAAGGGGATTTTCTGATGCGGCTTTCGCGGCGTGATTTCGGACTTGGCGTTGCGGCGGCGGCGCTTGCGCCTGCTCTCGCCATCGCGCGGACGACGACCGCGGGGTCGCCGATCGACCAGAAACTCACCGCCTACCTCGACCAGGCCTTCGAGCAGGAACTGGCCATGGATCCCCAGTGGCTGGCCCGGCTCGGCCGCAAAACGCAGTACGACAAGCTGACCGATCAGTCCGAAGCGGCCCTGGCGCGGAACCTGGCCTGGCGGCGCAAGAGCGTCGCGGAGATGAAGCGCCGGTTCGACCGAGCCAAGCTCGGCGAGGACGCCCGCACTTCCTACGACATCTGGGCGCTCGAACTCGACCGCGCCGAGGAGGAGCACCGCTGGCGGGGCCACGCCTATGTCTTCGGCCGGGGCGGCGCCCACACCGGCCTGCCCAACTTCATGATCAACGTGCATTCGGTCAGCGAGCCGGCGGACATGGAGGCCTATGTGGCGCGCGTCGCCGCCATCGGCCCGGCTCTGGACGTGGAGCTCGACAAGGCCCAGCGGGCCGCGGCGGCCGGCGTACGGATGCCGCGCTTCGCCTATGACCAGTCGCTGCTGGACGCCCGCCGGGTGACCACCGGCGCGCCGTTCGACGGCGGCGCCGACGCGGCTCTGTTCGCCGACGCCAAGGGCAAGATCGCGGCGCTGCGGACGGCGGGGAAGATCGACGACGCCAAGGCCGCGCAACTGAGCCAGGCCGTCTCGACGGCGATGACCTCGCGCATGAAGCCGGCCTATGACCGGCTGACCGCCTGGCTGACGGCGGATCGTGAGAAGGCCTCGCCCGAGCCGCAGGGCGCCGTAGCTCTGCCGGACGGCCGCGCCTTCTACGACGCCATGCTGCGCCAGCAGACCACCACCAGCCTGACCGCCGACGAGATCCACGCCCTGGGTCTGTCCGAGGTCGCCCGGATCCGCGCCGAGATGGAGACGCTCAAGGCCAAGATCGGCTTCTCCGGGACGTTGGAAGAGTTCTTCGTCTTCATGCGCAGCGACGACCAGTTCTACGTCTCCAACGACGCCGCCGGCCGCGCCCGGTACCTGAAGCTGGCGGAGGGTTATCTGTCGGCGATGGAGGCCGCCCTGCCCCGCTACTTCGGCCGCCTGCCGAAGTCGAAGCTGATCGTGAAGGAGGTCGAGGCCTATCGCGCCGAGCCCGGCGGGGCCGCGCACTACAACGCCGGAGCCGTCGACGGTTCGCGCCCCGGCGTCTTCTACGTCCACCTGGCGGACACCCGCGCGACCCCGACCTACGAGATCGAGGGCACCGCCTACCACGAGGGTTGGCCGGGCCATCACATGCAGATCTCGCTGGCTCAGGAGATGACCGGCGCGCCGGTCTTCCGCACCCAGTACAAGTACGGCGCCTATGTCGAAGGCTGGGGGCTGTACGTCGAGCAGCTGGCCAAGGAGGCGGGCTTCTACCAGGATCCCTACAGCGACTTCGGGCGACTGGGCCGCGAAATCTGGCGGGCGATCCGACTGGTGGTCGACACCGGCATTCACGCCAAGGGCTGGAGCGAGACCCAGGCGCTGACCTTCTACACCGCCAACTCGCCGCAGCCGCTGGCCAAGATCAAGTCGGAGATCCGCCGCTACTTCGTGATGCCGGCCCAGGCCACCTCCTACAAGGTCGGCATGGTCAGGATCCTGGCGCTGCGGGAGAAGAGCCGTCAGGCGTTGGGCGCCAAGTTCGACCTGCGCGGCTTCCACGACGTGGTGCTGGACGCGGGCGCCCTGCCGTTGCCGGTGCTGGAGACCCGCGTCGACCGCTGGATCGCGGAGCGCGCCAAGGCCGCCTAGGGCCCCGGCCGACGATGAAGATCCCCGAGCGCCGGGCGGCTCAAACCCGGCGCTCGGGTAGCGGCATGGCTCGTGGCCTCGTGCCAGCCGGCGCCGGGAGGGGTGGCGCAGACGGTCTGGATGAACCACGGCCTGTGCCGCGTGGCGTCCCTCTCAAAGATCGAACGTCGTGAAGACGAGGCAGGCCATGACGTTGAGCATGGCGAGCAGGCTCGCGGTGTTGCCGACGATCCGGAGGGGATGCATTGGGTTCGCGGCGCTCAGCCCGAACGGATGGATGAGGCGGCCCGCGAGCAGCAGCCCGCCCGAGATATGCAGGTAGATCGCGTCAGCCCGGTTGCCTTCGGCGATGACCATCAGCAGCAGGACGAGCGGCGTCCACTCGATGAAGTTGCCGTGCTGACGGATCTTCTCGTGCAGGGCGGGATCACCGCCGTCGCCGATCGAGACCTTGAGGCCCGAGCGGGTCGCCGTGACGCGAAACCACAGGACCAGGCCCAGGAGGGCCAGCGGCAGCGCGTAGTAAGCGGTCGTTTGAAGGAGCATGGGGTCGTCCTTTTCCAGGGTGTCTTGGGTCAAGGCCGCCGCCGGTTGACGCCAGAGGCGGCGATGCGGGGTCAGAAGGTCGCGGTGATCGTGGCCCGGATGGCGCGGGGCGAGATCGGCCAGATCTCGTCGCGCGAGCCCGCCCACCAGCCGGTCTTGTCGAAGGCGTTCGACATCATCACGCGCAGCAACACGTCGGCGTCCGCCACCTGCCAGCGCCGGCGGACGCCGACGTTGACCATGAGGTTGCCCGGCGCCCGCAGACTGTTCCTGGCGTCGACCCAGCGCTCGGCGTCGTAGGTGACATAGGCATCCGCCGACCAGCCGGGCGCGAAGCTCAGGTCCTGCTCCAGGCTGGCCATGGCCCGGAACTCCGACAGCCCGGCGGGCTTGCCGCCGATCACGCCCGTGCGGACCATGTCGCCCTCGATCTCGGCGTCGAGCCAGAAACCGCCCAGGACGACATTGGTCCCCGGACGCAGCTGCCCTGCGAGCGACCCCTCCACGCCGCGATGGGTCACCTGGCCCACCGTCCCGAAGGAACCGTCCGCGCGGAAGCCGGTCGTCGGCTTCGACAGCTCGAACACCGCGCCGGTGAAGGTCAGGCGCTCGGCCAGGGCGACGCGCACCCCGACCTCCCTCTGCTCGGCCTCGACCGGCGGCAGGACTTCGTTGCGATTGACGGCCGCGGTCGGCGCGACCCCGCTTTCCTCGAGGCCGGTGACCCAGCTGGCGAACAGCGTCGTCTTCGGATTGAGCTTCCAGCTTACCGAGGCGTTGTAGAGCCATCGCTCTTCCTGACGTTCGGAATGGGCCCCATCCAGCGCCGTCACGGCCTTTTCGTAGTGCGTGCGATGCGCGCCCATCCGCAGGGTCAGAGCCTCGCCGGCCGCCAGGTCGTACATCACGCTGGCCGTCGCCTGTTCGACCTGGTCCTGGATCCGCCGCCCGTCATCATGAGGAGCCGGCGGCCGGCCGTATTCCGGACGACGGGACAGGTCGACCGCCCCGAGATTGACGCGCGCGCCGCCGACCGTCTCCGCGTCCGAGCCGCGCCAGCGCACCGCCCCGCCGAACCGGTGCGTCAGGGCTCCAGCGGCGACGGTTCGGAACACCCGAGCTTCCATCGAATCCGACACGAACGCCCGCTCCGGCGTCGTGAACAGCGTCGCCGTCCCGAGGCCGTTCGAGCCGACCCGCAGCAGGGTGTAGTCGGTCTGCTTCGGCGCGTAGGAGGCGCGGAAGGCCGATGCGGCCCAGGCCCAGTCTCCCGATCCGCCGTCCAGGATGACGCCGCCGGTGATCTCGCGCGATTTGAAGCGGGCCCAGTCCGGGGAGAAGTTCTGACGCTTCATCATCGGCTCGGGCAGCGTCGGCCCGTCGAGGACGACGCCGTAGTCGCCGCTGTAGGTTCGATCGACCGCGCTCAGCAGCGCTCGGACCCGGAAGGCCTGGGACGGTTCGTAGCGAGCGACGACGCCTCCTTCGTAGATCGCGCCGCCCATCCCCATCCCCCACTCCGCGTCCGGACGAGCGATGACGTTTGCGCTCAGACCCTTGGTCCCGTCCTGGCTGACCCACCGACGCGAGACGTCGAGGACGAAGGTCTCGTAGTCGCGGAAGCCGGTCGTCACGCGCCAGCCCGAGGTCCCGACGGTGTCGCGCAGGCGATAGTCGACCACGCCCGACGGGGACGGATAGTCGAGGCGGGCGCCGCTGGCCCCGACGCGGACGCTGACCCCGTTCAGCACCGTGTCGCTGATCATCCCGCTACGGACGACGTAGCTGCCTTCGATCCGGTAGGCGCCGGAGTTCTGCAGGTCGAAACCGCGAACGTTGCCTTCGCCATAGAGGCCGACCTGCTCGAGGCCGATGCGTTCGCCGAAGGCGTCCACCGCCCTTCGCGTGACGCTCTCCTGAGCGATCGCCGGGGCGGCGATCGCCAGGGACAAGGGGGTTAGGACGAGGAGGCGGGCGTTCGGAATGCGCATCGGCGGGTCCCATCAAGATGGCTGGCAATGACCGCCGCGATAGACGAGACTGGCGCCCTGAGAACGAGGGCGGGGGCCCGATCTTGAGCCGATGATTTTCCGATGAACGACCTGTCAGCTCTGCTTCGCAGGCCGATCGAACTGGTGTCCGAACCGCCGTTCCAGCTCGGGACGGGCATGGTCCATCCCGCCTCTCTCGAGGTGGTCTGGCCCGACGGCGGTTGCAAGCTCGAACCCCGGGTGATGCAGGTTCTGGTTGCTCTGAATCATCGGCGCGGCGCTCCGCTCAGCCGCGAGGACCTGTCTCAGCTCTGCTGGGGCGGGCGCGTCGTCGGCGACGACGCCCTGGTGCGCTGCATCGTCAAGCTGAGAAAGGCGTTTCAACGCGACCCGGCCGTGGAGATCGGCAGCATCCCCAAGATCGGCTACCGGCTACGTCTCCTATCCGTCGCTCCCGGGACGACGGAGACCGAGATGACGCCGTCGCCGACGCCCGCGCCTCGTCCCGACGGACGCCCCTCCCCCTGGGTCCTGGCTGGCGGCGGCGTCGCGATCGCCGCGCTGCTCGTCGGCGCGTTCGTCGTGATGCAGCCGCCGCGCGCGCTCGCCACCGGGACCGTACGCCCCCTGACCTCTGAGCCCGGGGTCGAGAACCACCCCGCCCTTTCGCCGGACGGCCGCCTGATCGCCTACGCAGGCGGCGACGGCCTCGGCGGCCAAAAGGATATCTTCTTACGAGGCGTCGCCGACGGCACGCCGATCCGGTTGACCAGCGCGGCCCAGGACGAACAGGCTCCCGCCTGGTCGCCGGACGGCCGCCGCATCGCCTTCGTCCGCCGGGTCACGGACGCGCCATGCGAGATCCTGGTCGCGCCGGTTCCGCAAGGCGAGCCGCGCGTCGTCGGGCGTTGCGCGGTCGAGGCCGTGACACGCCTGGCCTGGACCCGGGGCGGCGAACTGCTGCTGTCCGACCGACCCACGCGCAACGCCGTACGGCGCATCAGGGCCCTGAACCCCGACACCGGCCAGATGCGGGAGGTCACTTCGCCCCCCGCCGACAGCCTGGGCGACGGCGATCCCATCGTCTCGCACCGCGGCGACCAGCTGGTCTTCCGCCGTCTGTTCTCCTACGGCGTGGGCGATCTCTATACGGCCAAGGTCTCGGGAAGCGGACAGCGGCGGCTCACGCGCGACGGCTGGAAGGCCCTGGGCTACACCTTCACCGCCGACGATCGGACCGTCGTGTTTTCGAGCAACCGCGGCGGCGATTCCGGCCTGTGGTCGGTGGACGTCAAACGCCCGACCAAGCCCGTTCGCCTGAGCGTGGGCCTTCTCGATTTCGGCCGGCTGTCCGCCGACGAGCACGGCCTGCTGGCCGTCGAGGCCACCGACTACCGATCCAACCTGTTCGCCTGGCGCGCGGGCGCCGCGCCGGTCCCTCTGACCGAGAGCTCCAGCAACGACTGGGACCCTGACCTGTCCTCGACCGGCCGGCTGACCTTCGTCTCCGATCAGAGCGGCGGCCCGGAGGTCTGGATCAAGCGCGGCGACGGCGCGCCGACGCGGCTGACGGAGCTGAAGGCCAACTCGGTGTTCTCCGCTCGCTGGTCGCCCGACGGTCAGCGCATCGCCTTCATCGCCGCACGCGAGCGTCGCACCGACGTCTATGTGATCAACGCCGACGGCTCAGGCCTTCGAAAGCTCACCTCGGACGGCGCGACGCGAGACGAACTGGCTTGGGACGCGAATGGCGACATCGTCGCACCCACCCTGAGAAACGCTGGCTGGCGAGCCGAGCGGGTCGACTCTCGCGGACGGATCTCGGCCGTTCCGAACAGCGCCGGGGTTCAGATCATCAAGAACGCGGGCGGGGGGAGCCTCTACGCGCTGAAGCGGGACGACGATCGGCTTTGGCGCCTCGGCCCGGACGGCGCCATCCTCGCCGCGCCGCTGGTCCGCATCAATCGCGAGGCGGCATGGGCGCCGGCAGGCGACGGCGTCTACCAGCTGGCCGGGGCGCCCGGCGGCGACTCCGTTCTGCGCCTTACGTCCTGGTCGGGCGCGGTGCGCGATGTTCAATCGCTCGGAAGGTTCAGCCTGAAGAACAGCCTCGCCGTCTCCCCCGCCGGGGACATCGTCGCCGCCAGGGTGGTTCGCGAAGAGGCGGACCTGCGGGCCATTCGGCTGGCGCGTCAGTGACGCCGGCCTGACGTCGCCCCTAGCCCGCCCGCAGCACCGTGCGGATCGCGAAGCTGGAGTGGATCCGCACCACGCCCGGCAGGCGGGAGAGGATGTCCTTGTGGATGGCCTCGTAATCGGCGGTGCTGCGCGCCACGGCCCGCAGGATGTAGTCGGCGTCGCCGGTCATCAGGAAGCACTCGACGATCTCGGGATGCTGGCGCACGGCCTGTTCGAAGCGGTTGAGGAAGTCCTCGGTCTGCTTCTCCAGGGTGATGCGGACGATGGCGACGACGCCTTGCTCCTCCGCGCCCTCCGCGATCAGCGCGACGTAGCCGCGGATCACCCCGCCCTCCTCCAGCAGCCGCACCCGACGCAGGCAGGCCGAGGGCGACAGCCCGACCTGGGCGGCCAGCTCGTTGTTCGGGATTCGCCCGTTCACCCGCAGGAGGCCTAGGATCTTCCGGTCGAGCGCGTCGAGAGACTGCATGATCGGTCTTTCTCGTAGAATTTTGTTCCGCGAAACTTAGAGCATTGGCACGATCGTTCGTCGATAGGTCAGACATTCGAACATCCTGCGGCCTACTGTGCGGCGTCCGGCGAACCGGCCGGCGGCGGAGACCGCGATGCCCTGCACCGACGATCGCAACAGCGCCGGCCGCCTGACCGTCGACCTGGACGCGCTGGTCCGGAACTACCGCGCCATCGCCGCCCGCACGGCCCCCGTTCCGGTCGCAGCGGTGGTCAAGGCCGACGCCTATGGCCTGGGGGCCGCCCCCATCGCCGCCGCCCTGGCCGCCGCCGGCTGCCGCCACTTCTTCGTCGCCCATCTGCTCGAGGCCCGACGGCTGAAGGACCGCCTGCCAAACGACGCGGACCTGTTCGTGCTCAACGGCCTGACGCCCGGCGCCGAGGCCGAGGCCGCCGATCTGGGCGTGATCCCGGTGCTCAACACCCTGCCCCAGGTCCGCGCCTGGACGGCGCTGGCCGCCGAGCGCGGCGGCGTCCTTCCGGCGGCGATCCAGCTGGACAGCGGCATGTCGCGCCTGGGCCTTGCGCCCGCCGAGCTCGACGCCCTTCTGGCCGAGCCCGTGCTGCTGTCCCGCCTCGACCTGCGCCTGGTCATGAGCCACCTGGCCTGCGGCGACGCGGCCGATGGCGTGGCGAGCGCCGAACAGCTGGCCGCCTTCCTGACCCAGGCCGACCGCCTGCCGACCGCGCCCCGGTCGCTGAGCAACTCGGCCGGCAGCTTCCTGGACGCCCGCTTCCACTTCGACCTGGTCCGTCCGGGGCTGGCCCTCTACGGCGCAGAGCCGCACGAGGTCCCCGGCCGGGCGCTGGAGCCGGTCGTTTCGCTGCAGGCGCGGATCATCCAGCTGCGCGAAGTCCCGGCCGGCGCCCGGATCGGCTACGGCTACAGCTTCGAGGCCCCCCGCCCGATGCGGCTGGCCACCATCGGCATCGGCTACGCCGACGGCTGGCCCCGCGCGCTGAGCAACCGGGGCGCCGCCTGGCGGGGCGAGGCTCGCCTGCCGATCGTCGGCCGCGTGTCGATGGACAGCACCATCCTGGACATCTCCGCCCTGCCCGCCGACGCGCTGGTTGAGGGCGACGACGTCGAGCTGATCGGCCTGCATCAGTCGCTGGACGCCGTCGCGGCCGCGGCCGGCTCGATCACCCACGAGATCCTGACGGGCCTCGGCCCGCGTCTGCATCGCAGCTATCACGGAACCCAGTCATGAAGGTCGCGGTCCTCGGAAGCGGCGTCGTCGGCGTCACGACGGCCTACTATCTCGCCAAGGCGGGCCACGAGGTGACGGTCGTCGACCGTCAGCCCGGCCCGGCGCTGGAGACCAGCTTCGCCAACGCCGGCGAGATCTCGCCCGGCTACGCCTCGCCCTGGGCCGCCCCCGGCATCCCGATGAAGGCGATCAAGTGGCTGATGATGCGGCACGCGCCGCTGATCCTGCGGCCCGCCTTCGACGCCGACACGCTGGGCTGGCTGTTCGCCATGCTCGGCAACTGCACCCAGGCCCGCTACGCCGTGAACAAGGCGCGGATGGTCCGGGTCGCCGAATACAGCCGCGAGCGGCTGATCGACCTGCGCGCCGAGCTGGGCCTGGACTACGACCAGCGCATGCAGGGCACCCTGCAGCTGTTCCGCACCCAGGCCCAGATGGACGGCATCGGCAAGGACGTCGAGGTGCTGCGCGGCATCGGCGTGCCGTTCGAGGTGCTGGACAAGGCCGGGGCGATCCGCGCCGAACCGGGCCTGGCCAAGGCGGACGACGACTTCGTCGGCGGCCTGCGCCTGCCGCTGGACGAGACCGGCGACTGCTTCAAGTTCACGGGCGCCCTGACCGAGCGAGCCAGGGCCCTGGGCGTCGACTTCCAGTTCGAGAACGCCATCGCCGCCATCGAGCATGACGGCCGGGCGGTCACCGGCGTGCGCACCGCCCGCAGCTTGGTCACGGCCGACCGCTATGTCGTCGCCCTGGGCAGCTTCTCGCCGAAACTGGTGCGATCGCTGGGTCTGCGCCTGCCGGTCTATCCGGTGAAAGGCTACTCAATCACCGCGCCGATCGTCGACGCCGACCGCGCGCCGGTGTCGACCCTGCTGGACGAGACCTACAAGGTGGCGATCACCCGCCTGGGCGACCGCATCCGCGTCGGCGGCATGGCCGAGATCTCCGGCTACAACAACAACCTGCCCCTGGCCCGCCGCGCGACCCTGGAGCGGTCGGTCGGCAGCCTGTTCCCCGGCGCCGGCGACCTGAAGGCGGCCAGCTTCTGGTCCGGCCTGCGCCCGATGACCCCAGACAGCACCCCGGTGATCGGCGGCACGCCGCTGCCCAACCTGTTCCTGAACACCGGCCACGGCACCCTGGGCTGGACCATGGCCTGCGGCTCGGGCCAGCTGATGGCCGACCTCGTCAGCGGCCGCGAGCCGGCGATCCGCGCAGACGACCTTTCCATCGCCCGCTACGGGCGTTAGCAGCTATCCAGACTCCCTCGCCAACCCACTCCAGACGAGAAGACAGAAGATGACCATCACCCGCCTTCACTCCGGTCCGCGCATGAGCCAGGCCGTGATCCACGGCGACACCGTCTACCTCGCCGGCCAGGTCGGCGCGCCGGGCGCCAGCGTCACCGACCAGACCAAGGCCATCCTGGCCCAGATCGAGGCCCTGCTGGCCGAGGCGGGCAGCGAGAAGTCGAAGATTCTGTCGGCCACCATCTGGCTGGCCGACATGGCCGACTTCGCCGAGATGAACGTCGTCTGGGACGCCTGGGTCGACGGCAAGGACGCCCCGGCCCGCGCCACCGGCGAAGCCAAGCTGGCCACCCCGGCCTACAAGGTCGAGATCATCGTCGTCGCCGCCCGCTAAGGGCGTTCCGGGACGCCAAATGCGAAAGCCCCTCCTCCGTCGCCGGAAGAGGGGCTTTTTCTTGCGGACGCCGTCGTGGTCCTCAGGACGCGGGCGGCGCGGCGATCGGCACCGGGATCTCGGCGTCGGCGTCGACGTAGACGGTGATCACCTGGCCCTTCTTGATCTCGATGTCCTTGCCCTTCTTGAGCAGACCGAGCGGGCCGAACAGGACGGTCAGGGCCACGGTCGTGCCGACACGGCTGTCGCCCTCGCCGCCCTTCTGGCCGCGCAGGCGGATTCGGGTCTCGCCGACACGCAGGTAGTCGATGCGGACGCTCAGCTCGCCGGCCTGGCCCATCATCTTGCGCTTCTCGGCGTGAGTGACTTCGCCGGCGCCGCGATAGCCGGGCTTCAGCGACAGGCCGCCGGCCAACGGCACGCTGTCGTCGAGGCTGAGCGAAAAGCGATCGCCCTCGGCGGCGCTCTTGGACGACAGGTCGTCCTCGAACCGCATGCGCAGTTCCGTGCCTTCCGGAATGACGACGGTCTGAACCGCCGGCGCCGCGACCGGCGCAGGCGCGACGGCCGATGCGGCTTCGACGGCCAGCACGGCCGTCGGCATGGCGAGCAGACAGGCTGCCGCCAGCAAGGTGGTCTTGAAGTTCATATGGCTCCCCCCGAGCGTTGAACTCCCCGTGTCGCATCTTCGACCCTCGCCGTCCAGCGCGGCGGGCCGCCGCTCCTACCGGCCGCCGGCGGCGGCCAGGATTGCTCCGATCTCGGAGAATTCCTGATCCCGGGCGTGGCGCAGCGGAGTCACCCCGTCGCGGTCGGCCAGGTTCGAGTCCGCCCCCGCGTCGATCAGGAGCCGGACGATGCGCTGGTGGCGCTCGCCGCCGTCGCCGAGGATCACCGCCTCGATCAGCGCGGTCCAGCCCAGGTTGTTGACATGGTCGACGTCCACGCCGGCCGCGATCAAGGTCCGCACGGTCTCGACATGTCCCCTTTCCGCCGCCGGGATCAGGGCCGTGCCGCCGTAGCGGTTGGTGCTCTTGAGATCCGCGCCGTGGGCAAGGGTCAGCTTCAGGATCTCGAGACGCCCCCGCGCGCCGGCGTAGAGGTAGGGGCTGTCCTGGATGTGGTCCTTGGCGTTCACGTCGGCGCCGGCCTCGATCAGGATCCGGGCCGCCTCGACCTGGTCCCCGTGCGTCGCGACCAGCAACGCGGTTCGACCCTGGCCGTCGCGCGCGTCGATCGGCGCCCCGCCAGCGAGGAGCGTTCGGATGGCCGCCGCATCGCCCTTGGCGGCGGCTTCATGGAGTGTCGCGGACGAGGTCATCTCCCTGCCACAGGCTGAAAGCGGATAGGCGACCAGGCCAAGCAAGGCCGAGGCCAGCAGCGTCACGGTCCTGCGCGTGCGGCGGACCGGTCGCGCCGTCACTTCCGCGCCTCGGCGTTCCAGGCGGCGACCTTGGCGCGGGCTTGCGCCAGCAGGGCGTCGAGCGCCGCGCGATCCTGAAGCGCTCCCCGCAGCACGACCGCATGGATCGCCCGGGTCGCGCCGATATCTTCCAGCGGGTTGCGGTCGAGCAGCACCAGATCGGCGGCCTTGCCGGCCTCGACGGCGCCGTAGCGGTCCAGCTTGCCGAACCAGGCCGGGCCCGCGCGGGTCGCCGAGGACAGCGCCTGGGCCGGCGTCAGCCCCTTGTCGACGAACAGCGCCAACTCGTCATGCAGCCCGATCCCCGGGTAGTTGAACGAGTTGAGGAAGCCGGCGTCGGTCCCGGCCATGATGGTCACGCCCGCCGCCTGCAGCATCGGCAGCACCGCCGCCTCGCGCTCGAAACGGGCGTGACGCAGGGCGATCGCCGCGGCGTCGGCCTGGGCCGCCCTCTGCACCCGCCAGTCGTAGGTCTTGCGCAGCTTCGGCCCGATGTAGGCGAGATAGGGGTCGTTCTCGTGGCTGTCCTGATCGAGGAAGGCGATGATCCGACCGCCGTTGAGCGTTGGGGTCACGAAGACGCCCCTGGCCGCCATATCGCCATAGGCCGCCATCGCCGTCGCCGCGTCGAAGCCCTCGTCGAGGCGGCGACGAGCTTCGGTCCGGTCGATCCGGCCGGCGGCGAAGTCGGCCGCCACGGCCGCCTCGTCCTTCGCCCCGGCCTTGTAGGCGTAGTCCAGGTGCTCGATCGAGCTGATCCCCGCGTCCATCGCCTGGCGGACGGTCAGCGCCATGGGGATATGGCCGGACGTCCGCAGCCCGGCGGCCCGTGCCTGCTTCACCGCATAGAGGAACAGTTCGGGCTTCAGCGTGCTGTCGGTGATCTTCACGAAGTCGACGTCCAGCGACTTCAGCCGCGCCACCGCCTGGTCGACGTCGGCTTCGGATCCGGTCTCCAGCGTTCCCTTCCAGACCGGCTTTACGCCTTCGATCTTCGGGCCGGAGCTGAGCAGGGTCGGCCCGAACAGCGCGCCGCGGGCGATCTCGCCCCGCCAGGCCAGGACGTCGTACGGCAGGTCGCCGGAGGCGTCGCGCACAGTGGTGATCCCGTGCGCCACATAGAGCGGCAGCAGCGCCTTGTTCTCGTCGATCAGCTCCGGACCGCCGCCGAAGTGGACGTGCATGTCCCACAGGCCGGGGATCAGATAGCGGCCGCCGGCGTCGACGGTGCGGTCGGCCGTCCAGCGCTTCGTCAGGTCGGCGTCCGGCCCGACGGCGAGGATCCTGTCGCCCCGGGTCACGACCGCCTGGCCCGGAACCAGCCTGGCCTGCTCGACATCCACGACCGTCGCGTTGCGGATCAGCAGGTCCGCGCGTTCCTGGGCGCCGACCTGGCCGGCGACCAGCGACAGGGCGACGGCGGCGACCGCGGCGAGCAGCTTCATGGACGGACCTCCGGGGACGAGCTTCCACTGTCCGTATCGCCCGCGTCGACCATTCTCAAATGGGATATATTGATATCCATCATTCGATATCATGATGAGCATATGCTGGACCCCCGCCTCCTCCGCGCCTTCGTCGCCATCTCGGAGACCGGCAGCTTCACCCAGGCCGCCGAGCGGCTGCACATGACCCAGTCGACCATCAGCCAGCAGTTGGGGCGGCTCGAGCAGGCCGTCGGGCGGGCGCTGATCGACCGGACCGACCGTCCCGTCCGCGTGACGGCGTCGGGCGAGCGCCTGCTGGGCTATGCGCGGCGCATCCTGGCGCTGCAGAGCGAGGCGGAGACCCAACTGGCCGACACGGTCGGCGCCTCGGCCATCCGGATCGGCGTCCCGGAGGATATCGTCAGCGGCGCCATGGCCGACGCCTTCGCCGCCTTCATCGTCTCGCACCGTCAGGCCCGGATCGACGTCACCACGGGTCTCAGCCGCGACCTGACCCGACGCTACCGCGCCGGCGAGTTCGACATCGTCGTGGTCAAGGAGCCGGTCGCCAGCGCCGACTGCCTGGCGAACTTTCCCGAGCCGATCGGTTGGTTCGAGCCCATCGGCGGGGCCGCCGAGTCGATGGGTTGGCCCGACCCGATCCCGCTGGTCGCCTTCCCGCCGGGCGGTCTCTATCGCGACGCCATGTTCGAGCGGATCGAGCGCGAGCGCCGCAACTGGTACGTGGCCTTCTCCAGCGGCAGCCTGCACAGCATCCTGGTCGCGGTCGAGGCGGGCCTGGGCCTGTCGCTGCTGCCGGTCAGCACGACGGTCGGCCGCGCGGTGCGGCTGCATCCGACCCTGGGCCTGGAAGCGCCGATGGTGGTCTCCGTCTATGCCTGGGAGCGCAGCGGCCTGGTCGGGGAGCTGGCGGAGACGATGACGGCGGTGCTGGCGGGCCGGTGACGGTGGCGGCTACCGGAGCAGATGAGGTTCCAGGTTTGGGTTGAGGATCGCGACGGCGTACGTCGCCCCCTTCAAACTTTGGCCTGCGTTGAGCGTATTGCTCGCTGCATTCACCTCGGCCGTCGCCTCCACGATCGCCTTGTAGAGGTCGTGGTCGAACACGCCTCGCTCGAGATGCGCCCGGCCAAGGGCCACCGCCTGAACGTACTCCGGCTGCTTCCCCAGCTTGAACGCGCGCCAACTTCCGTCCGAGCGCTGCACGGAAGCCGTGGAAACGAACCGCTCAACGCCGAGCCGCTCCAAAAGGGGGCGCGCCAATCCGACGGGCACGAGCGAGACGGCCCGCGCGGCTTCGCCGTCGTCCAGACCTTCCTCGACTAGCGCGTGATGCTGGGCCTCCTCGTCGCCGATCGAGGCGGCGAGAATGGCCAGCACCTTGACGAAGCGATCGTGCTCCAGAACCCACCTTCTTCTGTAGAGGTCAGCCCCATGTCTACGGAGAGGCTTGGAGCGGGTGAGGGGAATCGAACCCCTGACATTCAGCTTGGGAAGCTGACGTTCTACCTCTGAACTACACCCGCGCTCAGGAGAGCGGCGGAACATAGCTGATCCGCCCTTGGCTGCAAGCGTCAGTCGCAGGACGGCAGGCCCAAGGCCTCGGCGATGAAGGCCGGGCGGTAGCCGAGGACGTCGGCGTCGAACAGGCTGTCCTCGATCGAGACGACCGGGACGAAGACGGAGAACAGAAGCGCCCACAGCGCCGCCACGGGCGTCGCCGCCAGCAGCGCCACGATCGTCGCCGCCGAACGCGTCCTCGGCCCCAGCCGACGGGCCACGAGCCGGAACACCGGGAACAGCAGCAGGGCGAGCAGGATCCCGTTCAGCAGCAGCATGTGCGGCATGAAGAAGTACTCGCCCGAGGAGACCAGCGTCGGCCGCGCATAGGGCAGCGGGAAGCCGATCGCCTCGCCGGCGCGGCCGTCGCCGCCCCCGCAAGCGGGACGCCACCAGCGGACCCCCTCCCCGAACAGCGCCAGGATCATGGCCGTCACCGTCGCCCACGCCAGACCGGCCTGACGTCCCAGCACGCCGCCGCCCTTCGCTTCTCTCTTCATCATGTGACCCCTGCCCTGTCCGCCCCAAGCGAGACTGGACGGCGCCGATGCAGCCGCAATGCAGGCCACGCGTGGTTCTCGTGATCCCGCCCCGCGTTGACGCCCCGCCCCGCTGGGCGCACGATCAGTTCAAACAAATGTTGGGAGGACGAGGCGATGGCCGACGGCGAGCACGGCGAGGAAGCGCGGGCGAAGTTCCACGCCATGACCGAGAGCACCCAGGAAGACTGGGCGATCATCGCCGGGGCCTCCGCCCAATACGGGCGCGAGCTGCCGGAGCGGATCGTGTCTCACCTGAACCTGCTGAAAGGCGACTGCGGCGGCTTCGTCGTCGACCGGCTCGAGCATAGCCTGCAGACCGCCACCCGCGCCTTCCGGGACGGCCGCGACGAGGAGTATGTAGTCTGCGCGCTGCTGCACGACATCGGCGACGTGCTGTGCCCCAGGAACCATCCCGACATCGGCGCGGCGATGGTCTTCCCCTTCGTGTCGGAGGCCAACCACTGGATGGTCCAGCAGCATGGCATCTTCCAGGGCTACTACTTTTTCCACCATCTGGGCCTGGACCGCGACATGCGCGAGCAGTTCCGCGGCCATCCGCACTTCGAGTACACGGCCCAGTTCTGCCATCTGTACGACCAGGCCGCGTTCGACCCGAACTACGAGTCCATGCCGCTGGAGGCCTTCGTCCCGATGCTGCATCGGGTGATGAGCACGCCCAAGCGGTCGATCTACCTGCGACCTCAGGCGGGCGCGGCGGCCTGAACCGCCGCGCCGCCTTCGGCTAGTTGACCCGCTCGGCCCTGATCCCGCGCTTGGCGAGCTGAGCCTGGACGCTGTCGGCGCCGACCAGGTGACCCGCGCCGACGGCGATCAGGGCCGTACCCTTGCCGTCCAGCATGCGGGTGATGGACTCGGCCCAGGTCCTGTTCCGCTGCGCCAGCAGGACGTCGTAGATGGCCGGGTACTCGTCCTTCATCTTCTCGCTCATCAGGCGGTCGAGCGTCGCCACGTCGCCCTTGCTCCAGGCCGCGACCAGCTCGTCGAGCATCGCGGCGCCCTCGCCGGCTTCCTCCAGCGCCGAACGCAGAAGGTCCAGCTCGGTCGCCGGCGGCAGGTCGGCGAAGAAGCGGACCTGCTCCTCGGGCGTCTCCAACGTGCGGACCGGTTTGCCGGCGGCGACGGCGGCCGTCTTGAGCTTGGCCTCCACCCCGCTCTTGGGATCGTAGCCGGCCTTGATCATCGGCACGACGCTGAGCGTCAGGGCCGCCAGCCAGGGCCGCATCGGCTCCAGCGCCTGGGCCGAGGCGCCCATGCCGGCCGCCGCGGCCTGAAGGTCCTTGGCCATCTGCGGCGTCATCTTGCTGGACAGCGGCTTGGCCGGGTCGATTCCGTACTTGAGGACCAGAGGCTGCATCACGGCCGGATCGTCGGCCTCGACCTCGATCCAGAGCTCGGACGACTCGGCCAGGGCCTTGTCGACGCCGGCGCTGCGCCAGGGCGTGTCGGGCTTCAGCACGTGAACCGTGCCGAACAGGTAGAGGGTGGAGTCCTCGTCCTTCACCACCCAGAGCGCGGGTTCGGCGGCCGCCGGCGAGGCGGCGGTCAGGACCACCGCGACGGCGGCGACGGAAGCGGCGGCGAGATGTCTGAAACGTTGGAACACGGCGGGGAACCCTTCGCGGCGACTTGGGAGGCGATTACTGCAGGAAGGCGTCGACGGCCTTGGCGAAGGCCGCCGGCTGGTCGAACATGACGAAATGCAAGGCGTCGTCGACCTCGACGAGGGTCTTGTTCGGCAGGGCGGCGTACTGGCTCTGATAGAGCTGGCCCACGAAGGCGCCCATCGGACCCATCGCCTTGTCGTCGCGGGCGTAGACCACGGTGATCGGCGTTTTCACCCCTGGCAGCGCGGCGCGCAGATCGGTGGTCATGACGTCGTACATGGCCCGGGCGACGACGCCGCGATCGCTGGCCAGCGACCAGGCCACGGCCTTCTCCAGCCCTTCCGGCGACTTGACCAGCCGGGTCATCGTGCCCTTCTGGCCGGCGGCGAAGGCTTCCGGCGTCTGGGCCAGCATCTGGTCGCGCAGGGCGCCGGCCTGCGGCTTGATCCCGTCCACGGTGGCGCTGGGACCGCCGACGAGCACGCTGAAGAACGGCAGGGCGTCGACGATCATCACCTTGCCCACCGCCTCGGGATGCCGCTCGGCCAGCAGCAGGCCGGTGAAGCCGCCCATCGAGTGGCCGATCACCGCCGGTTGCTTGAGCTTGCGATCGGCGATGTAGGCGGCGATCTCCTCCTCCAGCGGCTCGACCACCGCGCCCTGGGCGTTGGCTCCGGCCGGGGCGCCGGCGAAGCCGTTGACCTGGATCAGATGCAGGCGATAGCGGCCTTCCAGCTGCTTGACGGTGTCGGCCCAGACCTCACGCGAGGAGGTCAGGCCGGGGATCAGGATCACGTCAGGCCCCTTCCCGCGCACCTCGACGGTGAAACGGGTCGGCTCCGCGGCGGAGGCCAGGGCGGGCAGCAACAGAGCGGCGGCCGCCAGGATGGCGGGAAGCAGGCGCATGGAGGACACTCCGAAAAGGTCAGGCGAAGCCGCGGCGAACCGCCAGCGTTGAGGAAATCAAAAGGTAGACAGCCATCATGACGGTCAGCGCGTCCCAGCTGGACAGGGCCGGCGCCAGGCCCAGCTTCTCCGCTGCGGCCCACAGGAACAGCGCGCTGCTCAGGACCCAGAAGCTGGCCACCGCCGCGTCGGCGATCATCCGGCGGGTCATTTCGTCGGCCCGCCGCCAGACCGTCAGGTTGGCCACCGTCTGGATCAGGAACAGCGCCGTCACCATGACCATGGTCGCGACAGCGGGGGTCTGGACTCCCGCCGGGAACAGGCGGATCGCCAACACCGGCAGCGCCAGCAGGATCCCGGCCAAGAGCTGCAGCGCGGCTTGCAGCCGGTAGAAGCTCATCATTCCCGGCAGCACGCGGCCATCCCCGTCAGGGTCGAAGGCCCTGGCCGCGACCTTGCGGCTCAGGCTCATCGCCAGAACGAACAGGCCGGTCGCCACGAGCACCAGGGCGATGAACAGGGACGCCAGCTCGGACGGCTCGAACACGGCCGCCTCGAAGGCGCCGAGATCCGCGGCCCGGATGCTGAGGAAACCCGCGAAGCCCCCGGCCGTCATGCCGCCGGCGGCGAGCAGCAGGCGGACGTGATTGGGGCGACGGGCGGAAACGGTGTCGGTCATCTCGTCCCCTCGGTCATTCGCCGTCATCGAAGATGGCTTCGATCGGCTGTTCGAACAGGCGGGCGATCTTGAAGGCCAGCGGCAGACTGGGGTCGTACTTGCCGGTCTCGAGCGCATTGATGGTCTGGCGGGAGACCTCCAGGCGCTCGGCCAGATCGGCCTGGCTCCAGTCGCGCTCGGCGCGCAGCACCTTGAGACGGTTCTTCATTGATACCGCCGGCGGACGAAAGGCTGGGCCAAGCCCATGCCGACGCAGAAGATCGGGAAGGCGAAGAAGCTCGGCAGCTTGGGAGCGGCGGCGTAGAGCTCGAGGAAACCCCAGACGGTCATCACCGTCAGGGTCAGGCCGACGCCCCAGATCATCGCCTCGACCAGGATGTTGCGCTGGAACTCGTCGCCCTCATCCTTGAGATAGAGCCCCATGATGGCGATCATCGCCAGGATCGGGATCGCCGGCAGGACCGCCAGCGCCCAGGCCAGCGGCCCGGTCGGATGGAAATGCTCGAAGGCCCAGCTCACGCCCAGGATGATCAGGACGTAGGCGAATATCGTCGGCAGGAAGCGGCGCAGGTAGCGTTTGGCCGCGGGGCTTCTGTACGCTTGCATGTCGGTCTCCTTGCGACGCGGGATCAGCGGCGGGCGATCCACCAACCGGCCCAGCCGACGCCGTAGCCGACGATCATCAGGGTCAGGGTGATGAAGGCGCCTGTGGCCACCAGCCCAGCGTCCCGGGGAGCGATCCCGAACTGGGCGAGCCCGCTGTCGGCCAAGCCTTGCAGGCCCAGGGCGATGGCGCCGGAAACCAGGAGGCCGGCCGAACCGCCCCAGAACCAGCCGAACTTGTGCGCCTCGCGCACCCCTTCATCGACGCTGAGCCACCAGTTGCGCGACCACCACAGCGCCAGGGCGCCGACGATCAGCATGGCGCCGGCGTTGGCGATGGACGCGGGGATCGGCGTCAGATGGCTGACCGCTGCGGCGACGCCGCCCGCAAGCAGACCGACGATCAGACAGAGCCCCAGCAGGCGGCCCGTGTTGGCCTGGCGCTTGGCGGACTTGGGAGCAGGCACGTCGTCGTTCCTTTGCTTTATGACAAGTCTGCTTGTCACACAGACTCGCGGATCATGTCAAGCACCCTAGACAAATTGGTGAGAGCGCTTGACCTACTGCACCCGCTCGACCGTGAAGCCCCCGGCTCGCAGCTGCGCGACGAGTCCGTCTTCGCCGGCCATGTGCAGCGCCCCAACCGCGACCATCGCCGTCCCCGAGCCGGCGAGATCCTGCATCAAAAGCGCCGTCCAGGCCGCGTTCCGACGGCGCACGAAGGCGTCATAGAGCGCCGGCCGCTTGGCCCGCATGTCGGCGGCGACGCCATCGCCCAGCAGGCGCTCGTCGCCGGCGATCCAGGCGGCCTGCGTCTCGGCGGGAGTCCGCCCCTTGCCGCCGGCCTGGTCCAGGCTGTCTTCCAGGAACTGGACCTGCACCGCCTCGGGCAGATCGGCGAAGAAGCGCAGCTGCGCCTCTGGCGTCTCGAAGAACAGAACGGTCTTGCCGCTTTCCCGGACGCCCCGTGTGAGGGTCGCGTCCGCCCCCGCTTCCGAGGTCTGGCCCGCGGCGAGCGTCGGCATCGCCTGGATCATCATCGCCGCGGCCCAGGGGCGCATGTGCTCGGCCATCTCGGCCAGCTTCGGCTGCCCCTTCACGCGCTCCCGGATCGCCGCCATGACCGTCGGCGAGACCTTGGCGGCCAGCGGCGTCTTGCGGTCGATCCCGAGGTCCACGACCAGCCGGGCCATGGCCTCCGGCGTCGCCTGCGTGTCCATCTCCAGCCAGACCCGCGACGACTCCGCCAGCGCCTTGTCGAAGATCGGCGTGCGCCAGTCGGCGTCCGCGGTCAGGACATGCATCGTCCCGAACAGATAAAGGGTCGAATCGGCGTCGCGCACGACCCACAGCGGCGGCGCCGCCCAGGCGGCGACATGGACGCCAAACGCCAGGAGCAGACCCGCGAGCCCCCGCCCCAGCGTACGCCGCAAGATCACTTCCAGGGCCGGAAGTGCTTCGACAGCTTCAGGCCCTGCCGCAGATAGTGGGACCCGCCCTCGCCGTAGAGACGTTGGGGCTGGGCGGTGAGCGGTTCGTAGACCAGCCGCGCGACCGTCTGGCCGTCCTCCAGCAGGAACGGCGTCTCGCGACTGCGCACCTCGAGCACGCCCTTGGAGCCCTTGGACAGCGTCTCCTCGGCGCCGAAACCCGGATCGAAGAAGCCTGCGTAGTGGACGCGGAACTCGCCGACCGCCGGATCGATCGGGGTCATCTCCGCCGCCTCCAGCACCGGGATGACCACATCGTCCTTCGAGGCCAGGATGTAGAACTCGTTCGGATCGAGCAGCAGCTCGCCGTTACGCGCTTCGAGCGGCTCCCAGAAATCGCGCGGATCGTGGCCGTCTTCCTTGTCCAGGTCGATGACGCCCGCATGGCGCCGCCCCCGGAAGCCGACCATTCCGGTCGACAGGTCCACGCCGACGTCGCGCGTCGACAGGTGCGGCACCAGCCCCCGCTTGAGGCGAAGCTGATTCAGCCGCGTGCCGGTCCGCGCCAGCACGGAGAAGGTCTGGGGGGCGATCTCGACGTAGAGCGGCCCTTCGTAGCCCTCGGCCACGTCATCGAAGGCCGCGCCGTAGTCGGTCAGCAGGCGCACGAAGACGTCGACCCGGCCGGTCGAACTCTTGGGGTTGCCGCGGGCCGCCACGCCGCCCGGCAGAGCCAGGCGCTCCTGCACCTCGGCGATGTAGACGCAGCCACGCTCGAACACCGCCCCCTTGGTCAGGTCGAGTTCGTGCATGGAGACGTCCAGCAAGCGCTCCTTCACCCGCTTCCCGCGGGGCAGGAACGAGGCGCGGACCCGCCAAGCCCTCTCGGCGAGCCGCAGGTCGAGACTGGCCGGTTGGACCTGGTCCGCGTCGAAGGGCGTGAGCGACCCGATGGCCTCCTGGGCGATCAGATCCTCGATGGCTTGGCAGGGCAGGATGCCTGCGGAATGAGCGTCGATCATCGTTGGGCCATTACTCACGGCACGGACGCCGGATGGCAAGTGACGGATCGACGAAGATGCATGTTTCTCCACGCTTTCCCGCCCGCGGCGCGGCGGGCGGCCACCTCGCCCCCAGCCCCGCTCCAACCCTTTTCAGCATTCCGGCAAGCGGGTCTCCTTGACCTAGGGGCCCGGTTTCCTGTTCATGCCGCCCTCCCCACTCGAACGAAAGCCGTAGCCATGGCCGAAGACCCGAACAGCTGGGCGGACGCGACCCGCCTGATCCGCGGCGGATTGAACCGCTCCAACCACGGCGAGACCGCCGAGGCGCTCTATCTGACCCAGAGCTTCGCCTACGGCAGCGCCGAGGCCGCCGACCGCCGCTTCTCGGGCGAGGAGCCGGGCTTCGTCTATTCGCGCTACGCCAACCCCACCACCCAGATGTTCGAGGAGCGCCTGGCTCTGCTCGAGGGCGCTGAACACTGTCGCGGCCTGGCCTCGGGCATGGCCGCCGTGCACGTCGCGCTGACCGGCCTGCTCAAGGCGGGCGACCACCTGGTCGCCGGCAAGGCCCTGTTCGGGTCGTGCAACTGGATCATCTCGCAGTACCTGCCCCGGTTCGGCGTCGAGACGACCTTCGTCGACGCCACCGACCTGAAGGCCTGGGAAGCGGCCATGCGGCCCAACACCCGCGCGGTGCTGATCGAGACCCCGGCCAATCCGCTGCTGGAAGTCACCGACATCGCCGAGGTGGCCAAGATCGCCCACGCCGCCGGCGCCAAGGTGGTCGTCGACAACGTCTTCGGCACCCCGATCTTCCAGAAGCCGCTGCAACTCGGCGCGGACATCGTCGTCTACTCGGCCACCAAGCACATCGACGGCCAAGGCCGGGTGCTGGGCGGCGCGATCCTGGGCGGCAAGGACTTCATCGAGGAGCACTACCGCGACATCATCCGGCACACCGGGCCGGCGATCTCGCCGTTCAACGCCTGGATCCTGCTCAAGGGCCTGGAGACTCTGGACCTGCGCGTGCGCCGCCAGACCGAGACCGCCGGCGTGCTGGCCGACCTGATAGGCGACCATAGGAAGGTCTCCCGCGTGCTCTATCCGGGCCGCGCCGACCATCCGCAGGCGGCGATCATCGCCAAGCAGATGACCGGCCACTCGAACCTGCTTGCCTTCGACCTGGGATCGCGCGAGGCCGCCTGGCGTTTCCTCGACGCGCTGGAGATCGTCGACATCTCCAACAACCTTGGAGACGCCAAGTCGATGGCCACCCATCCCTCCACCACCACCCACCGGGCCATGCCCGAGGAGAAGCGGCTGGAGATCGGCCTGACCGAAGGCTTCGTCCGCATGTCGGTCGGCCTGGAAGACGTCCGCGACCTGTCGCGCGACATCGCCCGGGCGCTGGACGCCGCCTGATGAGTCGCATCCGCCGGAGAGGAACGCCGGACAATCCGGTGTACGAGGCCCGCACGCGCGACATCGTCGTGCGGGTCGCCCCCTCCTATCTGGCGGAGAGCTCCAGCCCCGACGAGGGCCGCTGGAACTGGGCCTATACGATCGAGATCGAGAACCACGGGACCGAGACGGTCACCCTGATCTCGCGCCACTGGATCATCACCGACGCCTGGAACCGGGTGGAAGAGGTGAAGGGGGCCGGCGTCGTCGGCGAGCAGCCGCACCTGAAGCCGCGCGAGGCCTTCCGCTATACCTCCGGCTGCCCGTTGGGCACCTCGTCAGGCGCGATGCGCGGAAGCTACCAGATGCTCACCGACGAGGGCGAAGCCTTCGATGTCGAGATTCCCGCATTCTCCCTGCATCTGCCTGGCGCCATGCGCCGGATGAACTGACGCCAGCCGACAGGGCCTCCCAGGTGGTCCGTCGCTGACACGAATCGCGCTTCGGTTGTTTTTCCACAGGCCCCGTGGATAAATACCCTAGGTTGTATTCACGACCGCTGCTTGGGAGAGGCGGGTCGGAGCCAGGGCCTGCCGGTGCGCGCGGGACCTCGCTCTCGCCGCGGGGGTAGGCATGTCATCGAGGGGGGAGAGGCTGACGGCCGCCATCCGGTGGCGCGGCATCTCCAAGATGCTCGTTCTGGCGAACGACCTGAACGTCAACGAGAGCGCGATCAGCCGCTGGAGGCAGGACGGCGCCATGTCGCTGCAGCACGCCGCCCGCATCGCCGAAGTCCTGGACGTCTCGATGGACTGGCTGATCCTGGGACGCGGCGAGATGGACGCGCCCAAGGACCTCGTCCTGCGCGCCGACGAGTTCGAACTGCTGCGCGCCATCCGCCGGTTCGACGACCGGTCCCGGGAGGACCTTCTGCGGTTCCTCAGCTACGCGCGCCTGATCCCGTAGCCCCTCTTCCCCGTCGTCCTCGCGCTCGTCGCGAGGACCCATGAACACGGGTAGCGGAAATGTCGCGCCTTCCCGTCCGCCTCACCACGCATGGGTCCTCGCGACAAGCGCGAGGATGACGGTGGTGGTGGTTCCCAGCACATAGGCGCCCCCGCTTGCACTCGACGCAAGACAAACCCCGCCCGTTTGCGCCCCGTGCAAGTCATCCCCCCTGCTCCCGAAAGTAGAGACTTGGTAGCGTTCTTCCTGCGCAGGGGACTTCCGCCACCCCGCCAAGCAACACCGGGCATCACCTCAACGCCTTCTTGACCAAGCCGAGTGCGACGTCGGGGAGAACGAGGACCCCTGCGCGCCGGCAGGTCGCGAATTCCCGCGCCTGCTTCACAGTTTTCGAAAGGCGCTCCATGGCTACCTATACGATCCAGATCCTCAACAACTCGGGCTTCTCGAAGAGCTACGTCGCCTTCATGAAGCCGCCCATCGTCACCGGGTCCGGCGGCAATCCGCAGGTCTACACCAACGCCTGGGCGACCTTCCCGAGCATCACCAACAACGGCTTCGACTCGGTGACCTACACCGACACCACCTACGCCTACTGGGGCGCGACGCCCGAGGAGCTGTCGCCCGGCACGGTGATGTCGTGGGGCGGCACCGCCCTGGTCGACACGGCCCAGCAGGACAGCGTCGATTTCTCCGGCCAGGCCCCGTACGGCTTCGGACCGGTGACCCACGGCGGCGCGATGACCGGTTCGTACCGCATCGTCGCCGAGCAGGACTTCACCGCCGCCAGCGGTTTCGTGTTCGGCATGGCCAAGGCCGGGCAGACCGCGGTCCCGGCCCCGGTGGCGACCTTCCTGGCCCAGCCGAACGACACCTTCAACGTCACGCCGGTGGTCCAGTTCTACGTCGCCGACGGCTCCTATACGGCCGGCGAAGTGATCGACGTCTCGGTGACCTCCACCCAGTCGGCGATGATCGACTTCACCGGCCTGCCCCAGACCGTCGCCACGGTGATCCAGAACGCCAACGGCGGCTGGACGGTCGAGTACAGCTAGCGCTCGACCCGAGCGGGGCTCGGCCGCGTCTCCAGCCGCCCTGGCCGGGCCCCGCTCCCTTTCCTTCCTCTCGCGAACCGCCCGCGCGGCCGCGCTTCGCGGCCGACCGCTTCCGTGCGCCCGCAGCAAAGGCCAGCTTCGATGCCCCTCAACTACAGCAGCTTCATCACCCCCGTCGGCAATCTCGCGCCGACCCTGAACGGCTCGACCTTCACCGCGCCGTTCACCAACACGGCCACCTTCACCAACGACTCCAGCACCAACTGCTCGTCCGGCGAGTACCGCCAGTATGTGATGGGCGCCTTCATGGTGAACGGGTCGGTGATCACCCACGTCCTGTGCGGATCGACGGTGATGTCGTCCAACGTCTACCAGGAGGACGGCTGCCCCTCGGGCTCCTGCACCGCCTATGGCCACCGGTCGTGCCCGCCCAGCGATCTGGACAAGTACATGACCGGCCAGGTCACCGATCAGGCGACCGGCTGCGGCTTCACCATGACCGACGCCCCCGGCTTCACCAACGTCAGCGCCCAGAACAGCTACACCGTGAACCTGTCGTTCCAGGGCAGCCTGATCGACATGTCCAACGCCACGACTCTGGTCACCCGGTCCTGGACCGTCAGCGGCATGCTGGCGGCGACGTCGCCCGCCGTCTCTTCGTCGGCGGCGACCTCGGGCAAGGGACGCTGCGGCTGCAGCGGACTGCAGGACGGAGACCGCATCGTGGCCGTGCACGCCGCCCGCAACCTGATCAGCCACGACCTGGAAGCTCATGTCGTGGTCACGCGGCCGCGTCATCAGCCGCCGCTGGCGGAGGACGCCCTGTCCCTGCGGCTGAAGGATCGGCACGGCCATCCCGTCGCGGTCGGCGATCCAGAGGTCCATGAGGTGGTGTGCGGAGATCGCGCCACGGCCAGTTTCGTCCATCGCATCCGGGACGCGAGACGTCCGGTAAGAGCGGAAGTCGGCGCCGACGGCTTGAATGTCGCGTTCGACGTGTTCCACCGCTGACCGGACCGGCCACGCCGTCGCCCGCCCCGGCGGCGTGGCCACCCGATCTTTCTCGTCGAGCCACTCGCCCTGCGATTGATCGGAGAACACGGGTCGCCTAGCCTGCCGGCCACATCGGGGAGGCGACCATGGCGACGCATACGATCCAGATCTGGAACCAGTCCGGGAACACAACGAGCTACGCGGCCTTCATCGTCTCGCACGACGAGATCTCGCAGAACCCGCTCAGCAATGCCTGGCTCGTCTTCCCGCACGTGCTGTCCGGCGGTTTCGACAGCATCGTCTATGACGACAGCCTCTACGCCTACTGGGGCACGACGCCGAACGGTCTTGTTCCCGGCACGGTGGTCCAGTCGGGCGGCGTGGTCCCGGTGGACCCGGCCAACGCCGACATGGCCATGTTCGACGCCGGCGGTCCCGGCTTCACCCAGGTCGTCCCGGGCCGTTCGCAGCCGGGGACCGTCGGCATCACGTCCAACGCCTTCATGCCCCAGGAGGGCTACGTGTTCGGCCTGGCCAAGGTGGGCAAGACGCCAATCCCCACGCCGATCTTCACCCTGCCCGGCCAGCCGAACATGACCTACATCTTCACGCCCGGGAACAAGGTCCAGATCATGGACGGCGTCTTCGCGCCCGGAG